>NZ_JBVHQD010000009.1:0-392900 GCF_055567595.1 Streptomyces sp. NPDC026515
GTGCTGGCGAACATCCTGCGCACCGACATGCACGCCCACCGGCCGCTGCCACAGGACAGCGACCTGGCCCGCGCCATCACTGTCCTGGCCCGCGCGCAGCAGGACGCCACCTGGAACCGCCAGCAGATCTCCAACCAGCTCAGGTCTCTGCTGCGCGAGTACTACCCGGCCGCGCTGGTGGCCTTCGAGCCCTGGAAGAACGGCCTCTGCCGCCCGGAGGCCCTTAAGGTCCTCCGGGCGGCTCCGACACCATCCCGCGCCGCTTCCCTGACGCGCACGCAGCTGCAGGCCGCGCTCAAGCGAGCCGGCCGCCAACGCGGCATCGCAACCGAAGCCGACCGGCTTCGCGACGTGTTCCGCGCTGAGTGGGCCCACCAGCCGCCCACGGTCGAAGACGCGCTCGGCCAGCAGATGCTCGCCCTCGTGATCCAGCTTGAAGCCGCCTGCACAGCCACCGACAACCTGGCCAAGGCGGTGGAGGAGACGTTCCCTCAGCACCCGGACGCTGAGATCATCCTCAGTTTCCCCGGCCTCGGCGTCCAGCTCGGCGCCCGGGTGCTGGCCGAGATCGGCGACGACCGCACCCGGTTCGCCGACTCCCGCGGCCTCAAGGCATACGCCGGCTCCTCGCCCATCACCAGGGCCTCCGGCAAGAAGTCGAGCATCACTCGGCGATGGGTGAAGAACGACCGGCTCAACCACGCCGGCTACCTCTGGGCCTTCTCCGCCATCACCGCCTCACCCGGTGCCAAAGCCCACTACCGAAGACGCCGCGACGACCACGGAGACTGGCACGCTGCCGCCCAGAGAAACCTCTTCAACCGCATGCTCGGCCAGCTCTACCACTGCCTCCAGCACCGCAAGCTGTTCGACGAACAAACCGCCTTCCTCGTCGAACTCGCCCCCGCCGCTTGACGAGTTAGAACCCTGAGGTGTCTCACCGGGCAATACACCTAGCCGTCGTACTTGCGGTACGACGCGTCCAGGTCCCGCACCTCCGCGGACGCGTGCAGGACGACCCCGTCCTCCGGTTCGACGTACTTGCGGAGCAGCTCCAGCGCCGCCTGCGTCAGCCGCTCCTTCGTCTCGTCGCTGCGCCCGGCGAGGAGCCCGAAGGTCACGTGCACGATGGCGTGGCCGCCCGCCCGGGGATCCTCGTATCCGAACGCGCAGTACTCGGTGGGCCTGAACAGGGTCTTGCACGCCTCCGGCTTCGCCGCGGCGATCTCGGCGGCCGCTCGTGCAGCTCCCGTGCGAAGCCCTCGAAGCCGAAGGCGTCCTCCACCGGGTGCGAGCAGTCGACGGTGATCTGCGGCATGGGCCCTCCTGGTCAGCGTCGAACCGGCGCCCGGCCTAGTCCGCAAGGCTCAGCGCCAGCAGGGCCACGTCGTCCTCGCGGTCCCGGCCGAAGCAGGCCAGCAGGGTGTCGCAGAGGGCCTCCAGGCCGGGCAGCGCGCCGACGGCGGCGGCGCGGAGCTGTTCCATCGAGACCGAGAGGTCGGTGCCCCGGGTCTCGATCAGGCCGTCGGTGACCATGAGGAGCCGGTCGGTGGGTCCGAGGACCAGCTCGGTGGGCGGCGGGTGCGGCAGCCCCACGCCGAGCAGCGGACCGGACGCCTTGACGTACTCGGCGCTGCCGTCGTCGCCCAGTATCAGCGGCGGGATGTGGCCGGCGTTGGCGATACGGGTGCGTCCGGTGCCGGGGTCGATCAGGGCCAGGCAGACGGTGGCCGTGACCTCGGCGTGGTAGTGCTGGAGGAGCTGGTCGAGCCGCTCGGCGAGCGCGGCCGGGTCGCTCTCCGCGAGACAGTAGGCGCGCAGCGCGTGCCGCAGTTCGACCATGACGGTGGCCGCGTCCAGCGAGTGCCCGACGACGTCCCCCACCGCGGTGAGCACGCCGTCGCCGACCCGCAGCGCGGCGTAGAAGTCGCCGCCGATCTCCGTCTCCTGGGAGGCCGGCTCGTACCGCACCGCTATGTCGACGCCCGGCAGTTCGGGCAGCTGGTGCGGACGGGGCAGGAAGCTGTGCTGGAGGGTGAGCGCGACATGCCGCTCCACCTGGTACATGAGCAGCGGCTCGGCGGCGAGCGCGGTGGCCTGGGCCAGCTGGGCCAGCAGCGCCTCGTTCTCGGGGCTGACCCGGCGCCGGCCGCGGGTGGGGGTGGCCAGACAGACCGGTGTCCTGCCGTCCTGGGTGAGAACCAGGGTCAGCCGGGCGTCGTGCTGCACCCCGGGCCGGAAGAACCCGGTGGGCCACAGCGGCGCCGGCACGGTGGTGATCCGGACCCCGGGCTGTCCCCGGGTGAGCCGCCGCAGCAGCCCGGCCACCTCCCGGTGGGCACCCTCGTCGGGCAGGGCGAGGGAGGTGCGCGCGCGGCTCAGACCGCGGTACAGCTCGCCGTCCCGGTCGAGGACGAAGACGGCGGCGGGGCCACCGAGCAGCCGGGCGGCGCCGTCCGCCGCCGCGTCGGCCAGTTCGTGCAGCGAGCGCGCCGACTGGATGGCGACGATCGTCTCCGACAGCAGCCTGAGCCGCCGCACCAGGGCCTGGTCGTCGGCGCGCAGCCGGGCGGCGCGGACCGCGGCCCGGACCGCGGCCTCGATGTCCTCCGGCTCGGCGGGCACGGTCAGATACGCCTCGGCGCCGGTCTCCAGCCCCTGGCAGCGGTCCGCCGGGACGGCCGACTGGGCCGAGAAGTGCACGACGGGCAGACCGGCCATGTGCGGCCGTTCCCTGAGCCGGCGGCACAGCTCGAAGCCGCTCATGTCCGGCAGGTGCACGTCGATGAGGGCCACGTCGGGCAGCCGGCCCTTGCGCAGCCGTACGTCGACTTCGCTGAGCGCCTCCTGGCCGCGGGCGACCGGGACGACCTCGTGCCCGGCCCGGCGCAGCACGGTGCCCATCGCGTACCGGCTCGCGGCCTCGTCGTCCACGATCAGCACGGTGGTGTCGGCGAGGTTGCCGTTGACGTCCATTTACCAACCCCTGGACAACGCCGGTGGGGCAGCACCCGGTTCTGGGCCTGCCCCACCAACGTAATGCCGATGTCACGCGGTCCGGGAGAACACCGCCACAGTGCGCCCCGGAACGGTGAACGTACCCGCGCTCCGGTCGTACGACGCGGACTTGACGACGGGATCGGCCCCTGCCGCCTGCACCGGGTGCAGCCGGTATCCGGTTCCGGCCAGCGCGCCGACCCGCTGTTCCTGGCGTTCCGGCGTCGCGTTGAACACGACGACCAGATCACCGAGTTCCATCGTGATCACGCCGGGCGTCTCGTCCTTTCCGGACAGCGGGAACGAGAGCTTCGACTGCACCTGTCCAGCCGTGTCCAGCGAGAACACACTGTCGGTCGTACGGATTCTCAGCAGATCACGGTAGGCGGCCGAGGTCTCGTCGATCTCCGCGCAGCCGACCCGCACCGAACCCAGCAGCGTCTTGGCGTACGGCCACTTGGAGGCGTTGTCGGCGGCCATCGGCAGCCCGCGCCCGAAGCCGTTGCCGTCGGAGCAGTTCCAGTGGATGGCGTTGAACCAGTCGCCGCTGTCGAAGGAGTTGCGGTCCAGGGACTTGGAGCGGAGCAGGTCCGTGCCCGCCTGGGAGAGCGACGGGCCCTGCGACAGGGCGGCCGTGGCCATCGCGAGGACCTGCATCCGGGCCCGGGCGGAGGCGCTGGTGCCGGCCGGCAGCTTGTACGTCAGCGCGTCGAACAGCGACTCGTTGTCGTGCGCGTCGACATAGGCGAGGGCGTCACCGGGCGCGTCCGCGTACCCGGCGGGCGAGCCGTTGTAGTCGACCTCGGCGCCGGTGACCTCCTTGCCGTCGGTGTCGGTGAACCGGTACGCGGCCAGGTTGCCGCTCAGGCCGATCTTGATCAGGTCCTGGTAGTGCAGCAGCCGGGCCTTCTGCTCGGCCGCAGTGCCGTTGGCCGTCGACGCGTTGGGGTCGGTGTACAGCCCGGACGCGAAACCCTGGACGCCGGGGTCCTCGTCGAAGGGGCTGCCGCCGCGTACGGCGTCCCGCGCCCGGTCGGAGAAGGTGGCGATGCCGGTGCCGGCCATGTGGGCCTGGGTGGCCTGCACGAAGCGGGCGTCGTCGGCGACCTCGCCGAAGTTCCAGCCCTCGCCGTACAGGATGATCTTCTTGCCGTCGACGCCGTCCTTCGCGAGGGTCAGCGCGTCCAGGGCCTTCCGGACGGCCAGGATGTTGGCCTTCGGGTGGTGGCCCATCAGGTCGAAGCGGAAGCCGTCGACCTTGTACTCCTTGGCCCAGGTGACGATCGAGTCGACCACCAGCTTGCCCATCATGGCGTTCTCGGGAGCGGTGTTGGCGCAGCAGGTGCTGTTCGCGACCGAGCCGTCGGCGAGCAGCCGCTGGTAGTAGCCGGGCACGATCTTGTCGAGGACGGACGTGTCCGCCTGCCCGCTGGCGGCCGTGTGGTTGTAGACGACGTCCATGACGACCCGCAGGCCGTCCTCGTTCAGCGACTTGACCATCTGCCGGAACTGGACCGTGCGGGCGGTGCCGTCGGGGTCGGTGGCGTACGAGCCCTCGGGGACCGTGAAGTGATAGGGGTCGTAACCCCAGTTGTAGGCGTCCTTGGCGGCGGTCGCGGCGACGCACTCCTGCTGCCGGTCGGAGTCGGCGGGGTACGAGGCGAGATCGCAGCCGGGGCTCGCCTGGTCCGCCTTCCTCTCGGGCACGGTGGCGAAGTCGAAGGCCGGGAGGAGATGGACGTACGACGTACCGGACTTCGCGAGTTCACGCAGGTGCTTCGAGCCGTCGCTGCCCTTGTCGGTGAAGGCCAGGTACGTGCCCCGGTCGGCGGCCGGGACCGTGGAGTCCGCCACCGAGTAGTCCCGGACGTGCAGTTCCTGGATCTGGGCGTCCTTCAGGGGCACCGCCTTGGGCTTGGTGTAGCCGGCCCAGCCGCCGGGGGCGAGGGACCGGTCGTCCAGGTCGACGACGAGGCTGCGCTCGGAGTTCGCGGTCAGGGCGACCGAGTAGGGGTCGGTGACCTTGTTGGTCACCACCTTGCGGACGCTGGGAGCCCAGACCTTCACGACGTACCGGTAGGGCTTGTTCTTCCAGGACCCGGGGCCGGTGACGGACCAGACGCCGGTGCTGGCGTCCCGCTTCATGGCAACGGTGGAGCCGTCGATCTCGACTCCCACGCTCTGTGCGGTCGGCGCCCAGACGGAGAGGGTCGGCTTTCCGCGGTGGAAGACCGGGCCGAGACTGGCCGTCGTCGCCTTGGCGTACAGGTCGTCGAGCACCCCGGCGGTCTGGACCCCGGTCGCGGCCAGTACCGCGCCGTTCGCGGTCCGCTGGGAGGCGACGAGCTGTCCGCCGAGCGCCTCGCGCACCCGGCCCCGGTCGCGCGGGTCGACCGACCAGGCGGTGTACTCCTTCAGGTGCGGGAACCTGGCCTTCTGGGCGTCGGTGAGGGTGGTCTTCGTCAGCCGCAGCCACCGCTCGTCGTCGCTCGTCAGCGTCCCGTCCTTGACGGCGATCGAACCGTCGCGGGAGTAGAGGAGCTGCGTGGAGACGGCACCGTCGACACCGTCCCAGGCGACCGTGTCACGGTCGATCCAGACCGCCTTGGAGGTGGTCAGGTCGAGTGCGGCGGCGCTGCCCGCGGGCTGCGGGAGCAGGTACTGCTCCTGGCCGTTCAGCAGCCACGCCTCGTAGCCGTCGGCCTTGAGGTCCAGGGACTGGTCGGCGGGCAGATCCTTCTCGTCGCCGTCGTGCAGGATGTAGCTGAGGCTGGTGGCGCCGTCGGTGAGCGGCACCTCGAAGACGGCGCCGTAGGCGTCGGTCCGCACCGGCTTGAGGGGGCTCGACCAGTCGGTGGGGTTCGCGGCGCCCGTCCAGACGTGCAGGCCCCAGCCGTCGTAGTCCCCGTCGGCACGGTGGTAGTGGATGACCGCCTTGGCGGTGTCCTGGGCGGGGTAGGCGGGCCGTTCGGTCATCACGTCCGCCTTCCCCTGTTCGATCCAGACCTCGCCCGTTTCGGTGACGTCGATGGAGCGGTCGGCGGAGACGTCCTTGTCGCCGTCCTTGTCGACGACGAGGAAGCCCACGTTCGAGGCACCTGGCTTCAGCTTGACGTACGCGAAGGCGCCGTACGCGTCACGGCCGGTGAACGGGTGGCCGGCGGGCCAGGTGGTCGCCTCGCCGTCGGCGATGTCGCCCCAGGCGTACAGGCCCCAGTCGGCGTAGTCGCCGTCGGTGCGCTTGTAGTGGACGATCGCGTAGTTCCGGGAGGAGGCGGTGGGGGTCTCGGGGACCGGCGGGGTGCCGGAGGCGCTCTCGGCCGTGGCGGCGGTGCGGTGGCCCGCCGAGTCGACGACGACCGCCTTGTAGCGCAGCGCGGTGCCGGCCGGCACGTCGGCGGCGAGGGTCTGGGTGACCCGGTAGGGGGCGTGGTCGGCGGAGCCGAGCGTGGTCCACCTGCCGTTGCCGACCTGGGCGGCGAAGACCACCCGGTTGAGCTGACCGCCGGTGACGTTCGCGGTGAGGTCGACGGTGCCGGTGGCGCCGGCGGCCGGGGCGGCGAGGGTGATCTCCGGGCTCGTGGCGGGCCTGGTGAGGGGGCCGGCGACCTTGTAGACGACGGCGGATCCGGCCGGGACGGTGACGGTCAACCGGTCCGCGCCGTCGGAGGTCAGGGTGGAGTCCGTGCCGTAGAGGGCGCGGTAGCGCATGCCGGCGGAGCCGGTGGTGAAGGTCGCCGTCTTCGCCGCCTCGGCGTTGTTGAAGGCGACGACGTACTCCTGGCCGGTCCTCGCGTCCGTCCGGGTGAACGCGTAGACGCCGGCGCCGTCGGCCGCGTAGCGCTCTGTCTGCACCCCGTCGGCGAGGGCCGGGTTGGCCGCGCGCAGCTTGGAAAGAGCGCTGATCTGCCGGTAGAGCGGCGCACTGGTGTCATAGGCGTCGCTCGCGGCGGTCCGGTCGGTGCCGATCTCGTCGTCGTCGAGATAGTCGGCGACCTTCGACGCGAACATCGTCTGCCGGGCGTCCTTGTCCCCGCCCGAGCCGGTGAAGCCCTGCTCGTCGCCGTAGTAGACGACCGGGTTGCCCCGGCTGAGGAACATCACCTCGTTGGCGAGCCGGTCCTTGGCCAGCAGCTGGGCGTCCGTGGCCTTCGGGTTGTCCTGCTCCAGGAAGTACCCGATCCGCCCCATGTCGTGGTTGCCCAGGAAGGTGACCTGCTCGTACGCGTTGGCCTTGTCGGTCGTGTACTTGTAGTCGTCGCCGAAGACCGAGGCCAGCTTCTGCGCGCTGCCGCCCTGGGAGGCGTAGGCGCGGGCCGCGTCCTGGAAGGGGAAGTCCAGGGTCGCGTCCAGCCGCCCCTGGGTGACGTACGGGGAGGTGACCGAGGTGTCGGCGGAGTAGGTCTCGCCGAACATGAAGAAGTTCTTACGCCCCTGCCGCGCCGCGTAGGTGTCGAGCGCGGTCGCCCACTGCGTCCAGAACTCCATGTCGACGTTCTTCACGGTGTCGATCCGGAAGCCGTCGATGTCGTAGTCCCGCACCCACCGCTGGTAGATCTTCTCCATGCCGCTGACGACCTCGGGACGCTCGGTCCACAGGTCGTCGAGGCCGGAGAAGTCGCCGTCGGTGGCGGACTCGCCGGCGAACGTGGAGTCGCCCCGGTTGTGGTACATCGTCGGGTCGTTGAGCCAGGAGGGCACCTTCGACCGGCTGGTCACGGTGGGCGTGCGCGGGAAGGAGGCGTCAAAGACGGCGGGGAACCCCTTGCCGCCGGCCGCGTAGTCGGCGTCGTCGAAGGGGCGGCCGTCCTTGGTCAGGTAGGGGAAGGCGCCCTTGGAGAGGTAGTCGTAGGACTTCTCCTCGTAGTCGACGACGTCGGCGGTGTGGTTGGTGATGACGTCGAAGAAGACCTTCATCCCCTTGGCGTGCGCCTTGGAGATCAGGGTCTCCAGATCCTTGTTGGTCCCGAAGTGCGGGTCGACCTGGGTGAAGTCGGTGATCCAGTAGCCGTGGTAGCCAGCCGAGGCGTTGCTGCCCGTGCCCTGCACCGGCTTGTTCTTGAAGATCGGGGCCATCCAGAGGGCGGTGGTGCCGAGCCCCTTGATGTAGTCGAGCCGCTTGGTCAGGCCCCTGAGGTCACCGCCCTGGTAGAAGCCCTTGTCGGTGGGGTCGTAGCCGGTGGAGAGACGGGAGCCGGTGAGGCCGCCCTTGTCGTTGCCGGTGTCACCGTTGGCGAAACGGTCCGGCATGACGAAGTAGAACTGCTCACGGGTGTCGTCGTGCCGGGCGGGCTCGGCCGCGAGCTTCGCGTCGGAGGGCGGTGCGGGCGGTGCGGCGGCATGTGCGGCGAGGGGCTGCACGAGCGCGGCGGCGAGGGCGGCGACGGCGACGGCCGCGACCCGTCTGACATGTATCACCGGTGTGAACTCCTAGCGATTGCGGCTCTGTTGGGTCCGACCCCGCGCGACCGTACCGCCGCCGAAAGGCTTACAGCAAGAGCCTTGCAATTCACAGAAAGGACTTTCAACCACTGTATTGACGTGCTCTTCTCAACTGCCGCACTCTGACGGGTTGTCGAGGCCCGCTCCCTGCTTCTGGAGTCGCTCCGGAGCCGCACATGACCACCGGACACCGACCCCCGGGCACCCTCCGCCGCACGGCGGGCGCGCTCACCGCGGGCGCCCTCGCCCTGGCCGGCCTGATCGCCCTCCCGGCCGCGCCCCAGGCGGACACCACGGCCAAGGGCGATGTGATCGCCAGCCTGTGGGAGGGGAAGTGGAACTCGATCGCGCCCGGATGCACCGACGTCCTAGGCCCAACCACGACACCGAACGCAACGGCCTGCACATGAGCTACCAGGACGGCGACAGCCACAAGCTCGCCACCCTCTTCGAGCCGGCCTACAAGTGGTCGACGCCGACCGTCTACGCCGGCCGGCAGTGGACGCAGAGCGACCAGGCGCCGCCGAACTCGGCCGGGTGCGCCACCGACACCGGCTGCTCCAACGGCTCGGACTGCCCGGACCGGGACACGGCCGTCGTCGGCATGGTCGCCCGGCACAACGCGACCGGCGGCGCGGCCGTCTCCGGCTGGCAGACCAAGTCGTCCTCGGTCATCGGCTTCGGCCGCAGCGGCGCCGGTTTCTTCGCCGTCAACAACGGTTCGATCGCGGTGGCCTGTACCTTCTCGACCGGCATGGCCGACGGCATGTACTCCGACGTGGTCGACGGCGGCGCCACCTACGTCGTCGGCTCCATCGAGGCACTGGGCGGCTGGGACACCTCGAAGGCGGTCCGGCTGCCGTCCTGCGGCCACCCGGCCTGGTCGGGCGCGGTGAACGTCCCGCTCAACACGTCCTTCACCTAACAAATACCTGGCGAAGGGCGCCTCCGGGAACGTCACGCGGGAATCGAACACCAATAGAACGGCGACCACGACGACCTCGGCGCTCTCGCTGAACAGCTCCTGGAACCCGGCGAGCGGCCCGGCCACCGACGTCACCTTCCACGAGGACGCCACCACCGACTGGGGCACCGACGTCTACGTCGCCGGCTCGGTCGCGTCCCTCGGCTCCTGGAACACCGCCGACGCCGTTCCCCTGTCGTCGGAGTCGTACCCGACCTGGAGCAGGCTGGTGATCGTCCCGAAGAACACGGCCTTCACCTGCAAGTACGTCAAGAAGGACGGCTCCGGGAACGTGACGTGGGAGCCGGGCACCAGCCGCTCCCACACCACGGACGGCTCCTCCGGTTACACGACGAGCGACAGCTGGAAGCAGCGAAGGCGCCGGTGCCCCACCCGTCTCCGGCGGGTGGGGCACCGGGGGAAGCGACACGTGGGAGATTTTCCGTGCTCCGGTGAACAAATCGGCCGTATCGCGCATCGAACCTGGTGTAGGTCACCAGAGGACGGCGCGCGACGAGGGTGGAGACACCGTCGCCGAGGGCGCCGCGGAGCACGAGTGGAGCACTGTCACCGTGAACGATCACCGGAACATCACCGACCAGGCCCGCACCGCCGAGCACCGCACTTACCGCAGGCTCGGGCGCACGGTGCTCGCCGTGGCCGCCGTCACCGGCCTGGGGCTCGCCTGGGCGGGCACCGCGGAGGCGGCGAGCCCGAGCACCGCGAATCCGGTGCCGACCTGCTCCGCGGGCGCGCTCAAGGCCACCTTCGGCCGGCAGCTCGCCGGCGGCATGAACCACGAGGGTGTCGTCATCAGACTGCGCAACCTCAGCGGCAGGACCTGCGTCCTGCGTGGCTACCCCGGTCTCGGTCTGGAGAACTCCGCGCACCACGGGCTCACCACCCACACGCACTGGGGCAGCACCTGGTACGCCAAGGACCCCGGCAAGAAGACCCTGGTACTGAAGGACGGGGAGAGCGCCGAGGCCGTCGCGGCCTGGACGCACGCCAACACCGGCACCTCGGACGCGGTGCACGCCTCCTACCTGGAGATCACCCCGCCCGCCGCCACCCAGCACAAGACGGGCGCCTTCCCGCAGTGGGTCGACCACGCCGACCTCTCAATCACCGCCCTGGCCAAGCACATCGACATCACCCCGTGACCACGCGGCCGACGACGCCGCGGGCGGACAGGTCCGCCCGCGGCAGGAACCGGCGGAGCCGGAAGGATCAGCAGGTGGACTTCCCGGCGTAGACCGCGAGGGCCGTGTTGCTGCCGAGGGTCGCGGTGAACTGTCCGGAGCCGTTCACCGTCACGCTCGTGTTGTTCTGCACGTTGCAGTAGGTGCCCGCCGGCAGGGACGTCTGGTAGGTCCGGGTGAGGGACCCCGTCTCGTGGTTGATCGCCACGTATCCCTTCGCGCCCCGTCCGAAGGCGATCGCGTCGGCCCCGTCGTCCCACCAGTTCGTCACCGCCTGGCCGCGCACCGCGTTGCGGAAGGCGACCATGCGGATGATCTCCGGCCAGGCGTGCTGGCATTTCCAGCCGTCCTGCCAGCAGGCGTTGACCGTCCCGCCGTTCGGCGGCCCCGCGTCGGCGTCGGACCACTCGTAACCGGAGTTGATGTCCGGGGCGCCGTAGGGGTAGGCGAGCATGAAGACGTTGGCCAGGGTGTAGTTGGCGCCGTCCTTGTAGTTGAGGGTCGACCCGTTGCGCTCGGTGTCGTGGTTGTCGACGAAGACCCCGGCGACCGAGCTGCTCATGTACCCCCAGCCCTCGCCGTAGTTCTTGAGGTAGGCGAGGTTCTCGTCGTTGAAGACACGCTTGAGGTCGTAGGCGTAGCGGAACTCCTGGACGTCCCCGTTGCCTGTGTACTCGGTGGGCTGGACGGCCTCGCCGGCACCGTAGATGACCTCCTGCTTCCAGTAGGCCGACGGGTTGGTGAGCCGGGACTTGATGTTGGCGAGGTCCTCGGCCTGGATGTGCTTGGCCGCGTCGATGCGGAAGCCGTCGACGCCGAGGCTCAGCAGGTCGTTCAGGTAGCCGGCGATGGTCTTGCGGACGTACTCCTCGCCGGTGTCCAGGTCGGCGAGGCCGACGAGCTCGCAGTGCTGGACGTTCCACCGGTCGGAGTAGTTGGAGACGGGCGAGGTGCAGTCGTCGAAGTCGTAGGAGGAGTACAGGCCGGGGTAGTCGTACTTCGTGTACGACGAGCCGCCGGTACCGGTGCCGCTGCCCGCCGACATGTGGTTGACGACCGAGTCGACGACCACCTTCACACCGGCCGAGTGGCAGGTGTTCACCATGTTCTGGAAGGCCGTGCGGTCGCCGAGCCGGCCCGCGATCTTGTACGACACCGGCTGGTAGGAGGTCCACCACTGGGAGCCCTGTATGTGCTCGGCGGGCGGGGAGACCTGGACGTATCCGTAGCCGGCGGGGCCCAGGGTGGCGGTGCACTCCTTGGCGACCGAGGCGTACCTCCACTCGAAGAGGACGGCGGTGACGTCCTTGGTGCCGGGCGGGGAGGCGGAGGCGACGGACGGGGTCATGACAACGCTACAGGCGGCGAGCGCCAGCGCGGCGGAGAGGGTCTTGGATGCCATGTGGGGGTTCCTTCGACATTGAAGGCGCCATGGAAGGCTCTTGCTGAAAGGTTGCTGAAACCTTGCGGTTGCGCAGATGTTAAGGGCCCGCTCCCCGGATGGGTAGCGGGCCCTCAGAAGTTGCCGCAATAAATTACTGCGTGATGGTCCGTCAGGCGGTGCTCCACCACACGGTGGTGTCGGCCGGCAGCTTCGCCTCGCCGTCCGCCTCGGTCACCTCACCGCTGGCCAGGAGCATCCGGCCGTACGCCGGAGTGGTCACCGACTCCCCGCCGGTGTTCGCGACGCACACGAACTCCCCGCGCCGGAAGGCGAGTACACCGTCCGCGGCGCGCAGCCACTCCACCGCCTCGCCCGCACCCAGGTCGGACTGGGCACGACGCACGCGCAGCGCGGACCGGTACAGCTCCAGGGTGGAGCCCGCCACCCCGGTCTGCGCCTCGATGCTCAGCTCCCCCCAGCTCGCGGGCTGCGGAAGCCAGCTGCCCCCGTCGCCGAAGCCGTACGACGAGCCCTCCCGCGTCCAGGGGATCGGCACCCGGCAGCCGTCCCGGAAGCCGTCCTGCCCGGCGCCACGGAAGTACGCGGGGTCCTGGCGGACCTCGTCGGGCAGGTCGACGACGTCCGGGAGGCCCAGCTCCTCGCCCTGGTAGACGTACGCGGACCCGGGCAGCGCGAGCATGAGGAGGCTGGCCGCCCGTGCTCTGCGCAGCCCGAGCTCCCGGTCACCGGCGGTGCGGATCTGGGTGCCGAGGCCGGGCGGGTTGGCGAAGCGGGTGGCGTGCCGGGTGACGTCGTGGTTGGACAGCACCCAGGTGGCGGGGGCGCCGACCGGGCGCATCGCCTCCAGGGTGCGGTCGATGACCGCGCGCAGCTCCTTCGCGTCCCAGGCGGTGCTCAGGTACTGGAAGTTGAAGGCCTGGTGCAGTTCGTCCGGGCGGACGTAGTTGGCGGTGCGCTCCACGGTCGGGGTCCAGGCCTCGGCCACGAAGATGCGCTCGCCCGCGTACTCGTCGAGGACGTGCCGCCACTGCCGGTAGATCTCGTGCACGCCGTCCTGGTCGAAGAACGGCATGACATCGTTGCCCAGCAGCTTCAGCTGGTCCGCGCCGCCGAGGTCGGGCAGACCCGCCGCCTTCACCAGGCCGTGCGCCACGTCGATCCGGAAACCGTCCACGCCCATGTCCAGCCAGAAGCGCAGGATGGAGCGGAACTCGTCGCCGACGGCCGGGTGCTCCCAGTTGAAGTCGGGCTGCTCCGGCGCGAAGAGGTGCAGGTACCACTCGCCGTCCGGCACCCGCGTCCAGGCCGGGCCGCCGAAGATGGACTCCCAGTCGTTGGGCGGCAGTTCGCCGTTCGCGCCCTTGCCCGGGCGGAAGTGGTACCGGTCCCGCAGCGGCGAGCCGGGGCCTTCCGCCAGTGCCCGCTTGAACCACTCGTGCTGGTCGGAGGAGTGGTTCGGGACCAGGTCGACGATGATCCGCAGGCCCAGCTCATGGGCGTCCCGGATCAGCGCGTCCGCGTCGAGCAGGTTGCCGAACATCGGGTCCACGGCCCGGTAGTCGGCGACGTCGTAGCCGGCGTCGGCCTGCGGGGAGGCGTAGAACGGGCTGAGCCACACGGCGTCGATGCCGAGGTCGCGCAGGTACGGGAGTCTGGAACGTACGCCCTCCAGGTCGCCCATACCGTCGCCGTTGCTGTCGGCGAAGCTGCGCGGATAGACCTGGTAGATCACCGCGTCCCGCCACCAGTCGCGGCGACGGGCGACGGTGGTCGTGGCGGTGGCCGGTGCGGCGGATTGCTGCTGGCTCATGGCGTCCTTGATGCGTAACGGAGTCATCGGTCAGAGGTAGGTGAGGGATGGGGCGGCCGCGGTCGCAGCGGGGTCGGATGGTGACCGCGGCCGCCACCCCGCGCCCGAAGGGGCGCTGGGGTCCCCCCGGCCGAAGGCTGGGGGAGGAACTGCGCGACCAGCCACGGTGAGGCCGCGGACGGACGACGGCCCTCACGGCTGCACCGGGCGGTCAGCCCTTCGTGCCGCCGGCGGTGAGCCCGGTCACCAGGTTCTTCTGCACGAGGTAGAAGAACACGGCCACCGGTATCGCGATCAGCACGGCCGTCGCGGTCATCAGGTTGCGCTGCGCGTCGTGCTCGCTGATGAAGCTCTGCAGCCCCACCGCGAAGGTGTACTTGTCGTCGCTGAGCATGAACGTGGACGCGAACGCCACCTCGCCGAAGGCGGTGAGGAAGTTGTAGAACGCGGCGACCGCGAGGCCCGGCTTGGCCAGGGGCAGGATCAGCCGGAAGAAGGTGCCGAACGGCGAGAGCCCGTCGACCCGGCCGGCCTCGTCGATCTCGAAGGGGATCGTGTCGAAGTAGCCCTTGAGCAGCCAGGCCGTGTAGGGGACGACGGTGGTGCAGTAGACCAGGATCAGCCCGAGGTAGCTGTCGATGAGGCCGAGCCGCGACAGGATCTGGTACATCGGCACGATCAGGACGGCGATCGGGAACATCTGGGTGACCAGCAGCAGCCACATGAACTTCCGGTACCCCGGGAACCGCATCCGGGAGACGGCGTAGCCGGTGGTGGAGGCGAGGATCAGCCCGATGACCGTGGTACCGCCGACGACGATCATCGTCGTCCTGAACCAGTCCCAGAAGCCGGTGTGCTGGAGGACGAAGGAGTAGTTGTCCAGCGTCATCTTGTGCCAGATGCCACTCGGATGGAGGTAGTCGTCCTTGTCCGGGCCGAGGGACAGGAAGATCAGCCAGCCGACCGGGAAGAACGCGATCAGGCTCGCGACGCCCAGGATGCCGTGGGTGACGGCGGTGCCGAGCGGGCCGCGCTCGCCCCGGCCGCGGACACGGCGGGTACTGCTGGTCACAGGGGCCTCCTCGGCGACCTGGGCGGAGGTCTCGACAGTGGTCGTACTCATGGGAACTCCTGCCTCAGATCGCGAGCTGCTGGTCGTTGCGGTTGAGCCAGCGGCGGTAGAAGGAGGTGAAGACGATCAGGACGGCCAGCAGCAGCATGCCGTAGGCGGCGGACTGGGCGAAGTCACGCGGCTGCTGCCCGAAACCGAGGTAGTAGGCCCAGGTGACCAGGATCTGCGCGTCGGGGGCCGTGTTTCCGAACAGCAGGAAGATGACGGCGAACTGGTTGAACGTCCAGATGATGCCGAGGAGGACCACCGTGGAGCTGACGGACCGCAGACCAGGAAGGGTGACGTGGCGGAAGCGCTGCCAGGCGGTCGCGCCGTCCATCTCGGCGGCCTCGTAGAGCGTGCCGTCGATGGCCTGGAGGCCGCCGAGCAGCGAGAGCATCATGAACGGCACACCGCACCAGGTGTTGACGAGGATGGCGGCCGTCCGCTGCCAGAAGGTGTCCTCCAGCCAGTCGGGTTGCGGCAGATGGAGGAAGTGCAGGGTCGCGTTGATGATGCCGCCGTCGGCGAGCATGAACCGCCAGCCGAACACGGTGACGAAGGTGGGCACCGCCCAGGGCAGCACCAGGACCATGCGGTAGAAGGTGCGGCCGCGGAACTTCTCGTTGAGCAGCAGGGCGAGGCCCAGGCCGATGGTGTAGTGCAGGGTGACGCAGAGCGCGGTCCAGACGATCGTCCAGACGAAGTGCGACCAGAAGCGGTCGTAGGACGTCGGGCCGAACAGGATGTCCTTGTAGTTGTCCAGGCCGATGAACTTGTAGGTGGCGTCGATGTGGTTGACGCCGATGGTGCGGGCGGTGTTCAGGCTGTTGGCGTCCGTCAGCGTCAGGTAGAAGCCGTACACCAGCGGATAGATGACGAGCGCCCCGAGCACGACCGCCACGGGGGCGATCATCGCGTAGGCGTACCAGTACTTCTGGTAGTTGCTGCGGATCCGCTGGCCCAGCCCTGGGCGGGGCACGCGGTCGCCGTGGCGCTTGCCGGTCGCGCGGTCGATGGCGACTGTCATGGTTCGACACCTTCTGGGTTTTCCGGGATCGGGCTGGGCACAGGCCGGTGGCCGCCGGACCCTCTCCCGGCGTTCCGGGGGGATCCGACGGCCACGCGTGGCTTACTTGCTGAAGTCGGGGACGAGCTTCTCGACCCCGAGTTCGGCGGTGCTCAGGCCCTTGTCGAGCGACTCCTTGCCGCCGGCGATCTTGGTCAGCTCGGTGCCGACCGGACCCCACAGGGAGGAGTACTCGGCGAGCGCCGGACGCGGCTGCGCGGAGGACAGGACGGCCTGGTAGCCGGCGATGCCCGGGTCGGCCTTGACCTCGGCCGTGTAGGCGTCGGAGCGGGTCGGCAGGGTGGAGTTCTTCAGCGCGATCTGCGTCTGGGTCTTGGCCGAGGTCATGAAGGCGACGAGCTTCTCGGCCGCCTCCTGGTGGGCCTTGTCGATGCCGGCGTAGATGGAGAGGTTGTGGCCGCCGGTCGGGGCGCCCGCCTTGCCGGTGGAGCCGGCCGGGACGGTGGCGATGCCGAGGTTGGACTTGTCGCTGAACGCGGAGCCCTTGTAGAAGTTGGTGATCTCCCAGGGGCCCTCGATGGTCATGGCGACCTTGCCGTTGACGAAGGCGTCCTGGCGGTGGGCGTAGGCGTCGGCGGTGGTGTCCGCCTTCTGCAGGCCCTTGCCGGAGTACAGGTCCAGCCAGGTCTGGTAGCCCTTCTTGGCCGCCGCCGAGGTGAGGGTGATCTTCTTGGCGGAGGCGTCGACCATGTCGGTGCCCTCGCCGTAGAGGAAGGGCTGCGTGTAGTACGCGGCCTCGGGACCCCAGTAGCCGGTGACCTTGGCCTTGTCCTGGATCTTGGCCGCGTCGGTCCGCACCTCGTCCCAGGTCTTGGGGGCCTCGGCGATGCCGGCCTTCTTCAGCAGGGCCTTGTTGTAGACGAGCGCGAGGGTGTCGGTGACCAGCGGGACGCCGTAGGTCTTGCCCTCGTACTGGGCCTGGGTCATCAGGCTGGACTGGAACTTGTCCTTGTCCGCGAGCGCGCTGGTGCCGTCGAGCGGCAGGAAGTAGCCGGCCTTGGCGAAGGCGGGGGTCCAGCCGACCTCGGAGCGCAGCACGTCGGGGGCGCCCTTGCCGGACTGGGCAGCCGTGTCGAACTTGTTCTGCGCCTGGTCGAACTGGACGTCGACGTAGTTGACCTTGATGTCCTTGTTCGCGGCTTCGAACTCCTTGACCAAGGCCTTGTACGTCGGTGCCTCATTGGTGGCGTTGGAGGTGTCCCACCAGGTGATGGTGACCGGGCCGTCCGACTTGCTCCCGCTGTCGCTCCCGCCGCACGCCGTCGCCGTGAGGGCGAGGGACGCCACCAGCGCGGAGGCCGCTATGCCACGCCGCATGAGTTCTCCTTGAGGGTGAAAAGCCCGAGTGATGCGAGGGCGGCCCCGTCCGCCGTCCTCGCTGTCGTGCCGACAGCGCCTTTGCGGCGGCCGGGCGTCAGGGAACGTAACAGCGATGTAAGCGCGACGAAAGACCTTGCAGCAAAAAAGTGCAAGAGATCTCCGAAGTTATCCGCACGTGACCTGTCGGCGACCACCGTGAGACGCTTGCTTGCTGCTTGTTTACGGCGGTAGAGCGGTACGGCCGTCACTTGTGCAAGACTCTGCAAGCTCTTGCCATCACGTTTCACGAGGGAGTGCGATGACGCAGCAGCCCGGAACGGGCCGCCCCCCAGGCCGCATCAGGCGCCCGGTCGGTGTGCAAGGGGACATACGGCCGGTACAGTCCAGTGCCGTGACCACACGGCTTGCCGACATCGCAGCGCAGGCGGGGGTGAGCGAGGCGACCGTCAGCCGGGTGCTCAACGGTAAGCCGGGCGTCGCCGCCACCACCCGCCAGTCCGTGCTCGCCGCGCTGGACGTGCTCGGCTACGAGCGGCCGGTACGGCTGCGGCAGCGCAGCGAGGGACTGGTGGGGCTGATCACCCCCGAGCTGGAGAACCCGATATTCCCGGCACTGGCCCAGGTCATCGGCCAGGCGCTGACCCGGCAGGGCTACACCCCGGTGCTCGCCACCCAGACCCCCGGCGGGTCCACCGAGGACGAGCTGACCGAGATGCTGGTGGACCGCGGGGTCGCGGGCATCATCTACGTCTCCGGCCTGCACGCGGACACGACCGCCGACATGCAGCGCTATGAACGGCTGCGGGCGCAGGGTGTGCCGTACGTGCTGGTGGACGGCTTCTCGCCCAAGGTGCAGGCGCCGTTCATCTCCCCCGACGACCGGGCGGCGATGACCCTGGCCGTCACCCACCTCGCCTCCCTCGGCCACACCCGCATCGGCCTCGCCCTCGGTCCGAAGCGCTTCGTCCCCGTACAGCGCAAGATCGAGGGCTTCGTACGGGCCGTACAGGACCAGTTGGGGCTGCCGGCCGAGACGATCGAGACCGAGCTGATCCAGCACTCCCTCTACACCCTGGAGGGCGGTCAGGCGGCGACAACGGCGCTCATCGACCGCGACTGCACGGCGATCGTCTGCGCCAGCGACATGATGGCCCTCGGCGCGATACGGGCGGCCCGGCAGCGGGGTCTGGACGTCCCCAAGGACATCTCGGTGGTCGGTTTCGACGACTCCCCGCTGATCGCCTTCACCGACCCGCCGCTCACCACGATCCGCAAGCCGGTCCCGGCGATGGGCCAGGCCGCGGTCCGCACACTGCTGGAGGAGATCGGCGGGACGCCGGCTCCGCACAGCGAGTTCGTTTTCATGCCGGAATTGGTGGTACGCGGTTCTACGGCGTCGGCACCGGGAGACCGGGAGCGCGCCAGCCGCCCCTGACGGACATGCGTGGTGAACCCAGCCTTGGGATGATCTGTCGAAGACGTCTTTTCTGGCAGACTCTGTGCCTATGAGTGACTCGACCGTGACAGAGCCGGAAGGTCGCGCACCACAGACCCTTCCGCGGACCGTCACGGGCGAGGGAGAACAGGGGTTCCTCCGCCGGCTGCGCACGCCGGGCCGGCCCCGGCTGTGGTTCGAGATCCTGCTGATCGCGGTGAGTTACTGGACCTACTCGCTCATCCGTAACGCGGTCCCGGAACAGAAGGCGCAGGCGCTGCACAACGCGGACCGGATCTGGGGGGTCGAGCACCACCTGGGGGTCGCCGTCGAGGAGTCGGTCAACCATGCCGTGAACTCGGTGACTTGGCTGATCGTCGGGATGAACTACTACTACGCGACGCTGCACTTCCTGGTGACGCTGGGTGTACTGGTGTGGCTCTACCGCCGCCATCCCGGCCGCTACGCGGCGGCCCGTCTCGCCCTCTTCGCCACGACCGGCGTGGCCCTCCTCGGCTACTACCTGTTCCCGCTCGCCCCGCCTCGGCTGATGTACGGCGGCGGCTTCGTCGACACGGTGACGCTCCACCACACCTGGGGTTCGATGGCCTCCGGCGACCTCAAGCACATGTCCAACCAGTACGCGGCGATGCCGTCCATGCACATCGGCTGGTCCCTGTGGTGCGGACTGACGATCTTCGCGCTGGCGTCGGTGCCGTGGGCACGGGTGCTGGGGCTGCTGTACCCGACGGCGACCCTGCTGGTCATCGTCGCCACGGCCAACCACTTCTGGCTGGACGCGGTGGGCGGCATGCTGTGCCTGGCGTTCGGCCTGACCCTGGCCCGCCTGTGGTACGGCAGACCGCCCCACGCCCTGCCGAAACGGACGTAGCCCCGCCGCGGCCACCAGCCTCCTCCACCCGCTGGTCTCCCGCGTCCGCCGGTCCTTCGTCGCCGCCGCGCGGGCGCTCGGCGGCGACGGCGCTCGACCGTGACGGTGGGATCCGGCACCCCCGGGACACCGCGCGCCGGAGGCCTGGGCCCGCTCCTACCGGGCCGCGTTCACCGCCCACCCGAAGGCGATCCCGCTCCTGATGACCTCGCCGGTGCGGGCCCCCAGGGTCCTGGAGCAGTACGAGCGTGCGGTAACGGTGCCGCTGGACGCGGGCTTCGCCGCCGCGGACGTCATGCCGCTGCTGATCGCCCTGGGGAACCTGGTGCTGGGGACGGCGCTGGAGCCGGCGGCGCCAGGAGACGATGTGGGAGCTGACCGCGCGGACCCCGGCCCCGCGGCTGGCCGAGGCGCCGGCGGCGGACCGCCCCGCCGGCCGGGCCTTCGGGGTGGGCCCGACGGGCCTGATGAACCGCGCACGGTCGATGCTCGGCGCCCCGTGAGGGGCGCTCGTGGTACCGCCGGCCGAAGGCTGGGGGAGGAACTGCGCGACCAGCCCCCACCCGCCTGCACCGAAGGCGCGACCTGGCCCCCGGTCAGGACTCCTACGCCCCGTAGAAGAGCTCCTCCACCACCGTCCGGGCCCGCCGCGCGGTCCGCCGGTACGCATCCAGCATGTCCCCCGCGTGCCCCTCCCCGTACCCCAGGTACCGGCCCACCGCGGCCAGCTCCCGGCTCCCGGAGGGAAACGTGTCGCCGGCCCGCCCCCGCACCAGCATCACCGCGTTCCGCACCCGCGTGGCCAGCACCCACGCCTCGTCCAGGATCGCTGCCTCCTCGGGCCCGAGCAGCCCCGCCGCGCACGCCGCGGCCAGCGCCTCACGGGTCCGGGTGGTCCGCAGACCCGGCTCGGCCCAGCCGTGCCGCAGCTGGAGCAGCTGCACGGTCCACTCGACGTCGGAGAGCCCGCCCGGCCCGAGCTTGGTGTGCAGCTTGGGGTCGGTCCCGCGCGGCACCCGCTCGGACTCCATCCGGGCCTTCAGCCGCCGGATCTCGCGTGCCGCGTCCTCGCCGAGCCCCTCCGCCGGATACCGCAGCGGATCGATCAGCTCGATGAACCGGCTGCCCAACTCCTCGTCGCCGGCGACCGTTTCGGCCCGCAGCAGGGCCTGCGACTCCCATACCAACGACCACCGGCGGTAGTAGGCCTCATAGGACTTGAGCGTGCGCACCAGCGGCCCGGACTTGCCCTCCGGCCGCAGGTCGGCGTCGATCAGCAACGGCGGGTCTGCGCTCGGGATCTGGAGCAGCCGGCGCATCTCGGAGACGACCTTGTTCGCCGCGTCGGCGGCCTCCCGGTCGGCCACGCCGTCCCGCGGTTCGTGCACGAACAGCACGTCCGCGTCGGAGCCGTATCCCAGCTCGTGCCCGCCGAACCGGCCCATCCCGATGACCGTGAACCGGGTCGGCAGGGTGTCGCCCCAGCCCTCGCGGACCACCGCCCGCAGGGTTCCGGCCAGGGTCGCCGCCGTCAGGTCGGAGACCGCGCCGCCGACCCGGTCCACCAGGGCGCCCTGGTCGGCCTCGGCGGGGTTGGTCTCGGTGCCGTAGGAGTCGACGATGTCGGCCGCCGCCGTACGGAACAGCTCACGGCGGCGCACGCCCCGCGCGGCCCGCACGCCGTCCGTGGCGTTGTCGGCGCGGCCGACGGCGGCCAGGGTCTCCCTTTCCAGCTGGCCGCGCGGGCGGGGTTCGAGGCCGCCGCCCGGGCCGCCGCCCTCGCGGGCACCAGCGTCGCCGTCGCCGAGCAGGGCGACCGCCTCCGGGGCGCGCATCAGCAGGTCGGGGGCGAGCCGGCCGGCCGACAGCACCCGGGCGAGGTTCTCCGCGGCGGCGCCCTCGTCCCGCAACAGCCGCAGGTACCAGGGGGTCTTGCCGAGGGCGTCGGAGACCTTGCGGAAGTTCAGCAGACCCGCGTCCGGATCGGCGGAGTCGGCGAACCAGCCGAGCAGGACGGGCAGCAGGGTGCGCTGGATGGCGGCCTTGCGGGTGACGCCCGAGGCGAGGGCCTCCAGATGGCGCAGGGCGGCCGCCGGGTCGGCGTAGCCGAGCGCCTCCAGGCGTTCCCGGGCCGCCTTCGGGCTCAGCCTCGCCTCGCCCGGGCCGAGCTGGGCGACCGCGTCGAGCAGCGGGCGGTAGAAGAGCTTCTCGTGCAGACGCCGTACGACACCGGTGTGCCGCTTCCACTCGCGGGTCAGCTCGGCCACCGGGTCGGTGCGCAGGCCGAGCGAGCGCCCGAGGCGGCGCAGGTCGGCCTGGTCCTCGGGGACCAGATGGGTGCGGCGCAGCCGGTAGAGCTGGATGCGGTGCTCCATCGAGCGCAGGAACCGGTAGGCGTCGTCGAGCTGGGTGGCGTCGGCGCGGCCCACGTAGCCGCCCGCGGCCAGGGCCTTCAGGGCGACGAGGGTGGTGCCGGAGCGGACCGTGGCGTCGGCCCTCCCGTGCACCAACTGGAGGAGCTGGACCGCGAATTCGACGTCGCGCAGGCCGCCGGGGCCGAGCTTCAGCTCGCGGTCGACCTCGGCGAGGGGGATGTTCTCCACCACCCGGCGGCGCATCTGCTGCACGTCGGCGACGAAGTTCTCGCGCTCGGCGGCCTTCCAGACCATCGGTTCCAGGGCGTCGAGGTACTCCTGGCCCAGGTCGGGGTCGCCGGCGACCGGACGGGCCTTGAGCAGTGCCTGGAACTCCCAGGTCTTGGCCCAGCGCTGGTAGTAGGCGAGGTGGCTGCTCAGCGTGCGCACGAGGGGGCCGTTGCGGCCCTCGGGCCGGAGGTTGGCGTCGACCGGCCAGATCGAGCCCTCCACCGTGGTCTCGGAGCAGATCCGCATCATGTGCGAGGCGAGTTTGGTGGCGGAGCGCAGGGCCTTGGCCTCGTCCGCGCCGGCGGCCGCCTCGCCGACGAAGATGACGTCGACGTCGGAGACGTAGTTCAGCTCGTGGCCGCCGCACTTGCCCATGGCGATCACCGCGAGCCGGCAGGCGGCGGCGTCCTCGGGCGCGGCGCGCTCGGCGAGGGCGAGGGCGGCGCGCAGGGTGGCGGTGGCGAGGTCGGCGAGCTCGGCGGCGGTCTCGGCGACGTCGGTGGTGCCGCACACGTCCCGGGCGGCGATGGACAGCAGGCAGCGCTTGTACGCGACCCGCAGGCCGACCGGGTCGCCGGCCTCGGCCAGGCCGCGCTCGAACTCCGCGACGCCGGGGTGCAGGTCGCGGGGCTCGTAGGTGACCAGGGCCTCCCAGTCCCGCGGGTGCCGGGCCAGGTGGTCGGCGAGGGCGGCGGAGGCGCCCAGGACGCCCAGCAGGCGGTCCCGCAGCGGCTTGGCCGCTATCAGGGTGTCGAGCAGCCCCTGGTGGGCGGTGGGGCCGGGCTGGGCCTCCAGCAGCCGTACCAGGCCGTGCAGGGCCAGATCCGGGTCGGCGGTGGCACCGAGTGCCTCCAGGAGGACCGGGTCGTCGCGTACGGCCGCCAGTTCGGGGCTGTCCAGCAGGCGCTCGGCCGCCGAGGCATCGGTGAAGCCGTGCCGCAGCAGTCGCGTGAAGGTGCTGCTCCTGCGCCCCGGCGTCATCCGCGGCCTCCCCAGGGATCGAGAACCGGATCAAGGTCGTCCACGCCAGAGCCTAACCGCAGACCCGCTCACGGGCGCCGATGAGTTCGCGGCGCGATCGTGGTCTGTACCCGGTGTGCACCGGCACGAGACGGAAGGAGTCGTCATGCGCGAACCCGAGGGTGTGCTGGACGCCCGCTACAGCAGCCCCGGCATCCGGGCCCACGACTGGTCCGAGGCGGAGAAGCTGCTCACCGGCGCCGAACTGTTCTGGCTCTCCACGGTACGGCCGGACGGGCGGCCGCACGTCACCCCGCTGCTCGCGGTGTGGCACGACGGCGCCCTGCACTTCAGCACCGGCCCCGGGGAACACAAGGCGCACAACCTCGCCGGCAACCCGCACGTCGTCCTGACCACCGGCACCAACACCTGGGCCCAGGGGTACGACCTGACCGTCGAGGGTGCGGCGGCTCGGGTCACCGACGACGGCCGGCTGCACGAGCTGGCGGCGGCCTGGGAGGCGAAGTACGGCCCCGTCTGGCACTACGAGGTCGCCGACGGCTGCTTCCGGCACGGGCCCGGCCGGGCCCTGGTCTTCGCGGTCCGGCCCCGCAAGGTCCTCGGCTTCGGCAAGGGCGAGCCGTTCAGCCAGACGAAGTGGACCTGGAGCGACTAGCTAGGCCCTGTCGTTCGGCCCTCCCGGGCGTCCGGCGGGAGCAGTTCACCCGCTCTTCATCCGTCCGGCCGGGCGCGGTGGGAAGGGAGATCTTTGGCGTGCGCATGCTGTCTCCGCACCGCCACCGATCCCCTCCCCCTTCTCCAGCACCGGAGGTTCATGTGTCCGGCAGTTCCGCACGTTCGGCGATGCTGCGCCGAGCCCGTACGGCGGTGGCCTCCGCCACCGCCCTCACCGCGGCCGCGGTCGGCCTGTGGACCGGGCTCGGCGGTACGTCCGCGCACGCCGCGAGTGCCGTACCGGCCCCGGACCACGTGATCGTCGTGGTCTTCGAGAACCACGCCTACAGCCAGGTCATCGGCTCGTCCAGTGCCCCCTACATCAACTCGCTGGCGGCCGGCGGCGCCAACCTGACCCAGATGTACGCCGAGACCCACCCGAGCCAGCCCAACTACTTCGCCCTGTTCTCCGGCGCCACCCAGGGCATCACCGACGACAGCTGCTACACCGCGGGCTTCTCCTCGGCGGCGAACCTGGCCTCCGAGCAGCTCGCGGCCGGCCGCACCTGGGCCAGCTACAACGAGACGCTGCCCAGCCAGGGCTCGACCACGTGCAGCAGCGGCGACTACGCGCGCAAGCACAACCCGTGGTTCGGCTTCAAGAACGTGCCGACGTCGAGCGCGAAGACCTTCGCCCAGTTCCCCACCGACTTCACCACCCTGCCCCAGCTCTCCTTCGTGACCCCGAACCTGTGCAGCGACATGCACGACTGCTCGGTGTCCACCGGTGACACCTGGCTGAAGAACAAGCTCGGCGCGTACGCGACCTGGGCCAAGACGCACAACAGCCTCCTCGTCGTCACCATGGACGAGGACAACCGGCTGGCCGGCAACCGCATCCCGACGGTCCTGTACGGACAGCCGGTCAAGGCGGGGGCGACCTCGGCCACCACCTACAACCACTACGACCTGCTGCGCACCCTGGAGGACGGCCAGGGCCTGAGCGCGCACGCGGGCAACGCGGCCTCGGCCGACGACATCACCGGGATCTGGGCGTCCTGACGTGTACGTAGCGGACAGCCGCGCGAGCACTGCGGCGGCGTCCGCGGAAGGTACCGCCCGGCCGACGACAGCCGGGCGGTACCGCACCGCGGTCGCCCCCACCGTCCTCGCCCTCGGCACGGTCAGCCTGATCACGGACGTGTCCTCCGAGATGGTGACGGCGGTCCTCCCGCTGTACCTGGTGGCGGGCCTGGGCCTGTCCCCGCTGGGCTTCGGCCTCCTGGACGGCGTGTACAACGGCTTCTCGGCGGTCGTACGCCTGGCCGGCGGCCATCTCGCCGACCGCGGCGGCGGCCGGCACAAGTGGGTGGCGGGTGCCGGCTACGCCCTGTCGGCCCTGTGCAAACCCCTGCTGCTGATCGCTCACACCCTCACCCCCATCGGTCTGGTGCTGGCGGCGGACCGTACGGGCAAGGGCCTGCGCACGGCTCCGCGCGACGCCCTGATCTCGCTCTCCAGCACCCCGGAGAACCGGGGCCGCGCCTTCGGTGTCCACCGCGCCATGGACACGGCGGGCGCCCTGCTCGGCCCCCTGGCCGCGTTTCTCATCCTCCGGGCGACGGTGGACGGCTACGACGCGGTGTTCACGGTGAGCTTCTGCGTGGCGGTGGCCGGGGTCCTGGTGCTGGTCCTTTTCGTGCCGGGAGGCCGTGGCGAGGCGGCCCCCTCCGCCACCCCTCCCACCCTCCGCGCGGCGCTGGCCCTGCTCACCCACCGCGGCCTGCGCCGGATCACGGTCTGCGCGCTGCTTCTCGGCCTGGCGACGGTGAGCGACTCCTTCGTCTACCTGCTGCTGCAACGCCGGCTCGGCGTCCCGGACCGCTGGTTCGCCCTCCTCCCCCTCGGGACGGCGGCCGCGTTCCTCCTGCTGGCCGTTCCCCTGGGCCGCCTGGCGGACCGCTGGGGCCGCTGGCGCGTCTTCCTGACCGGCCACGCAGCCCTGCTGCTGGTGTACGCCCTGCTGCTCACGTCCTGGCACGGCACGGCCCTGCCCTACGCGGTCCTCGCCCTGCACGGCTCGTTCTACGCGGCCACCGACGGGGTGCTGATGGCGGCCGCGTCGGACAGCGTGCCGGCGGGGCTGCGTTCGTCGGGCCTGGCGCTGGTCCAGACGGGCCAGGCGGGGGCGCGTTTCGCCTGCTCACTGGCGTTCGGCGCGGCGTGGACGCTGTGGGGCGACCGTACGGCGCTGCTGCTGGCCACGGCCGCCCTCACGGCCTGCGCCGCCTACGCCGTCTCCCTGCGCCCCTTCCGGAAGGCCGCCGCATGACGCCGATGACGTTCCGCTCCCGCGTCCTGATCCTGCTCTCGGCGCTGGTGGTCCTGGCAGCGGTCGCCCTGACCGCCGTCCTGCACGCGTCGGCGCGGGCGGAGCGCCGCGACCAGGCCCAGGCGGGCGGTCCCCAGGTCACCGCGGGGACGGTCACCCTGACCGCCCCCGGCCGCATGGTCTTCCGCAACATGGCATGGGGCCCGCACCGCGACGAACTGACGACGGTCCCGGCGTCGGACCCGTCGGCCCCGCGTACCGCGTCGGGCCTCAAGTGCCTGCGTTTCCACGCGGCCGCGGGCACCGGCGTCTGCCTCCAGGCCGTCCACGGCCCGGTCTCGGACACCTACCGCGCCCTGATCCTGGACGCGAGGCTGCACACCACCGCGCACTACGGCGTCCCGGGCATCCCGTCCCGCGCCCGCGTCTCCCCCACCGGCCGCTTCGCGGCCTGGACGGCGTTCGTGGGCGGCGACTCGTACGCGGGCACGGACTTCTCCACGCGCACGGCGATCGCCGACACCCGCACGGGCACGCTGATCCCCTCCCTGGAGGCGTTCCGCATCGTGAAGGACGGCAGCGTCCACCACTCGGCGGACGCCAACTTCTGGGGCGTGACGTTCGCGTCCGACGACCGCACCTTCTACGCCACGCTCGCGACCAGGGGCTCGACCTACCTGGTCCGGGGCGACCTCTCCACCCGTACCGTCACCACCCTCCACCCGAACGTCGAGTGCCCGTCCCTCTCCCCCGACGGCACCCGCATCGCCTACAAGAAGCGCGTCAGGGGCCTCCCGAAGGACGCCCCTTGGCACCTGTACGTCCTCAGCCTCGACACGATGCGCGAGACCCCCCTGGCGGAGCCCCGCAGCGTCGACGACCAGGCGGTCTGGAAGGACGACCACACCCTGGTCTACGCGATGCCGGGCGACTACGGGGCGGACCTGTACGAGATCCCGGCGGACGGCACGGGCAAGCCGCGGCAGATCAGCGTGTCGGCGGTGTCGCCGGCGTACCTGCCCTGACCCGCACGGAACGGCGCGGACCGGCCCCCGAAGCCCTGGGAGCCGGTCCGCCGCGAATGCCCGGAGCCGCTATTTCAGGGCCACGCCGTCCCCGGCCGCGTTCGCCGCGCCGGTGGTGCCGGTGCCCGCGAACCTCCAGCGCCAGGTACCGGCCGAGTCCGCGGTGACGGTCGTCCTCAGCTTCCCGCCGCCGTCCGTGGTCACCGTCTTGACGGTGCGGTACGTCGAGGAGCCGGCCTTCTTGAACTGCAGGGCGACGTGCCGGCCGCCGAAGCCGGCGTAGGCGCCGGTGGTCCAGTCGGCACGGGTCAGGGCCCCGGTCACGGTGAGCGCGTGCCCCTTGGCCACGGGCTCCGGACCCGCCTGGGTCGCGGTGAGCCGGGCGTAGCGCTTGACCTTCATCCACTTGCTGGTGGTCAGCTGGTAGTAGTCGCCGTCGTAGGCCGCTGCCTCGGCGTCGAGGTGCCAGGTGCCGGCGTCGGCGTTCTTGAGGTTCTCGTAGTCGGCGCCGTTCGGGTCCAGGACGTACGTGAAGACGCACTTCATCGTCGTCGACGAGGGCCTGGTGCAGTCGGCGCTCCTGGCGAAGGCGATGCGGCCGGCGGGGCTGACCAGCTTGTCGCCGTAGATGTTCTTGATGCCGGAGTTGTCCTTGACGGTCGCCGTGACCGTCAGGCCGTGCCCCTTGCTGACGCCGAGATAGACGGTGGACTTGCTGAAGATCACCGACGTGAAGGCGGTGTCGCCCCTGTGGGTGTCCGCCTGCGCGGCGGGGGCGGACAGGGCAAGCACCGCCAGGGTGCCCGCGGCGGCGGCCGCGGCCGTACGGATGTGCATCTCTCTCCCACACGATCAGCCGGATCCTCGTCCGGGCGTGCGGAAGACACGCGAGGTGGCCTGTTGGTTGTACGGCGGGCCGCGCCCTGTTCACCGCCCGTCCGCCCGGGACGCGAAAGGGCCGGCGATCCACGACCGCCGGCCTTCGCACCGGGACGCCGGGAACGCGCCCCGGCCCGCGCCTACAGCACCGGCAGGTTCTTGCGCAGCTCGAAGGCGGTGACCTCGGAGCGGTACTCGTACCACTCCTGGCGCTTGTTGCGCAGGAAGAAGTCGAAGACGTGTTCTCCGAGGGTGTCGGCGACCAGGTCGCTGCGTTCCATCAGGGTGAGGGCCTCGCCGAGGTTCTGCGGGAGGGGTTCGATGCCCATCGCGCGGCGCTCCGCGTCGGAGAGCGCCCAGACGTCGTCCTCGGCGCCGGGCGGCAGCTCGTAGCCTTCCTCGATGCCCTTGAGGCCGGCCGCCAGCAGGAGGGCGTAGGCCAGGTACGGGTTGGCTCCGGAGTCGATGGAGCGGACCTCGACGCGCGCCGAGCCCGTCTTGCCGGGCTTGTACATCGGGACCCTGACCAGCGCGCTGCGGTTGTTGTGGCCCCAGCAGATGTACGAGGGGGCCTCGCCGCCGGCGCCGGCGGTGCGCTCGGAGCCGCCCCAGATGCGCTTGTAGGAGTTCACCCACTGGTTGGTGACCGCCGAGATCTCCGCCGCGTGCTTCAGCAGGCCCGCGATGAAGGAACGGCCGACCTTGGAGAGCTGGAACTCCGCGCCCGACTCGTAGAACGCGTTCCGGTCGCCCTCGAAGAGGGAGAGGTGGGTGTGCATGCCCGAGCCGGGGTGCTCGGAGAACGGCTTCGGCATGAAGGTCGCGTGCACCCCCTGTTCCAGCGCCACCTGCTTCATGACCAGGCGGAACGTCATGATGTTGTCCGCCGTGGAGAGCGCGTCGGCGTAGCGGAGGTCGATCTCCTGCTGGCCGGGCGCGCCCTCGTGATGGGAGAACTCGACCGAGATGCCCATCGACTCCAGCATGGTGATCGCCTGGCGGCGGAAGTCCATGCCGACGTTGGTGGGGGTGTGGTCGAAGTAGCCCGAGTTGTCGGCCGGGATCGGGCGGGAGCCGTCCAGCGGACGGTCCTTGAGCAGGAAGAACTCGATCTCCGGGTGGGTGTAGAAGGTGAAGCCCAGGTCGGAGGTGCGAGCCAGGGCCCGCTTGAGGACGTAGCGCGGGTCGGCGAACGACGGGGAACCGTCCGGCATCAGGATGTCGCAGAACATGCGGGCCGTGCCGGGGGTCTCCGCGCGCCACGGCAGGACCTGGAAGGTGGACGGGTCCGGCTTGGCGATCATGTCGGACTCGTAGACCCGGGCGAAGCCCTCGATCGCGGAGCCGTCGAAGCCGATGCCCTCGTCGAAGGCCTGTTCCAGCTCGGCCGGGGCCACCGCGACGGACTTGAGGAAACCCAGCACGTCCGTGAACCACAGACGTACGAACCGGATGTCCCGCTCCTCCAAGGTCCGGAGCACGAACTCCTGCTGCTTGTCCATCTTCCGCTTCCCCATCCTTGCTGGTCAGGCCGCCTCTCCCGGTCCCACGGGAGGCGGTCGGGCACCTGAGCATCACACCACAACAGCATTTCATGCGCGTTGCGGACCATGATCGCCCCGACGCCATCGGCCTGAACGGCTCCCGTACGGCAGGTGTACCGCCCTGGCGCCCATCTTGCCTGCTCGCGCCGACATCCGTAATGGCTGATCGGGTTCCGGGGTGACGGACACCACGGCTCTTTAATTTGAATCTCAGATGCAAGTTTTAATAGCGTGCGAGACGTCGCACCGCGCCACGCCCCAAGGAGCCCCGATGCTGTCCGAGAAGTCCGCAGTCACCGTCCGCGCCAGCCTCCCCGCCGTCGGCGCGGCCATCGGCGAGATCTCCGAGCGCTTCTACGCCCGGCTCTTCGACGCCCACCCCGACCTCCTGCGCAACCTCTTCAACCGCGGCAACCAGGCCGCCGGCACCCAGCGCCAGGCTCTCGCCGGCTCCATCGCGGCGTTCGCCACCCATCTGCTGGACCGCCCGGAGCAGCGGCCCGACGCCCTGCTGGGCCGCATCGCCCACAAGCACGCCTCCCTCGGGATCGCGCCCGAGCAGTACGAGGTGGTGCACGAGCACCTCTTCGCCGCCATCGCCGAGGTGCTCGGCCAGGCGGTCACACCCGAGATCGCGGCCGCCTGGGACGAGGTCTACTGGCTGATGGCGAACGCGCTCGTGGCGATCGAGAAGCGGCTGTACGAGGAGAGCGGCGGGACGGGTCCGCGGCCCTTCGAGGTCGTCGAGCGGATCAGGGAGACCGCGGACGTGGTCACCTTCCGCGTGCGGCCGGCCGACGGCGGGGCGGTCCGCGGCTTCCGGGCCGGCCAGTACGTCTCCGTGGGCGTCACGCTCCCCGACGGCGCCCGCCAGATACGCCAGTACAGCCTGTCCGGCGCGCCGGACGAGTCGGTCCGCCAGTTCAGCGTCAAGTGGGTGCGCGGCGACGGCACGGCGCCCGACGGCGAGGTCTCCCGGCACCTGCACGCGCGCGTACGGGAGGGTGACGTCCTCGAACTGTCGGAACCCTACGGCGACCTGGTCCTCGGCGGCGCCACGGACCGGCCCCTGCTGCTCGCCTCCGCCGGCATCGGCGTGACCCCGATGGTGGCGATGCTCGCCGCCCTCGCGGCCGACGGTCACCGCGCCCCGGTCACCGTCGTGCACGGCGACCGCTCCCCCGCCGACCACGCCCTGCGCGCCGACCACGAGGCCTACGCGGCGAAGCTCCCGGACGCGGCCGTCCACTTCTTCTACGAACGCGACGCGGCCCCGGGCAGCCACCCCGGCCGGGTCGACCTCGACCGGGCGGACGTCCTCGTGCGGCCGGGCACGCGCGCGTACCTGTGCGGTCCGTTGCCCTTCATGCGCGCCGTGCGGACGCGGCTGATCGAGAAGGGCGTGGCACCGGCCGACATCCACTACGAGGTGTTCGGCCCCGACCTGTGGCTCGCGCGGGGCTGAGAAGACCCCGTCGGCGTTCAGGCGTCGTGCGGCCGCTGCGTGATCCCCAGCAGCAGCGGCCCGGTGGGCTCCCGCACGATGTCCGTCACGGTCACCGGGTCCAGGGTCGCGAAGAAGGCCTCCTGGGCCCGGCGCAGGGCGCCACGGAGCCGGCAGCCGGTGTGGAGGGGGCAGGGGGCGGTGCCCTCGCAGTCGACGACGTCACCGTCCCCCTCGAAGGTCCGCACGAGCGCGCCCACCGAGGCGGTACGGCCCCGCTCGGTGAGCGTGAGCCCGCCGCCCCGGCCGCGCCGGGCGTCGACCAGTCCCAGGTGCTGCAGTTCGGCGACCACCTTGGCGGCGTGCGTGTACGGCACGTCCATGTCGCCGGCGACCTCGCGGGTCGTGGGGCTGGACTCGCCCGCGACGGCGAGCCGCATCAGGAGCCGCAGGGCCAGGTCGGTGGAGCGCAACAGCCTCATACCGGCCAGCGTAGGTTAATACGCATCCGTCGTTCAAATTATCGGTTTCCTGTCGGATCACAGGACTTTCCAGGCCTTTCCTGTGCCCTCCCTACGACTGGCCCCCTCTCCCGATTACGATCAGCGGGCCCACTTCTCACACCTCTCAACCCCCCAGAAGGACACACCCCATGGGTTCCGCGAAGAAGAGCAGCAACGCCGAACGCAAGGCGCGCATAGAGCAGATGCGGCGCGCGGAGCAGGCGCGCGAGCGTCGCAACCGGATCCTGGTGATCGCCGCGAGCGTGGTGGTCGTGGCCGGTCTCGTGGTCGGCGGGGTGGCGCTGGTGAAGAAGGGGTCCGGTGACGACACCGCGGCGGCCGACGCGAAGACCTCCGGGCACTTCGTGGCCGGCAAGGACGGGGTGAACACCTGGAAGGGCACGCTGGGGCGGACGCACGTGACGACGGCCGTGCACTACCCGGCCGAGCCTCCGGTGGGCGGAAACCACAACCCGGTCTGGCAGAACTGCAACGGCGACGTCTACACCGAGGCGCTCGACAACATGAACGCGGTGCACTCCCTGGAGCACGGCGCGGTCTGGGTGACGTACAACAGCAAGGCGAAGAAGGCCGACGTCGACGCGCTCGCGGCGAAGGTGAAGCAGACGCCGTACACGCTGATGAGCCCGGACGACAAGCAGAAGGACCCGATCATGCTGACGGCGTGGGCGCACCAGCGCACCGTGACCGGGGCCGACGACCCGAACGTGGGCAAGTTCTTCGAGGAGTTCGTGCAGGGCAAGCAGACACCCGAGCCGGGTGCCGCGTGCACGGGCGGTAAGGGCCAGTGATGCGGTCGGTGCTCATCGCGGGCTCCGCGGTGGCGGTGCTGGTCGCGGCCGGCGCGATCACCTACGCGGTCGCGGGCGAGGACGGCGACGGCGCCGGCGCGGTCCCGGGCGCCGGCTCCGCGGACGCGGGGTTCGCACGGGACATGGCGGTCCATCACCAGCAGGCCGTCGAGATGTCGTACATCGTGCGCGACCGCACGAGGGACGCCGATGTGCGGCGGCTCGCCTACGACATCGCGCAGACGCAGGCCAACCAGCGCGGCATGCTGCTGGGCTGGCTCGACCTGTGGGGGCTGCCGAAGGTGTCGGCCGATCCGCCGATGACCTGGATGGGCATGGGTGACATGGCCTCCGGCAAGGACGGTTCGCTGATGCCGGGCATGGCGACCAACACCGAGCTGAAGAAGCTCGGGACCCTGAACGGCAAGCAGGCGGAGATCTTCTATCTGCAGCTGATGACGGACCACCACAAGGGCGGTATTCACATGGCCGAGGGATGCGTGGCCAAGTGCACCGTCGGGGTGGAGAAGAGCCTCGCCCAGGGCATGGTGGACGCGCAGCAGTCGGAGTTGACGACGATGGCGCAGATGCTGAAGGAGCGCGGCGCCGAGCCGCGTGACTGAACCGCCCTACCGGGTGGGGGATTTGTCGACTTAACGGCACCGCAAGAGCAAGCCGACAATCGCAATCGATCCGTAACGTTCGGTGCGGCATCAAAATCGGGCCAAAGACCCCTAATTATCGCCGACTTGGGGTTTCCTTGGCCTTTTCATTCCCCTGGCATGAACAGTTCACCGCAAGAGTGACCCCCATCGTGTGATCCATTCACGGGCCGTTCCGCCGCTGGCCTCCTGATGATCACGCCTGACCGACCACTCCATGCGTCGAACCGCATAGCAGGGGGCAGTATGAGATCGAACCGTGCCAAGGTGCGGGCCAGCGTGAGCATGGCAGCGACACTGCCGATGATCGCCGGCGCGCTCGCGCTCGGCATACCCGCGGCGCACGCCGCGGACAGCCCGGCCCGTGACACCCTGAAGGGCACCAAGCCCACCTGGGCCACGGCCAAGGCGGACAAGGGCGCCACCTCCAACAGCGCGCAGGTCAAGGCCCGGGTCTACCTGGCCGGCCGGAACGCCAGCGGCCTCGCGGCCTACGCGAAGGCCGTGTCCGACCCCAGCTCGCCGTACTACGGCAAGTACCTCAGCGCCAAGCAGGCACAGGCCCGCTTCGGCGCCACCGCGGCCCAGGTGAAGGCCGTCAAGTCCTGGCTGACCGCGTCCGGCCTGAAGGTCACCGGCGTCACCCAGCACTACATAGCCGTCTCCGGCGACGTCTCCGCCGTCGAGCAGGCGTTCGGCACCCAGCTACACAACTACGCCAAGGGCTCGAAGACCTACCGCGCGCCGGAGAAGACCGCGTCGGTGCCGGCGGCCGTGAGCAGCTCCATCCTGACCGTCACCGGCCTGGACAGCGCGCCGCACAAGGCCAGCCACGACGACACGCTGCCGCCCCCGGACGCCGTGTTCAAGAACGCCGGGCCGTTCTCGTCGTACTACGGCTCGAAGACCGCGACCACGCTGCCGTCGGCCTACGGCTCGAAGATCCCTTACGCGATCAAGGGCTACACCGGCAAGCAGCTGCGCGCGGCCTACGGCGCCGGCAAGTACACCGGCAAGAAGGTCCGCGTCGCGATCACCGACGCGTACGCCTCGCCGACCATCGCCTTCGACGCGGGCACCTACGCCAAGAAGAACGGCGACGCGGCCTGGAAGACCAGCCAGCTGCACCAGGTGCTGCCGGGCACGTACACCAAGACCGAGGAGTGCTCGGCGGCCGGCTGGTACGGCGAGGAGACCCTCGACGTCGAGGCCGTGCACGCGGTCGCGCCGGACGCGGACGTCACCTACGTGGGCGCCGCCTCCTGCTACGACGACGACCTGCTCGACTCGCTCAGCAAGGTCGTGGACAACCACCTGGCCGACATCGTCTCCAACTCCTGGGGCGACATCGAGGCCAACCAGACCCCGGACCTCGCGGCCGCCTACGACCAGGTCTTCCAGCTGGGCGCGGTACAGGGCATCGGCTTCTACTTCTCCTCCGGTGACAACGGCGACGAGGTCGCCAACACCGGTACGAAGCAGGTCGACACCCCGGCCAACTCGGCGTGGGTGACGGCGGTCGGCGGTACCTCGCTGGCCGTCGGCAAGGGCGACAAGTACCAGTGGGAGACCGGCTGGGGCACCCAGAAGGCGACCCTGTCGGCGGACGGCAAGAGCTGGACCTCCTTCCCGGGTGCCTTCACCTCGGGCGCGGGCGGCGGCACCAGCGCGACGGTCGCCGAGCCGTACTACCAGAAGGGCGTCGTCCCGAACTCCCTGGCGACGGCCAACAGCGCCACCGGCAACCGCGTGGTCCCGGACATCTCCGCGATCGCCGACCCCAACACCGGCTTCCTGGTCGGCCAGACCCAGACCTTCCCCGACGGCTCGCAGCAGTACAGCGAGTACCGCATCGGCGGCACCTCGCTGGCCGCGCCGACCATCGCTGCGGTCCAGGCGCTCGCCCAGGAGGCGGCCGGCGGCAAGGCCCTCGGCTTCGCCAACCCGTCGATCTACGCCAAGTACGGGAAGAAGGGCGTCTTCCACGACGTCACCGACAACCCGACCGGCAAGGGTCTCGCGGTCGCCCGCGTGGACTTCGCCAACGGTGTCGACGCCGCCGACGGTCTGCTGACCTCGGTCCGCAGCCTCGGCAAGGACAGCTCCCTGTCCGCGGTGAAGGGCTACGACGACGTGACGGGCGTGGGCTCGCCCGCGGGCGGCTACGTCGAGTCGTACAAGGCTCAGGCGCACCGGAAGCACTGATCCCGCCGCCGCTGCCTTCAGCGGCTGAGCGCAGGGGCGTGAGGTCTTCTCGAAGACCTCACGCCCCTGCGCGTCGTCCGGACCCAGGAAAGACACCCGCCGCCTCCTCCGGACCCGGGGGAGACGCCCGCGGCGGGCGTCGGCCGACGGCGCGGCGCACGGCCCGTGTCCGCCGTGGCCCCCGGAGCGGCGGTCACCCGGACGTGTGCGCCCGGATCCGCCGGCGGTCAGGAGCGGACCGGCTCCGCCGGGTCCGGTACGTGGGACGCGATCAGCCGTTCGCGGCCCGGTGACGGGATGTCCCGGCGCCGGTCCACCGCGAAGGCCACGCTCGCCACGCCGAGGCCCAGGACCGCGAGCGCCGCGCCCGCCACCGCCGGGGAGGTGACGCCGAAGCCCGCGGCCAGGGCCACGCCGCCGATCCAGGCGCCGCCCGCGTTCGCGAGGTTGAAGGCCGCCTGGTTGGCGGAGGAGGCGAGGGAGGGGCCGGCCGCCGCGCGTTCCATGACCATCAGCTGGAGCGGGGAGCCGGTGACGAAGGCGGCCACGCCGAGCAGGGTCACCGCGAGGGCCGCGCTCCACTGCGCGTGCATCAGGGCGGGGAAGAGGAGCAGCACCACGACCATGGAGGCCAGGCCGCCGAAGAGGGTGCCGCGCATCGCGTGGTCGGCGAGCCGGCCGCCGATCAGGTTGCCCGCGGTGGCGCCGACGCCGAAGAGGGCCAGCAGCAGGGTGACGTCGGAGTCGGCGTACCCGGCCGAGTCCGTCAGCATCGGCGTGATGTAGCTGTACGCGGAGAAGAGGGCGCCGAAGCCGACGACGGTGGTGGCGAGGGCCAGCCAGACCGGCAGGGAGCGCAGGGCGGTCACTTCGCCGCGCAGGCCGGGGACCGGGGCCGGGGTGTCGGTCCGGCGGATCAGCAGCGCGACCGCGGCCATCGCGGCGACGCCGATCAGGCTCACGCCCAGGAAGGTGGCCCGCCAGCCCAGGTGCTGGCCCATGAGGGTGGCGACGGGGACGCCCGCGACGTTGGCGACGGTCAGGCCCATGAACATCAGGGAGACCGAGCGGGCCTTGCGTTCCGGTGCCACCAGGTTCGTCGCGACGACCGCGCCGACGCCGAAGAAGGCGCCGTGCGGCAGGCCGCTGAGGAAGCGGGCGGCGAGCAGCCAGTCGTAGGTGGGGGCCAGGGCCGACAGCGCGTTGCCGGCCACGAACAGGGCCATCAGGGAGATCAGCACGGTGCGGCGGGGTATGCGCGCGGTCAGTGCGGCCAGGAGCGGGGCGCCGATGACCACGCCCAGCGCGTACGCAGAGACCAGGTGCCCGGCGGCAGGGATCGAGATGTGCAGGTCGTCGGCGACGTCGGGCAGCAGGCCCATCATCACGAACTCGGTGGTGCCGAGACCGAAGGCGCCGACGGCCAGCGCGAGCAGGGCCAGGGGCATGGGAGGGCTTCGCCTTTCGGGGAGCGGGTTCCGTGCGGACGTGTTTTAAGTTCAGCTACGGAACAAAGCATCCCAGGCAAAGTATTCCGGCGGGTTACCGTGCGATGTCCGATTGTCCTTACAAAGCGCGCGGCGGCGGTCTGACCAGCAGCTTTGACTAGTCCGATGTGGTCAGGTTCACACGGGCGGCGATGGGCAGGTGGTCGCTGCCCGTCCTCGGCAGCGTCCAGGAACTCTCCGGCTCCACGCCCTTCACCATGATCTGGTCGATGCGCGCCATCGGGAACGCGGCCGGCCAGCTGAACCCGAACCCGCTGCCCGCCGCGCCCTGCGTGGAGCGCATCTGCGAGGTGACGCCGTTGAGGGAACGATCGTTCATCGTGCCGTTGAGGTCGCCCAGGAGGATCACCCGCGGCAGGCTCTCGTCGGCGATGGCCTCGCCCAGCGCGTCCGCACTCTTGTCCCGCTGCCGGGCGGTGAACCCGGCGTTCATCTTCACCCGCACCGAGGGGAGATGAGCGACGTAGACCGCGAGGGGACCCTCCGGCGTGGCGGCCGTGGCCCGCATCGCGCGCGTCCAGCCGAGCTTGATGTCGACGGCCTTCACCCCGGTCAGCGGGTACTTGCTCCACAGCCCCACGGTGCCCTCGACCGCGTGGTACTTGTACGTCGGCGCCAGCGCCTTCTCGTACGCCGGCACGGCCGACGCCGTCAGTTCCTCCAGGGCCACCACATCGGCGCCGGACGCGGCGAGTTGACCGGCGGTGCCCGCCGGGTCGGGGTTCTCCGCGTTCACGTTGTGCGTGGCGACCGTGAAGTCGCCGCCGGTGCCGGACTTGTCGGTGAGCAGCCCGCCGAACATGTTCAGCCAGACGATCAGCGGGAGGAGTACGGCGATGAGCGCGGTCGCGGACCTGCGCAGGAAGCCGAGCAGCACCAGCACCGGGATCAGCAGGCCCAGCCAGGGCAGGAACGTCTCTGTGAGGCTGCCGAGGTTGCCGATGGCGTTGGGGATGCGGGAGTGCATCAGCATCACGCCGGCCAGCAGCAGCGCGACGGCGGCGAGGACGACTCCCCGGCGCCAGATGCGTGGATCGTCGCGCCAGCCCGCGAGGAGGCGGTTCACCAGGCGCCGGAACCGGTCTCCCCGACGCTCGGGCCCCGAGCCGCCGTTGTCCGTCTCCGTCATGTACGCCTGCTGCGCCATACGCCTGCCTCACAACCTGCCGTGCACACCGTCGTCCCCCCGGGATACGACCCTAGGGGATGATCGGCTCGATCCCGCCGTCACATGACGGCCGTACGGAAGACGAGGACGAAGACACCGGCCGAAGAGGTTCCGGTTACCGGCCGGTTCGGGTGCACTGTGACGAAACGTGCACATTCCGCCGATGACGGCGGCAGCCGCTACGGCTGCGGGTCCGGGGAGCTGACGGGCCGTAGGCCGGCCAGTACGGAGTCGACGATCTCCTCGGCCAGACCCTCGGGGAGGTCCGTGTCCGGGCGCAGGATGGCCCGGAGCAGCATCGGGCCGGTGAACATGTCGTTGGCCAGGTCGACGTCGATGTCGGCGCGGAGTTCGCCGTTGCACTGACCGCGGCGCAGCACTTCCTTGCCGAGTTCGCGCCGCGGGTTGACGACGTTGGCGTGATAGGCGTTCCAGATGCGGGGGCTGCTCTTCATCTGGGCGTACACGTTGTGCAGGATCGCCGACGAACGGTTCATCAGTCCGCGCCGGCGCAGCGATTCGAGCAGGACGACGAGGTCGTCGCGCATGGAGGTGCCGGGGAGTTCGGGGTCGGCGGGCTCGGCGGCCCGGATGACGTCGACGAAGAGCTCCTCCTTGCCGTTCCAGCGTCGGTAGATGGTGGCCTTGCCGACGCCGGCGGTCCGGGCGATCCGCTCGATGGACAGCTCGGCAAGCGGAACACCGTCCTCCAGGAGCTTCATCACCCCTTCCAGGATGGCGTTCTCCACCGCCTCGCTGCGGGGACGCCCCCGGGCGGGACCCACGGACCGCGGCCGGCTGTCGGCAAGCCTCACGTCATACCGTCCTCTCACTGGCTGCGGGAATTCTCCCGCAGCCCCAGCCTCCCCCCGTGGATCCGCCCCCTACCGTGTGTCCGCTCACTCCGCGGCGGCGACCAACTCCTGCTCCCGGTCGCCCTGCTGACCGGCCGGCGGCTTGCCCGGCAGGAAGAGGGCCGTGACCACGGCACCGATCAGCGCGACGCCCACGCCGCACAGTGCGGTCATGTGCATGGCGTGCAGGAAGGCGTCGTTGGCGGGCGTGACCAGGTCCTTGCCCTGCGCCCCGAGCTTCTGGGCGACACCCAGCGTGGCCTCGATGGACTCGCCGGCGGTCCCGCGCAGCCCCGGCGGCAGCGCGCCGAGCTCGCCCTCGATGCCGTTGCGGTACGACGTCGACAGGACCGAGCCGAGGACGGCGATCCCGAGGGCGCCGCCGACCTGGCGGAAGGTGTTGCTGAGCGCGGAGGCGGAACCGGCCTTCTCCCGGGGCAGGGCCTGCATGATGACGACCGAGGTGGGCGTCATGATGTGCGCCATGCCGGTGCCCATCAGGAAGAAGACGACCTCCAGGAGCCAGATCGGGGTGTCGGTCTCGAACGTCGCGAACATGCCCAGCATCGCCGCGATCAGTACCAGGCCCGCGGTGGTGGTGGCCTTGTTGCCGATCCGGTCCACGACCAGCCGGGCCCGCGGCGCGAAGATCAGCTGGGCGGCGGCCAGGGGGAGCAGCAGCAGACCGGACTGCAGCGGCGAGTAGCCGCGCACGCTCTGGGTGTAGAAGACCGAGAAGAAGGTCACGCCCATCAGCGCGAAGAAGACCAGCGCGATGGCGGCCATGGCGGAGGAGAAGACCTTGTTCTTGAAGTAGGTGACGTCCAGGGACGGGTGGTCGCTGCGCATCTCGTAGATCACGAAACCGGCGAGCACCACGACACCGGCGATGACGGTCGCGAGCACCTTGGCGTCGGTGAAGTCGGCCAGTTCGCCGCCCTTGATGATGCCGTAGACCAGCAGGACCAGGCCGACGACGGAGAGCACGACACCGACGGGGTCGAGGCGGCCCGGACGCGGGTCGCGCGAGTCGGGCACCAGCCACACCATCAGCACGAGCGCGAGGATCACGATCGGCACGTTGACGAGGAAGACCGAGCCCCACCAGAAGTGGTCGAGCAGCACACCGCCGGTGATCGGGCCGATCGCGATGGCGAGGCCGACACCGCCGGCCCAGATGCCGATGGCCTTGGGCTGTTCCTGGCGTTCGAAGACGTTCATCAGGACGGCGAGGGTGGCGGGCATCACGAAGGCGGCACCGAGGGCCATCAGCGCACGGTAGGCGATCAGCTGGCCCGGCGAGCCGGACTCGGCGGCCAGGGCGGAGCCGACGCCGAACACGACGAGGCCGCCGATCAGCACCTTCTTGCGGCCGAGCCGGTCGCCGATGAGGCCGGCGGTGAACAGCAGACCCGCGAAGACCAGGGTGTAGGCGTTGATCGCCCACTCCAGCTGGCTCTGGGTGGCGCCCAGACCGGTCGGGGCTGGGGTGGAGATGGTCTTGATGGCGACGTTCAGGATCGAGTTGTCGAGCACCACGATCAGCAGGCTCAACATGAGCGCGCCGAGGATCGCCCAGCGGCGCCGGTGCACCTCCTCGGGTATGCGGGGGCCGGCTGGAGCGCGGTCGGCAGGAGTTGTCATGCCGACGAGCCTAGGCCCATTTCAATACGGCACCGTCTCGTATCTGAATTCCTTTGCCCAGGCCTTACACAACGCGTCATGACGGGACCCGTCGAGCCCGCCGCGGGCCGACGGCCGGTGACCGATGGATCACATGGAGGTCCCCTGGCCGAGGACGGCACGAAGTGCCACCATGGAAGCGGTCCGGGGACACCGTGAGGGTGCCTCGAGATGAATTGAAGGAGCCGTTGCCATGACGCAGCTCTCGGCTGCCCAGCCCGCGCAGAACACTCCCTCCGACGGCAGCAGGACGCTGTACGGGGGTAAGGGCACCCGCCGCATCACGGTCCGCGACATCGCCCTCTCCAAGGAACGCGGCGAGAAGTGGCCCATGCTCACCGCCTACGACGCGATGACCGCGTCCGTCTTCGACGAGTCCGGGATCCCGGTGCTCCTGGTCGGCGACTCGGCGGGCAACTGCCACCTCGGCTACGAGTCCACGGTGCCGGTCACCCTGGACGAGATGACGATGCTGTCGGCGGCCGTGGTCCGCGGCACCCGGCGCGCCCTCATCGTCGGCGACCTTCCCTTCGGCTCCTACCAGGAGGGCGCGGTGCAGGCGCTGCGCTCGGCGACCCGGATGGTGAAGGAGGCCGGGGTCGGCGCGGTCAAGCTGGAGGGCGGCGAGCGCTCGCACGAACAGATCCGGCTGCTCGTCGAGTCCGGCATCCCGGTGATGGCGCACATCGGCCTGACCCCGCAGTCGGTCAACGCGATGGGCTACCGCGTGCAGGGCCGTGGCGAGGAGGCGGCCCAGCAGCTGCTGCGCGACGCCAAGTCGGTCCAGGACGCGGGCGCGTTCGCGGTCGTGCTCGAACTGGTCCCCGCGGAGCTGGCGGCCGAGGTGACCCGGGTGCTGCACATCCCGACCGTCGGCATCGGCGCCGGTCCCGACACCGACGCACAGGTCCTGGTCTGGACGGACATGCTGGGCCTGACCTCCGGCCGGGTGCCGAAGTTCGTGAAGAAGTACGCGGACCTGCGCGCGGTCATGGGCGACGCGGCGCGGGCCTACGCCGAGGACGTCATCGGCGGAACGTTCCCGCTGGAGGAGCACTCCGTCCACTAGAGCCACTGCGGCAACACCCAGGCCGGCCCGCCGATCTTCCCCCGTCGGCGGGCCGGCTGCCGTTCGCGCCGGGGCGGCGCCGCTCTCGCGGACCGGGGTTCGCCGGCGTGGATCCGCATCGGACGGTCCCGGCGGCCGGGCCGGCCGGTCGACCACGGCGCGGGCCGCCTCGACGGCGGTGCCCCTGCCATGCCGGCGGGTTCCCACCACGCGGGTGATCCGGGCGACCGGGCAGGTGCGCGTCGCCCGGACGCAGCCCGTCAGGCAGGACCCGGCGCGCGGCCGCAGGTCCGGTCGGCCGGCGTCGCCGGCCTGGGCGGTGTGGCCGGGCACGCCCCCGCCAGGAACCCGTGTCGGCCGGCTGTCGGCCGGTGTCGGCGGCCTGTCGGTGGTTTGTCGGTGGGGCCTGGCACGGTTCTTCCCATGACGCGAATCGACAACACCGCCGTGACCGTACGGGGGCTGGTGAAGCACTACGGCGACACCAAGGCTCTCGACGGAGTTGATCTGGACGTCCGCGAGGGCACCGTGATGGGTGTCCTCGGGCCGAACGGGGCCGGCAAGACGACCATCGTCCGGATCCTGTCCACGCTGCTGAAGCCCGACGCCGGTCAGGCCACCGTCGCCGGCTACGACGTCCTTTCCCAGCCCCGCCAGCTGCGCCGGGTGATCGGACTGACCGGGCAGTACGCCTCGGTCGACGAGAAGCTGCCTGGCTGGGAGAACCTCTACATGATCGGGCGCCTGCTCGACCTGTCCCGCAAGGACGCCCGGGCCCGGGCCGACCATCTGCTGGAGCGGTTCTCGCTGACGGACGCCGCCAAGCGCCCGGCGAGCACCTACTCCGGTGGCATGCGGCGGCGCCTGGACCTGGCCGCCTCGATGATCGGACACCCCCAGGTGCTGTTCCTGGACGAGCCGACCACCGGTCTCGACCCGCGCACCCGCAACGAGGTGTGGGACGAGGTCAAGGCGATGGTCGGCGAGGGCGTGACCGTCCTGCTGACCACCCAGTACATGGAGGAGGCCGAGCAGCTCGCCTCCGAACTGACCGTCGTGGACCGCGGCAAGGTCATCGCCGGCGGCAAGGTGGAGGAGCTCAAGGCCAAGGTCGGCGGGCGGACGCTGCGCGTGCAGCCGGTCGACCCGCTGCAGGTACGGCCGCTCGCCGCCATGATCGACGAGCTGGGCATCACCGGGCTCGCCAACACGACCGTGGACGCCGAGCGGGGCACCCTGCTGGTGCCGATCCTCAGCGACGAGCAGCTGACCGCGGTGGTCGGCGCCGTCACCGCCCGCGGTATCACCATCAGTTCCATCGTCACCGAACTGCCCAGCCTGGACGAGGTCTTCCTGTCCCTCACCGGCCACCGCGCCAGTGCCCCGCAGGACGCCACGCCCGCCGACGACCGCGAGGAGGTCGCCGTATGAGCGCCGTCACCACCACCCCGGCCGTCACCACCCCGGGCGCCGCCGACGCCCGGATCCCGCTGCGCGGGCACCTGCGGCACACCGGCGCCCTGATCCGCCGCAACCTGCTGTGGATCCGGCAGGACCCCGAGTCGATGTTCGACGCGCTGCTGATGCCGGTCGTCTTCACGCTGCTGTTCGTGTACGTCTTCGGCGGCTCGATCGGGCAGGCTCTCGGCGGCGGCCAGGACGGTTACGTCCAGTACGTCATCCCGGGCATGATCGCGATGATGAGCATGACGCTCTCGCAGGGCGTCGGCACCGGCTTCAGCCAGGACTTCAACTCCGGCGTGATGGACCGGTTCCGGTCGCTGCCGATCGGGCGCGGCTCGGTGCTGTTCGCGAAGATCTCCGTCGAGCTGGTGCGGATGCTGTTCGCGACCGCCGTGCTGATGGTCGTCGCCGTGCTGGTCGGGTTCCACATCACCCACTGGGCCGGGCTGTTCGCGGCCGTGGGCCTGTCCGCGGTGTTCGCCTCCTCGATCATGTGGGTGTTCCTCACCCTCGGCGTGATCCTGAAGAGCGCGCAGTCCGTGCAGGCGATGGGGTTCCTGGTGCTGTTCCCGCTGCAGTTCGGCTCGTCGATCTTCGCCCCGACGAAGTCGATGCCGGGCTGGCTGCAGGCCTTCACCGACTACAACCCGCTGTCCACGCTCGCCGACGCGGCCCGCGGCCTGATGATCGGCGGCCCGGTCGCCCACGACCTGTGGATCACGCTGGGCTGGTCGGTGGCGATCACGGCGGTGGCCGCCCCGTACGCGGTCTACAGGTTCCGCACCAAGAGCTGAAGGTCCGGGAGTCCGGATCAGAGCAGGGCGGTGGCCTCCGCGAGGGAGAGGCCACCGCCCTCGGCATACGCGGCCTCGTAGGCGGCGTCGTCGCCGAGTGCGGCGCGGACCCGGGCCTCGGCGCGGGCGTGCAGCCTGCGTTCCATGCCGGAGGAGACATGCCCGGCCGGCTGCAGGGCGTCGGCGGCGCCCAGACAGCGGGCGGCGTCCTGGGCGCGGGCGCCGTCGTCCATGCCGGCCAGGGCGAAGGCGGCGACGGTCAGGCTGGAGGAGCCGGACTGCGGGGTGACGGCCTGGGCCAGTGGGTCGGTGGAGTGCGCTATCGCCTCGCGCAGCTTGGCCAGGGCTTCCTGGTGGCGGCCGTCGAGGGCGTCCACCCAGGCCTCCTGGACGAGGATCATGGCGTCGAAGACCACGAAGTGCGAGATCCTGAACTGATCGCGCAGCAACCGGAGTTGCTCGCGGGCCTCGGTGATCCGGTCGGTCAGCAGCAGCCACACGGTGAGAAAGAGCCGGGCGGCGGGCATCGCCTCGTTGTGGCTGCTGTCGTGATCGGCGATGACCTCGCGCAGCAGCCGTTCACCACGCTCGATCTCGCCCAGTTCGAGCAGCGCCATGCCGAGGCGGGCGTTGAGCACCGCGACCTGGGTGCGGGCGTCGAGCCGTCCGGCGCGCTCGATGGCGGCCTCGTAGTCGTCGGCGGCCTCCCGGTACTCCCCCATGCGTTCGCGGGACTCGGCGCGCGCCGAGAACGCCTCGGCGGTGCCCCAGTCGTCCCCGAGGCGCCGGAAGATCTCCAGGGCCTCGTCCGCGTCACGGGTGGCGGCACCGGCCGAGGTCGCGAAGTTGGCGAACACGTTGGCGCGCAGCTGGAGGGCGCCGGCGAGTTCCCACTCGTAGCCGGGTGTACGACGGCAGGTCTCCACTCCGGCGTCGACGATGGTACGCAGCTGCTCCAGGCCGCCGGTCAGCATCACGGCGAAGAACCAGAACATGCCGGGGGCCCGGCAGGTCTGCGGCAGGCCGGGCTGGTAGGCCTGGACGACGGCGCGCATCTTGGCCTGCGCGGCCGGGGTCTGCCAGGCGTCCAACTCGGTGTCCATACAGGCCAGGTGAGCCAGATGGATGCCACGCCGGGCCTCGACGAGGAGCTCTCCGGCGTACGGCGGCGGGGTGTCGTGCACGCGCTGCCAGACCGGTTCCGCGCGGCGGACCGGCTCGGCGAAGGGGTCCGGACCGAGGGCCATGATGTCGGCGCACCAGGTACGGGACTCGACCCGCTTGTCACGCAACTGCCAGTACCAGACCAGGGAGTGGGCCAGGCACAACGCCTCGTGCTCGTCCTTGGCGGCGATGGCGTGACGGATGGCGGTGCGCAGGTTCTCGTACTCCAGCTCCAGCCGGGCCACGGCGGCGCGCTGGCCGGTGCCGCGCAGCAACGGGTCCACGGTGCGGGCGAGTTCGCGGTAGTACGTCAGATGGGCGCGCTCGGCGGCCGGACGGTCACCGCTTTCGTCCAGGCGGGCACCGGCGTACTCGGCGACGGTCTCCAGGAGCCGGTAGCGCATCCCCTGCCCGTCCGAAGGGGCGGCGACGACCAGGGACTTGTCGACCAGGGAGGCGAGCGCGTCGAGGGCGGCGGGGCCGCAGACCGCCTCGGCGGCGGCCAGGTCGCAGCCGCCCGCGAACGCGGAGAGCCGGCCGAGGACGCCGCGTTCGTCGGCGTCGAGCAGGTCCCAGGACCAGTCGACCACGGCGCGCAGGGTCTGCTGGCGGGGCAGCACGGTACGGCTGCCGGAGGTGAGGAGACGGAAACGGTCGTCGAGCCGGTCGGCGATCTGCCGGGGCGTGAGCATCCGCAGCCGGGCGGCGGCCAGTTCGATGGCGAGGGGCAGTCCGTCCAGGCGGCGGCAGATCTCGGCGCAGGCCGCCGTCGTCTCCTCGTCGGCGTCGACCGTGAAGCCCGGCCGGGCCGCGGCGCCCCGGTCGGCGAGCAGCCGCAGCGCCACCGGGTCGGGCAGCGGCTCCACCGGCCGCAGCAACTCCCCCGGGACACCGAGGGGTTCACGGCTGGTGGCGAGGATCGTCAGGTCCGGGCAGCGTTCGAGGAGCCGGGCCGCGAGGTCGGCCGCCGCGTCGACGACGTGCTCGCAGTTGTCGAGGACGATCAGCAGCCGGCGCCGGGAGCAGTGGTCGACGAGCCGCTCGACCGGGTCGTCGTGCCGGTCGGCGGCGGCCCGCATGCCTTCGGCGCCGGCGCCGTAGAGCACGGTCTCGCGGGCACCGAGGGCGCTGAGCACGGCCTCGGGGACGTCCGCCGGGTCGTCGACGGGGGCCAGTTCGGCCAGCCACACCCCGTCCCGGACGGTGTTCCGCACGGACTCGGCGGCCTCCTGGGACAGCCGGGTCTTGCCGGCCCCGCCGGGCCCGAGCAGGGTGACCAGCCGGGCGGCGGCGAGGTCGCCCCGGATGACCTCCAGGTCCCTGTCGCGTCCGACGAAGGAGGTGAGCCGGGCGCGCAGGTTGCCGGGCCTGGACGGCACCTCGGGTGCCGCCGCCGGATCGAGCAACTCGGAGTGCAGGGACCGCAGTTCTGCCCCGGGGTCGGAACCGAGCCGGTCGGCGAGCAGACGCCGTACGTCGTCGTAGGCGGCCAGCGCCTCGGCGGTACGGCCGCAGGCGTGCAGGGCGCGCAGGCGCAGCGTCTGGAGGGGTTCGTCCAGGGGGTGGGCGTCGCACAGGGCGGTCAGCTCGGGCAGGGCCTGTTCGGCGTGGCCGAGGCCGAGGGCCGCGGTGTGGCGGGCGCGCAGCGCGTCCAGACGGCGGACGTCGACGCGGGCCGCCTCGGCGGTACGGTCGGGCAGGTCGGCCAGGGCCGGGCCGTGCCACAGGGCGAGGGCGTCGTCGAGGACGGTCGCCGCCTTGGCGGGGTCGCCGTCGGCGAGCGCGCGCAGGCCCTCGCCGGTGAGCCGCTCGAAGCGGTGCAGGTCGATGTCGTCGGAGGCGGCCGCGAGCCGGTAGCCGCCGCCGGTGGACTCGATCGCGTCCGCGCCGAGCGCCCGGCGCAGCCGGCCCACCAGCGCCTGGAGGGCGCCACCGGCGTCCGCGGGCGGGTCCTCGCCCCACACCTCGTCGACGAGCAGCCCGGCGGGCACCGCGCGCCCGGGCCGCAACGCCAGCACGGTCAGCAGGGCACGCAGCCGTGCCCCGCCCACGGGGACGGCCGTGCCGTCGGGGCGGAGGGCCTGGGTGGTGCCGAGAATCGCGTAGCGCACGGGGTCCATTGTCCCTGGGGACGCCCGGACCCCGCTGGCGGGTTTCAGATGCGCATGAACTGCGAGGAGTCGAGGGTGAGGGTCTGGTCGGCTACGGGAACGGTGATCTCCTCGCCGAAGAGGCCGGACTGCGTGCACTGATAGGTGCCGCCTTCCGGCTGGGTCAGGAGCGTCCAGGTCGCGGAGAGCACGTCGACGATGAGGTACACCGGAATGCCGCGCAGTGCCTAGTGGCTCGGCTTCGTGTCGAAGCCCCGGTTCTTGCTCTCCGGGGAGACGACTTCGACGACGAAAGGCAGCAACGCCTCGTTGATCTCGCTCTCACCCGGGTGAACCTGGTCCAGCGGCAGCGCCACGGCATCGGGTTCGGGCTTGTATCCCTCTCGGGGCGGGACCAACGAGAACTCGCCGACCGCCGCCCAGCCGGGCAGCCCGGCCTCGATCTGGTTCTGGATGCGCCGTGCCGTTGTCGTGTGCGCCTGGGTTACCGGTACCGATGTCAGACCGTTCTCCGTCAGCCGGAGGCGCGCGCTACGCGGGACACCGATCCGGTTCTGGACCAGTTCAACCCATCCGTCTGCGATCGTCATGAGCACCCCATGGTTCGACTTGATATCAGCGTGACGACCACCAGGAACCCACAGCCCTCCGCATGACGTCCTTCATCCGTCACCTGTACGGTCGACCCCGCACGCCACCACCGACGCGCCCCAGGAGTCCCGGACCATGACCGCCACCACCACCCGCCACAGCGACCGGCGGATCTCTCCCGTCTTCGTCGGGATCGCGGCCGTCACCGCGGTCACCGGGTGGGCCACCTGGTCCGGGTTCGCCGAGCAGCCCGGGGTCGCCGTGTTCCTGTTCGTGACGGCGGCCTGGATCGTCTCGCTGTGCCTGCACGAGTACGCGCACGCGCGCACCGCCCTGCACAGCGGTGACATCACCGTGGGCGCGAAGGGCTACCTGACCCTGAACCCGCTGAAGTACACGCACGCCCTGCTGAGCATCGTGCTCCCCGTGCTGTTCGTGATCATGGGCGGGATCGGTCTGCCGGGCGGCGCGGTCTTCATCGAGCGCAACCGGATCCGCGGCCGCTGGCGGCACAGCCTCATCTCGGCGGCCGGCCCGCTGACCAACGTGGTCTTCGCCGCCGTCTGCACCGCACCGTTCTGGCTGCACTCCCTGGACGGCGTGCCGCGCGACTTCCGTTACGCCCTCGCCTTCCTGGCCCTGCTCCAGGTCACGGCCGCGATCCTGAACTTCCTGCCGGTGCCGGGCCTGGACGGCTACGGCGTGATCGAGCCCTGGCTGTCGTACGGCATCAAGCGCCAGGTGGAGCCGTTCGCCCCCTTCGGCCTGCTCTTCGTCTTCGCGCTGCTGTGGGTGCCGTCCATCAACAGCGCGTTCTTCGACGTGATCGACACGCTGCTGCGGGGGCTGGGCGTCGACTCCGACTCCCAGTACTGCGGCTACGCGCTCTACCGCTTCTGGCAGGGGACGAACGACTACTGCTCGGCCGGCTGATCCTCACGCGGTGAGCGGGAACTCCTCGCCGAGTTCCCGGAACATCTCCGTGTTGAGGGCGAACGCCCGCTTGCACTCGGTGATGATCCGCTGCCGCTCCAGGTCGTCGGCGTCCACCGCGTCCAGGAGGTCGCGGTAGCCGCGCTTGAGGGCGGCGGGGTTGGCGACCTGCTCGAAGACGTAGAAGCGGACGCCGTCGCCCTTCCTCTCGAAACCCCAGGTCCGCTCGGCCCGGTCCCGGATGATCTGGCCGCCGGAGAGGTCACCGAGGTAGCGGGTGTAGTGGTGGGCGATGTAGCCGGCGGGCCAGGCCTCGGCGCACTCCCGTATCCGGGCCGCGTACTCCTCGGTGGCCGGCAGCGCCGCGAGTCCCGCCCGCCATCCGGCGCCGCGCAGGTGCGCGAGGTCCCGCTCCAGCGCGGCCAGCCGGAACAGCTCGGGCTGCACGAAGGGCCCGGCCACCGGGTCCGACGCCAGCCGTGCGGCCCCCCTCTCCAGTGCCTCGTACACGAACCACAGCTGTTCGGTGTAGCGCGCGTAGGCGGCCACGCCGTGCCGGCCGCCCAGCAGGTCGCTCATGAACGTCGAGGCCTCCGCCACCGCGTGCTGCTCGTGGGACGCGGTGCGGATGAGTGCCGAGAAGGAGTCCATGGGCATATCCTCTAAGGTAAGCCTTACCTAAGTCAACGCCTTGCCAACGCCCTGTCGGGAAAGTTACCGACACCATGTCGGTAAAAGCGTACCCGAAAAAAGGCCCGCCCTCCGACGCGGAGGACGGGCCCGGCGAAACGGCGGGGCTGGGCCCTGTCGTTCGGATCAGGTCGCTAGGGCAGGGTGAGGATCTCCGCGCCGGTCTCGGTCACCACCAGGGTGTGCTCGAACTGGGCGGTCCGCCTGCGGTCCTTGGTGACGACCGTCCAGCCGTCGTCCCACATGTCGTACTCGTGCGTCCCGAGCGTCAGCATCGGCTCGATCGTGAACGTCATCCCGGGCTGCATCACGGTCGTCGCGTGCGGGCTGTCGTAGTGCGGGATGATCAGCCCGGAGTGGAACGACGAGTTGATGCCGTGGCCGGTGAAGTCCCGCACCACGCCGTACCCGAAGCGCTTGGCGTACGACTCGATGACCCGGCCGATGATGTTGATCTGCCGGCCGGGCTTGACCGCCTTGACCGCCCGGTCGAGGGACTCCCGGGTCCGCTCGACCAGCAGCCGGCTCTCCTCGTCGACGTCCCCGACCAGGTAGGTCGCGTTGTTGTCGCCGTGCACCCCGCCGATGTACGCCGTCACGTCCAGGTTGACGATGTCACCGTCCTGGAGGACCGTCGAGTCCGGAATGCCGTGGCAGATGACCTCGTTGAGGCTGGTGCACAGCGACTTGGGGAAGCCGCGGTAGCCGAGCGTGGAGGGGTAGGCCCCGTGGTCGCACATGTACGTGTGCGCGACCTTGTCCAGCTCGTCGGTGGTCACCCCCGGCGCGATGATCTTCGCCGCCTCCGCCATCGCCTGCGCGGCGATACGGCCGGCGGTCCGCATCGCCTCGATGGTCTCCGGGGTCTGCACCTCGGGCCCGGTGTACGGGGTCGGCGCGGGTTTGCCGACGTACTCGGGGCGGCGGATGTTTCCGGGTACCGAACGGGTGGGAGACAGCTCCCCTGGTACGAGCAGCGACTGGCCAGACATACCAGCGAGTCTAACCAGCGGACATGCGGGAACATGTGGATGGCGAAAGGAGCGTTCATGGCCCTGTTCAAGAAGCGGACCGTCGGTAAGCCGGGTGAGTGGTACTACTGCCTGGAGCACAAGAAGGTCGAGGAGGGCCCCGAGTGCCCTGCCAAGGACCGGTTCGGCCCCTACGCCACCCGTGGGGAGGCCGAGCACGCGATGGAGATGGCACGGGAGCGCAACCTCCAGTGGGAGAACGATCCGCGCTGGCACGACGCCCCGGCCGGGGACTCCTCCGAAGAGAGCTGATCAGAGCCGGGTGGGTGCGGCCGCGCGCTGGGCGCGCAGCCGCACGGCGTGCTCGTTGGTGCGGGCGTCGTACGCCATCAGCGCGGGCAGGCACAGGGCCAGCAGGCCGACCGCGCCCGTGCACAGCAGGCCGCCCACGCCGACGGACGCCCGGACGCCCAGCCGTCCGGCCATGCCACCGGCACGCACCTGGCCGAGGGTCGGCCCGACCGAGTACGACAACAGCTCGATCCCGGCGAGCCGGCCGCGCAGCTCGTCGGGGATCGTCTGGTTCCACATGGCGCCCCGGAAGATCCCGCTGACCATGTCGCAGCCGCCGGCCACGGCCAGCAGGAACAGGACCAGCCACACGTGGCGCACGGCGCCGGCGGCGGCGATCGCCAGGCCCCACAGCGCCGCCGACAGCACCACCATCCGCCCGTGCCTGCGCACCCGCCCGGTCCAGCCGCTGACCAGGCTCACGAGGAGGGAACCGGCCGGGATGGCCGCGTACATCAGCCCGAGCGACCACTTCGCGTCCAACTCGTCGGCCAGGAACGGCAGCACGGCGAGCGGCATCGCCAGGAACATCGCCGCGAGGTCCACGGCGTAGGTACCGAGGAGTTCCTTGCGGCCCCAGGCGTAGCGGGCGCCCTCCGCGATGGAGCGCAGCGAGGGCTTCACGGCCTCGTGGGCGGCGGGGGACGCCGCGATCGGCACGATCAGCACGACCGAGACGGCGAACGTGACGAGGTCGGCGCCGTACGCCCAGCCGAGGCCCGCGTACGCCACGACCAGACCGGCGACGGCGGGCCCGGCGACGCCGCCGACCGTCCAGCGGAACGAGTTGAGGGCGGCGGCGGCCGGGAGGTCGTCGTGGGCGACGATCCTCGGCCACAGCGAGTCGAGGGCGGGGCGCTGGACCGAGCCCAGTGCGGCCGAGAGCGCGGCGACGGCGTACAGCGGCCAGACGGCCGGGCGCGGCAGCAGGGCGTTGAGCAGCAGGGCCGCGCTGAGCAGGCCCTGACCGGCCTCGGTCCACAGGATGAGCAGCCGTTTGTCGAGGGCGTCGGCGAGGGCCCCGCCGTAGAGGCCGAAGAGGATGAGCGGGATCAGCTCCACCGCGCCGATGGCCCCCACGGCGGTCGCGCTCCCGGTGAGGTCCTTGATCTGCACCGGGAGCGCCACGAACGTCAGGAAGGTCCCGAAGTTGCTGATCAGGCCGGAGGCCCACAGCCGACGGAAGTCGACGGAGGCCCGCCAGGGGGCGAGGTCGGGAAGCACGGTCACGCTGAGCCATGCTGAACGGCCGCCGACGCCGCCTCAACCGCTTTTCCGTCACCCACCCGACTCGGTCGGCGCAGGGGCGGGGAAGAACCTTCTCCGGTGCGGCCGGAGGCAGGTGGCCGGCCGGGGCGGGCGGAGATCACCAGGGGGTCGGGGGCGGGGCCGTCACCGTCTCGGCCAGCCTGGACAGGCGGTCCCTGAAGCGGCGGCGGGCTCGCGGAGACGGTCCGTTCTCCCCCGTCGCCGCGCTGACCAGGTGCTGGACCGTGTCCAGGTCCAGTTCCGCGCCGTCCGGGACGGTGAGCGTCTCGTGGGCCATCGCCGTCAGCGCGTCGTCGGCCGTGGCGGACAGCGCCAGTACCGTCACGCCGGCCCGGCGGGCGGTGTGCACGTGGTCCAGGAGCGGTGCCGACGCGGCCGGCGCCACCACCAGCAGCGTCTCCCCCCGGCGGGCCGCCCCGATGCGGCCGAGGCCGGCGGCGAGATGCGCCGGGTCCGTGGGGCGGGCCCCGTGCCGTACCAGCGTCGGCGCCAGTTCCGGCGTACCGGACCACGTGGCCTCGTCCACGAGGTGCGCGGCGAGGTGCCACGGCTCGTACTCCGGGGTGCCGAGCAGCAGCAGTCCGCCGCCGTGATTCACCACCGAGCCCCGCAGCGCGCCCGCGAAGCGCCGCGTCGCCCCCAGCCACTCGGTTCCGGCGAGCACTTCACGCAGCAGTGCGACCCGTACGGCGTCCATGTCCCGGCATACTGCCGCAATCGGTCACTCGTGACGCGGAGTTCACCGCGAATTCGCCCGACCCGGGGAGAAGGCGGCCCATGAGCGACGTAGAGGCAAGCGTTCCCTTTCGCGCGGGCACCGAGGGCTACGCCAGTTTCCGGATCCCGGCCGTGGTGGTCTCCCGGGCGGGCACCGTGCTCGCCTTCTGCGAGGGCAGGGTCGACTCCGCCGCCGATCACGGGCACATCGAGGTGGTGCTGAAGAGGTCCACCGACGGGGGGCGTACCTGGGGGGCGCTGCAGGTCGCCGCGGGCAACGGCACCGACCTCGCCGGCAACCCCGCCCCGGTCGTGCTGGACACCGGCCGGATCCTGCTGGTCCACGTCCGCAACGCCGCCTCCGCCACCGAGGACGCCATCCTGCGCGGACAGGTGCCGGAGGCGGACGGGCGGCGGGTGTGGGTGCGGCACAGCGACGACGACGGGATGACGTGGTCCGCCCCTACGGAGATCACCGAGACGGTGAAGAGGGCCGGGTGGCGGTGGTACGCGACCACACCCGGGCACGCCGTCCAACTGCGCACCGGACGGGTCGTCGTGGCCGCGAACCACACCCTCGCGCCGACCGGGACCGACAACGGCACCGAGGCCAGGTACAACAGCGGGCACTGTCTGCTCAGCGACGACCGGGGCGAGACCTGGTACCTCGGCTACGTCGACGAGAACACCGACGGCTACATCAATGTTAACGAGACCTCCGCGGCCGAACTCCCCGACGGGCGGGTCTACTTCAACACCCGCAACGACTCGCCGTCGCCGGGCAGCCGGGCCGACGCGCACTCGGCGGACGGCGGGCGCACGCTGGTGAAGCCGTTCCGGCCGCAGGCCGGGCTCACCGCGCCGGTCTGCGAGGCCAGCGTGCTGCAACTCCTCGGTCCCGACGTGCTGTTGTACTCCGGCCCCGCGGACCCGGCGACCCGTGCCCTGATGACGATCCGCGCCTCCGCCGACGGCGGGACCACCTGGCGGCCGGTGTACACGGTCGACGGGCTGCCCGCCGCCTACTCCGACCTGACCCGGGTCGACGCCGAAACGGTCGGCCTCCTGTACGAGACGGGCGACTTCAGCGCGTACACGACGATCACCTTCCGCAGGGTGCCCGTGAACCGGCTCACCTGACCGGGTGCGGCCGCCACCACGCACGTAGAGTCGGCCCATGACCTCTTCCGACACTTCCGACAGTGCACAGCAGGCGGCGGCCGAGAAGGCCCCCGCCAAGGATCCCTGGGACCTGCCCGACGTCTCCGGCCTGGTCGTGGGTGTGCTCGGTGGCACCGGCCCGCAGGGCAAGGGCCTCGCCTACCGGCTGGCCCGGGCCGGCCAGAAGGTGATCATCGGCTCCCGGGCCGCGGAGCGCGCGCAGGCCGCCGCCGGCGAACTCGGGCACGGTGTCGAGGGTGCCGACAACGCCGAGTGCGCGCGGCGCAGTGACATCGTGATCGTCGCCGTGCCGTGGGACGGGCACGGCAAGACGCTGGAGTCGCTGCGCGCGGAACTGGCCGGGAAGCTGGTCGTGGACTGCGTCAACCCGCTCGGCTTCGACAAGAAGGGCGCCTACGCGCTCAAGCCGGAGGAGGGCAGCGCGGCGGAGCAGGCCGCGGCGCTGCTGCCGGACTCCCGGGTCACGGCAGCCTTCCACCACCTGTCGGCGGTGCTGCTCCAGGACCCGGAGGTCGAGGAGATCGACACCGATGTGATGGTGCTGGGCGAGGCGCGCCCGGACGTGGAGATCGTGCAGGCGCTGGCCGGGCGCACCCCGGGGATGCGGGGCATCTTCGCGGGGCGGCTGCGCAACGCCCACCAGGTGGAGTCGCTGGTCGCCAACCTGATCTCGGTCAACCGGCGCTACAAGGCACACGCCGGGCTCCGCGTCACGGACGTCTGAGCGGATGGGGGACACTGGTGGCTGCCCCCACCGGTGTCCCCCGGCCGACCGATCCCGAAAGTGACTCCGCCATGCCCCGCCTCGCCCTCTACTCCCTGGCCGTCTGCGTCCTCGCCGTCGTCGCCGCCGTCGTCTCCTTCGTCCGGGGCAGCTGGCCGATCGGTGTCGTCTGGGTGCTGCTGACGGGGCTGTCGTCGAACATGACCTGGTACTACGTGCGGCGCGGGCGCGCGGACAAGCCGGTCGCTAGCTGAGACCCGGCTGCCGTTCGGCGCCCTCCAGGAGGACCCGCCCGCCGATCTCCACCCAGCCGTACGGCTGCGGTGCCGTGAGGATCTGCGAGCCCCGGCCCTGGGTGATGTTCAGGGCGCGGCCCAGCCGGTCGGTGAGCAGCAGCGCGGCCGCGCCGGTCGCCTCGTCCTCGTCGATGCCGTCGCCGCGGCCGGGGAAGGCCCGGGCCCGGACCCGCCCGGCCGGTTCGTCCTCCCACGCCCAGGCGTACACCCACTCCCCGGGCCCGGGCACCGGCAGGGCGTCCACCTCGGCGGCCGTCGCGTACTGGCGCAGGGTGCGCGGCGGGGCCCACTCGGGGCGTGCCTCGATCCAGCTGAACTCCCCGTCCAGCCGGGCGCCGACCACACCGGCCGGTGTGACCAGTTCGGGCACGTCCAGCAGCCACGCGGTGCCGACGCAGGGGTGGCCGGCGAAGGGCAGCCGCAGGGTGGGGGTGTAGATGTCGACGACCCCGCGCTCGGGGTCGTCGACGAACACGGTCTCGCTGAATCCGAGTTTCGCCGCCAGCGCCTGCCGGTCCTCCCGCGCGGGCAGCAGCGAGCCGTCCCGGACGACCCCGAGTTCGTTGCCGTATCCGCCGTTCGCCGCGCAGAAGACCCGCAGCACGTCGTAGTCAGTCACTCCGGCATTCAAGCACCGCGGCGGCGGCCGGGTCGCCCCTTGCGAGGGCTCTGCGGCCGCCGCCGGGCGGGGATCACGCCTCGGTGCGGCGCCTGCGCATCGCGAACACCACGCCCGCGCCCGCCGAAACCGTGACGGCGGCGGCCGTGCCGAGGGCGGCGGCCGGAAGGGCCGAGCCGGTGGAGGCGAGACTGCCGCCGGTGCCGCCGGTGATGGAACCGGTGACGCCGCCGCTCGCCGAGCCGGCTGCGTCCGTGGCGGTCGTCCTCCGCGTCAGACCGGCGGAGCCGGCCCGTCGTAAGCCCGAAACGGCTTGCTTGACCTTCCCTTGACCATTCCTTGGTGGCGGTTTTTCGCCGCCGAGATCAAGCCGTATCTGTGATCTATCCGTGTCCGGTCAATCCCGACCCGGGTGGGTACCAGTGAGGTAAGCCTCATGTAACTTAGGTCAGCCTCACCACACCTCCCCTGCTTGGAGCCTGCATGCGTGCCGTCCGACTCACCGTCACCGCTGCCGCCACCGTGGCCGCTCTGACCGCCCTCTCGGCCTGCACGGCGAAGAGCGACGCCAAGGGCGACGACGCGATCCAGGTGACCGCTGCCGACGCCAAGTGCGAGACGTCGGTCAAGTCCGTGCCGGCCGGGCAGGTCACGCTCGCCATCGAGAACACGGGCTCCAAGGCCACCGAGGTCGAGATCCTCTTCCCCGACGACCGCATCGTCTCGGAGAAGGAGAACATCGGCCCGGGCACCAAGTACACGCTGACCGCCGAGGTGAAGGCGGGGTCGTACGAGATAGCCTGCCGCCCCGGGATGAAGGGGCACGGCGTGCGGCAGAAGCTGACCGTCACCGGCTCCGGTGCGGCCGCCAAGCGCAACCCGACGCTCGACAAGGCCGTCGCCGACTACCGCGAGTGGGCCCAGGGCGAGGCCGACGCGACGATCCCGAAGGTGGAGACGTTCGTCGACGCCATCAAGGCCGGCGACCTCACCGCCGCCAAGAACGCCTACGCCCCCTCCCGCGTCGGCTGGGAGAGCACCGAGCCGATCGCCGAGTCCTTCGGTGACATCGACCCCAAGACGGACACCCGCGCCGACGGCCTGGAGAAGGGCCAGAAGTGGACCGGCTGGCACGCGCTGGAGAAGGCGCTGTGGCAGGACAAGAAGATCGGCGCCGAGCAGAAGACCCTCGCCGACGAGCTGCTCACCGACCTGAAGGACTGGCAGCAGCGGGTCGGCAAGGCCGAGATCACCCCCACCTCCATGGCCAACGGCGCCAAGGAACTCCTCGACGAGGTCGCCACCGGCAAGGTCACCGGCGAGGAGGACCGCTACTCGCACACCGACCTCAGCGACTTCAAGGGCAACGTGGACGGCGCGCAGAAGGCGTACGAGCTGCTGAAGCCGGTCGCGCAGAAGAACGACGCGGCCCTGGTCACCGAGCTGGACAAGCAGTTCGCCGCGCTGAACACGCTGCTCGACAAGTACCGCACGACCGCCACCTCGGACGGCTTCGTGTCGTACGACAAGGTCACCAAGGCTCAGCGCAAGGAGCTGTCGGACGCGGTCAACGCGCTCGCGGAGCCGCTGTCCAAGCTCGCCGCGACCGTCGTCAAGTAAGGGGCAGGACATGGCAGACAAAGCCAATCCGTCGCGACGCGCGCTCATCGGCTGGGGCGGTGCCGGGCTCGCGCTCGGCGCCGCGGTGGCCGGGGGCGCGGTGGCGATGGCCGAGGCCGGTGACGACATGTCCCCGGCCGCCGCGGACGCCGGGGGCGCGGTCGAGTTCCACGGCGCGCACCAGGCCGGGATCGCCACCGCCGTCCAGGACCGGCTGCACTTCGCCGCGTTCGACGTGAAGACCGAGGACCGGGACGAGTTCGTCCAGTTGCTGAAGGACTGGACGGCCGCGGCCCGGCGGCTGACCGCCGGGAAGGCAATCGGCGAGGGCGCCTACGGCGGGCTCGCCGAGGCGCCCCCGGACGACACCGGCGAGGCGCTCGGGCTGAAGCCGAACCGGCTGACGCTGACGATCGGTTTCGGACCTTCCTTCTTCGAGAGGTTCGGCCTGAAGGACAGCCGCCCGGCCGCCCTGGTCGACCTGCCGCAGTTCCCCGGCGACAACTTCGACTCCGCCCGCACCGGCGGCGACCTGTGCGTCCAGGCCTGCGCCGACGACCCCCAGGTCGCCGTGCACGCCATCCGCAACCTGGCCCGGATCGGCTTCGGCAAGGTCGCGATCCGCTGGTCCCAGCTCGGCTTCGGCAAGACGTCCTCGACCACGCCGGACGCCCAGACCCCGCGCAACCTCATGGGGTTCAAGGACGGCACCCGCAACATCGCGGGCACCGAGACCGACCGGCTGAAGAAGTTCGTGTGGGTGGGCGACGGTGACGGTCCGGCGTGGATGAGCGGCGGCTCGTACCTCGTCGCCCGGCGCATCCGGATGAACATCGAGACCTGGGACCGGACCTCGCTCCAGGAGCAGGAGGACGTCTTCGGCCGGGACAAGGGCGAGGGCGCCCCGGTCGGCAAGGCCAAGGAGCACGACGCGCCGTTCCTCAAGGCCATGAAGCCCGACGCCCACGTGCGGCTCGCGCACCCCGACTCCAACGACGGGATCACCATCCTGCGCCGGGGCTACTCGTTCACCGACGGCACCGACGGGCTCGGGCGGCTGGACGCGGGCCTGTTCTTCCTTGCCTACCAGCGTGACGTGCGCAACGGGTTCATCCCGTTGCAGCGCAGGCTGTCGGCGTCCGACGCGCTCAACGAGTACATCCAGCACGTGGGTTCGGCGGTCTTCGCGGTCCCGCCCGGCGTCCGGGACAAGGACGACTGGTGGGGCCGGACGCTGTTCTCCCGGTCCGCCGAGTCCGCCGAGTCCGCCAAGGGGGCGTGAGCCGTGTTCTCCAACTATCTGATCGGGCTGCGCGAGGGCCTCGAGGCCTCGCTCGTCGTCTGCATCCTCATCGCCTACCTGGTCAAGACCGGGCGCAGGGACGCCCTGCGGCCGATCTGGACCGGCATCGCGGTGGCGGTGCTGATCGCCATGGGCTTCGGCTGCGCCCTCGAATTCGGATCCCAGGAGCTGACGTTCCAGGCCCAGGAGGCGCTCGGCGGGTCCCTGTCCGTCGTCGCGGTCGGCCTGGTGACGTGGATGGTGTTCTGGATGCGGCGCACCGCCCGGCACCTCAAGAAGGAACTGCACGGCAAGCTGGACGCGGCCCTCGCCATGGGCACCGGCGCGCTGGTCGCCACCGCCTTCCTGGCCGTGGGCCGGGAGGGCCTGGAGACCGCCCTGTTCGTGTGGGCGTCCGTGCACGCGGCCAGCGACGGCACCCCGCGCCCCCTGGCCGGCGTCGCCCTGGGCCTCGCCACCGCCGTCCTGCTCGGCTGGCTGTTCTACCGCGGCGCCCTGCGGATCAACCTCGCCAAGTTCTTCACCTGGACCGGCGGCATGCTGGTCGTGGTCGCCGCCGGCGTGCTGGCGTACGGCTTCCACGACCTCCAGGAGGCCGACTGGATCCCGGGCCTGACCAACCAGGCCTTCGACATCAGCGGCACCATCCCGCCGGACAGCTGGTACGGCACCCTCCTCAAGGGCGTCTTCAACTTCCAGCCCGACCCGACCGTCCTCCAGGTCACGGTGTGGCTGCTGTACCTGGTCCCGACACTCGTCCTCTTCTTCGTCCCGGTAGGGTTCGGCTCCGGGAAGGGGAAGGTGAAGGCACCTGATGACGCACCTGACGACCAGGGATCGCGGCCCGCTGCGGCGCCGCAGGCTCCGCGGGCGTGATCGGAACGCGCTCCTGGCGGTCTCACTGGCCGCCGTGTCGCTGACGGCGAGCGGCTGCGTGGTGGTGCACGGGGAGCGCGAGATACTCCCCACCACCACCCGCGCCGAGGCCGCCAAGGCGCTGAAGCAGTTCACGGCCGCCTACAACAACGCCGACGCGGCCTACGACGGCTCCCTGGACGCCGACTTCACGACCGGTGCCCTCGCCGACATCGACTCCGCGCGTCTGAAGGCCGGGCACCTCAACAGCCCGAGCGGCAACTCCGGCCACTCGGCACTGGAGTTCGACGACGTCAGGTACACCATCCCGAAGAAGGCCGGCTGGCCGCGCTGGTTCCTCGCCGACGCGCACGGCAACAAGGGCGGCGACGACCGCTGGCTGCTGGTCTTCACCCGCGACAGCCTCTCCGAGCCGTTCCAGGTGGCGTATCTGACGCTGGTCGCGCCGGACGCCGTACCGAAGTTCACGACCGACAAGGACGGCTGGGCCGAGACCGTGCCGGCCGGCAGTCCCCGACTCGCCGTCCCTCCCGCGGACCTGGGCCAGGAGTACGCCACGTACCTGAAGAGCGGCGGCGCCGCCTTCGCGGACGGCGCGCACACCAGCGGCTGGCGCACGGACCGCAGTAAGTCCACCAAGCCGGGCCTGGCGACCCAGTACATCGACGAGCCGCTGACGGGCGGCGACTACGCGCCGCTCGCCCTGCGCACCTCCGACGGCGGCGCGATGGTGTTCTTCACCACCCGCTACTACGCCAAGGAGACCGCGGCCGCGGGCACGTCGGTGCCGGCGCAGAACCAGGACGTGAAGGCCCTCACCAAGGGTGAGATCAAGCAGTCGCTGACCATGCAGTTCGTCTCCAACCAGGTCGCCCTGGACCCGGCGGGCTCCGGGAAGGTCTCGGTCATCGGACGCATCCAGGGTCTGACGTCCGCCGAAGGCTCCTAGCCGAAGGGGCCTGACCGAAGGGGCCTGACCGAAGGGGCCTGACCGAAGGGGCCTAGCCGCTGGCCGGCCAGGCGGCGGCAGCGTGGTCGGACTCCTCGCCGACGTACCGGGCGCAGGCGTCGGTGAGGATCTCCAGGAGGCTCAGCGGGTCGGGCAGCGGATGCTCGGGGCCACGCACCCAGCGCACCTGCCGGCCGTCCTCACCGGGCAGCCGGGCGGGTGGTACGAGGACGTAGGACCCCCGGCAGTGCCAGCGCAGCCCCGGGTGCTCGTCCATGGTCTCGGGCCGGCAGTCCAGCTCGCACGGCCACCACTCGTCCTCGTCCTCGGGGGTGCCGCGGGTGAGGGTGAAGAACAGCATGCGGCCGTCGTCGCTCTCGGCGACCGGACCCGCCTCGACGCCGTTGGCGAGCAGCCGCTCCAGCGCCTGCCGGCCGGCCTCCAGGGGGACGTCCAGGACGTCGTGGGTCATCCCGGTCGCGGTGATGAAGTTGGCCTGCGGCTGGTGCCGTGCCCAGCGCTCGATCTGCGCGCGGTCGGTGGTGGACTGCGTCTGCCACGCGAACGACACCGGGTGCCGGGCCGGGGTGGGACATCCGACGCGGTCGCAGGAGCAGCCGTAGCCGGGGGCGGGATGCGCGGCGGGGGCCAGGGGCAGGCCCGCCTCGGCGGCGGCGAGCAGCAGGGCCGCGCGGCCGTCGTCGTCGGTGGCGGCGGTCTCCTTGGGCCGTCGTCCGAGCAGCCACTGGGAGAGTTTGCCCTGGCGGCCGTTACGGCCGCCGAACGTCCCGCTCATGAATCGCCTCGCCTCGCTGTGATCCGGCCAGCATGCCTTATCGTCCCATCTGGGCGTGAAGGGGGGTACGCGAGCGATAAGGAATTGCGGGAGCTACACCCTCGAACCAGGCGAACCGGGCGGCGGCCACTCGTCGCCCCAGTCCGCGTCCCGCGCCGCCTTGTACAGGTCGCCATGGCGTTTGGTGACCGTCGTCCGGCGCAGTCGCTCGTCCTTCTCGCACAGGTCGAGGAGGACCTGGCCCTTGCGGATCTGCGGGCGCCGGACCACCCGGGCCGGCGCCGGGGCGGCCGGGAGGCGGGTGGCCGCCACATAGCTGAACTTCTCGTCCTCGTACGCCAGCGACCCGCCCTTGACCTGGCGGTGCAGCGAGGAGCGGCTGACCCGGGCCGAGAAGTGGCACCAGTCGGTGCCGGGGACGATCGGGCAGGCGGCGCTGTGCGGGCAGGGCGCGGCGACCCGGAACCCCGCGGCCACCAGGCGGTCGCGGGCCTCGATGACCCGGGCGTAGCCCGCCGGGGTGCCGGCCTCGACGATGACGACGGCCCGCGCGGCGGTCGCGGCGGCGTCGACGAGCGCGGTACGAGCGGCCTCGTCGAGTTCGTTGAGGACGTACGACACCGTGACCAGATCGGTGCTCTCTATGGTGAGCGCCGCTCCGATCCGGGAGCGCTGCCACACCGCCTCCCGCAGTTCCGGGTTGGCCGCGGCGATCTCCCGGCCGAGGGCCAGCGCGGGCTCGGCCCAGTCGAGGACCGTCACCGGCCGTACGCCGGCCCAGGTGTCGGTCACCGCCCAGGTCGCCGCGCCCGTCCCGCCCCCGACGTCGACATGGCTCCCCGGTGCCCAGCCCTGCGGCGCCGCGTCGGCGAACGCCGCCAGCGCCGCCCGTACCGCCTCGAAGGTGGCCGGCATCCGGTAGGCCGCGTAGGCCACCACGTCGGCCCGGTCCCGCAGGATCGGCGTGTCGGTCGGGGTGGCCCCCCGGTAGTTGGCGATCAGCCGCTCGACGGCTCCGGCGGCCTGCTTCGGGGGCAGGCCGTCGAGGAGTTCGGCGAGCGTGGCACGGAGCCGGTCGGCCGGGGATGCGGGGTGGTTCACCCGGCGATTGTAGGGGCGGCCGGACCCCGCGGTCGCGGGGCCGGCCGGCCCGCGCCCCCGCGCCCCGGCCGGGTCCGCCCTCATACCCCCGGGCTGAGGAACACCGCCCTCGCCAGCCGGGTCGCCGCCGCCGCACGCGGGGCGCTGCCGCCCGGGCGGCGACGGGGGTGCACCGTGTTGGCCAGCAGGACCAGGAACGTGTCCGTCGCCCGGTCCAGCACCAGGCTCGTCCCCGTGAACCCGGTGTGCCCGGCCGCGCCCCGGCCGGCGAGTTCGCCCATGAACCACCGCTGGTCCACCAGGAACCCCAGACCGGGCGGGTCCAGGAGCAGGTCCACGAAGTCGGGGCCGAGGACGCGCGCCGGACCGTACGCACCGCCGGCCAGCAGCGCCCGGCAGAAGACGGCCAGGTCCCGGGCCGTGGAGAACAGGCCCGCGTGCCCGGCCACCCCGCCCAGCGCCCAGGCGTTCTCGTCGTGGACCACGCCCCGCAGCATCCCCCGGTCCGCCTTGGCCCACGGCCGCCGCTGGTCCTCGGTGGCCACCGCCCCGGGGCAGGGGCCGAAGTCGGTGGCGGTCATCCCGAGCGGGCGGGTGATGCCCTCGCGGACCAGGACGTCGAGGGTGCGTCCGGTGATCCGCTCCAGGACGCACTGCAGGAGGAGCATGTTGAGGTCCGAGTAGCGGTAGGCGCCGGGCGCGCTGCTCGGGGCCTCGGCCCGCAGCAGGTCGAGGCGGGCCGCGTCGTCGGGACAGTCGTAGAGGGGGAGTTCGGGGCGCAGGCCTGAGGTGTGGGTGAGGAGCTGGCGGACGGTGATGCCGTGGAGGGCGGCCGCCCCGAAGTCGGGGAGGTAGGCGCCGACCCGGGCGTCGATGCCGAGGGTGCCGCGTTCGAGCTGCTGCACTGCGGCGACCGCGGTGAAGAGTTTGGTGAGGGAGGCCAGGTCGAAGGGGGTGTCGACGGTCATCGGGACCCGGGCGGCGCGCGGCAGTTCGACACCGGCGTCCGACTCGGGGTCGTACGCGGACCAGCGCACCGCCCAGCCGGCCGCCTGCTGGACGGCGATCACGGGACCGCGTCCGGCGACCACCACGGCCCCGGCCGCCCAAGGCCGCTCACCCTCGGTGAGGGCATGCACTTCGCGCGCGAGGTGCCTGAGTTCCGCGGGGTCGAGCCCGGCCCGTTCGGGTGTCTCGACGCGCAGTCTCGGTACGCTCAGCTCCCTGCTCCCTCCATCCCCGCACGTGTGTTCCCACGTGATGTCCAGGGACGGCACATTCCCATGAAGCAGGCCAGCGCCACCAGTGTCCCGGCCAGTTGGACGATCGCCATGGGCACGGCGGTTCTCTCCCCGGCGATCCCCACCAGCGGCGAGGCGACCGCGCCGACCAGGAACGAGGAGGTCCCGAGCAGCGCGGACGCGGTTCCGGCGGTGTGCCGGGTGCGCAGCAGGGCGAGGGACTGGGCGTTGGGAAGGGTGAAGCCCATCGCGGACATCAGCACGAACAGGGCCGTGGCGACGGGGGCGAGACCGACCGGGCCGAAGACCCCGGTCGCGATGAGGAGCAGGGCGGTCGCGGCGAGCACGGTCACGGCCAGTCCCGCGCCGAGCACCTTGTCCAGGCTGACCCGGCCGACCAGCACCTTGCCGTTGATCTGCCCGGCGATGACCAGCCCGACCGAGTTGAGCCCGAAGAGCAGGCTGAAGGTCTGCGGGGAGGCGCCGTAGATCTCCTGGACGACGAAGGGCGAGGCCGATATGTAGGCGAACAGCGCGGCGAAGGCGAAGCCGCCCGCGAGCAGGTAGCCGGTGAAGGGGAGGTCGGCGAGCAGGGTGCGCATGGCGCGGACGGCGGCGGCCGCTCCCCCGGCGTGCCGGCCGGCCGCCGGCAGGGTCTCCGGGAACTTCGTCCACACCACCGCGGCGAGGACCGCGCCGACGGCCGTGAGGACGACGAACACGCCCCGCCAGTCCGTCACCCGCAGGATCTGGCCGCCGATCAGCGGGGCGACGATGGGGGCGGCCCCGGAGACCAGCATCAGGGTGGAGAAGAAGCGGGCCATCGCGACACCGTCGTAGAGGTCGCGTACGACGGCCCGGGCGATGACGATGCCGGCGGCGCCGGCGAGGCCCTGGGCGAGGCGGAAGGCGACCAGCGTCCCGACGTTCGGCGCCAGCGCGCACAGGGCGGTGGCGGCGACGTAGACGGCGAGGCCGGCCAGCAGCGGGCGGCGGCGGCCCCAGCGGTCGCTCATCGGGCCGACGACCAGCTGGCCGAGGGCCATGCCGGCGAGGCAGGCGGTGAGGGTGAGCTGGACGGTCGCGGCGGGGGCGTGCAGCGAGCGGGTGACCTCGGGCAGGGACGGGAGGTACATGTCCATGGCCAGCGGGGGTGTCGCGGTGAGCGCGCCGAGGACCAGCACCAGCAGCAGGCCGGCCCGGCGGGCGGTGGGGGTGGCCGTGGGGGGCGCGGCGGTGTCCTGGGCGTCCGGCGTCGGCGGTGCCGGCCGCTCCGGCATCTGGCGCATGTGTCCCCCCGCTCCTTCGGTTCCCGGCGGTCTCGGTCCGCGGATCCGCTCTTGATGAACCCCGATGTCCGCCGCCTATGCTCTCAGCTCGTACGTACTGCCGGGAAACACATGAGCGAGGGTGGGGCTGCCGGGATGGCTGAGCAGAAGGTGCGCTGGGGGATCCTGGCGACCGGCGGGATCGCGGCGGCGTTCGCGGCGGACCTGGTGGATCTGCCGGACGCGGAGATCACGGCGGTCGCCTCGCGGACGGCGAAGTCCGCGGAGGCGTTCGCGGAGCGGTTCGGGATCGGCCGGGCGTACGGCGACTGGGAGTCGCTGGCCCGGGACGAGGACATCGATGTCGTGTACGTCGCCACCCCGCACTCGGCGCACCGGGCGGCGGCCGGGCTGTGCCTGGAGGCCGGGCGGAACGTGCTGTGCGAGAAGGCGTTCACGATCGACGTCCGCGAGGCCGCGGAACTGGTGGCGCTGGCCAAGGAGCACGACCGCTTCCTGATGGAGGCGATGTGGATGTACTGCAATCCGCTGGTGCGGCGGCTGAAGACGCTGGTCGCGGACGGGGCGATCGGCGAGATACGGACCGTGCAGGCGGACTTCGGCCTGGAGGGGCCGTTCCCGCCGGCGCACCGGCTGCGGGACCCGGCGCAGGGCGGGGGCGCGCTGCTCGATCTGGGGGTGTACCCGGTGTCGTTCGCGCAACTGCTGCTGGGCGAGCCGGACGGGCTGTCGGCGCGAGCGATGCTCTCGGCGGAGGGCGTCGATCTCCAGACGGGTGCGCTGCTCTCCTGGGAGAGCGGTGCTCTCGCGATGGTGCACTGCTCCATCGTCGGCGGCACCGGCACCACCGCGTCGGTCACCGGCTCCCGGGGCCGGATCGACGTCCCGGACGGCTTCTTCAACCCCGAACGCTTCGTCCTGCACCGCGACGGCCGCGATCCCGAGGAGTTCGTCCTGGACCCGGCCGACGGCCCGCGGAACACGTTCCGCCACGAGGCCCGGGAGGTGATGCGCGCCCTGCGGGCCGGCGAGAAGGAGTCCCCGCTCGTCCCCCTCGACGGCACCCTCGCCGTCATGCGCACCCTGGACACCCTCCGCGACCAGATCGGCGTCGACTACGAACGCCCCTGAAAGGGGCGCGGGGCGTGTCCGATGTGCGGCTCCGCCGCGCGGGCGCGACAAGCCACGACGGCGCCGCGGCCGACCGACGACCGATCACGGCCCTCCCCGGCGGAGCGCCTACGCTGCCACCCCATGGATGCCAAGCAATCGAAGATCGCCGTGGTCACCGGCGCCGGTTCCGGTATCGGACGGGCCGTGGCCGTGGAGCTGCTACGGGCCGGCTGGTCGGTGACACTGGCCGGCCGCCGGCCCCGGACCCTGGAGGAGACGGCGGCGCTCGCGCCCGAGGGCGCCTCGCTCGTCGTACGCACGGACGTGGCGCGGCCGGAGGACGTGACCGCCCTGTTCGCGGCGGCCGTGACCCGGTTCGGGCGGGTGGACCTGCTGTTCAACAACGCGGGGACGTTCGGGCCCGGCGGGGTGCCCGTGGAGGAACTCGCCTACGACGCGTGGCGGCACGTCGTGGACACCAACCTCAACGGGGCGTTCCTGTGCGCGCAGGCGGCGTTCCGGCAGATGAAGGAGCAGGAGCCGCAGGGCGGGCGGATCATCAACAACGGGTCCGTCTCGGCGCACACGCCCCGCCCGCGCTCCGTCGCGTACACGGCGACCAAGCACGCCCTCACGGGGCTGACCAAGTCCCTGTCCCTGGACGGACGGCCGTACGGCATCGCGGTCGGGCAGATCGACATCGGCAACGCGGCCACCGACATGACGGCCGCGATGCGGGCCGGCGTCCTCCAGGCGAGCGGGGAGATCGCCCCGGAGCCGGTGATGGACGTGGCCGATGTGGCGCGCACCGTACGGCACATGGCCGAGCTGCCGCTGGCGGCGAACGTGCAGTTCGCGACGGTGCTGGCGACGGCGATGCCGTACGTGGGCCGGGGCTGAACCTCCGTTCAGCCCCGGTCTTCTCAACCTGCACAAGCGGAATTCCGACGTCCGCGGTATTGCGGCCGGTAACGCGCCTATGCTCAACTTTCCTCCACCAGAACTTCACAGTTGAAGCTCTGGTGTTCCGCCGAACCACATCGAGGGGGGAGGCGGCAGCCGTCCCACCGGACCGGGTGGGGGTGGACCCGTGCGGGACCGCGGGTACGCACCGGTGGGCGGGACGGCTGCCGCGTGCGGTCAACTCCCCTGCGCGTCGCCCGGACCGGCCCCCTGTGCCGCGGCCTTCGCCGTCCGCCGCCTGCGCAGACCCCAGGCGCCGGCGCCCGCGAGTGCCAGCACGCCCGCCGCGCCGCCCACGGACAGCCACGGCGAGGCACCGGAGGACCCGCTGCCGGCCGCCCGCGTCCCGGGTGCTCCCGCGCCCACCGCGCCCTTCGACGGCGACGGACTCGCGCCCGCACCGCCCTCGCTCAGCGGGTCGACCAGCATGCCCACCGCCTGCGCCGAACTCCCCTTCCCGAAGCCCCAGTCGAGCAGGGCGGCGGTCTCCTCGTACACGGCGTTGCTGCCGCTGTCGGGGTGCATCACGGTGACCAGCAGGGTGCGGCCGCCCCGGGTGGCACCGCCGGTGAAGGTGTTGCCGGCGTGACTGGTGTAACCGTTCTTGACGCCGAACAGGCCCTTGTAGACGCCCAGTCCCCAGGAACCGGTGAGCAGACGGTCGGTGTTCTGGATCTGGAAGGTCTTCTTGCCCCCGGCCGGGAAGTCGGCGGTCCTGGTGCCGCAGTAGCCCCGGAAGTCGTCGTCCCTCAGCCCGTGCCGGGCGAACAGGGTCAGGTCGTAGGCGGAGGACAGCTGGCCGGGGTGGTCGAAACCGTCCGGGCTGACCACATGGGTGTCCATCGCCTGCAGGTCGGCCGCCCTGGCCTGCATCTCGGCGACGGTCTTCGCGACGCCGCCGTTCATGTGGGCGAGGACGTGCACGGCGTCGTTGCCGGAGCGCAGGAAGACGCCCTGCCACAGCTGCTCGACGGTGTAGGTGATACCGGGCTTGATGCCGACCAGGCTGGAGCCGGCCGGGACGTCGGAGATGTCACTGTCCTTGACCCGGTAGCGCTCGGTCCGCTCGAACTTCTTCAGCACGGTGTCCGCGAACAGCATCTTCAGGGTGGACGCGGGCGCCAGGCGCCGGTGCGCGTCGTAGGAGGCCAGCACCTCCCCGCTCGCGCAGTCGGCGAGCAGCCAGGCATGGGCGGTGATCTTCTTGGGGAGACCGGTGGCCCCCCGCACCTGGACGCCGCCGCGGGCGAGGCGTTCGCCCCCTATGACGGTGGCGGCCGAGGCAGGGGCCGCCGTGGAGAGGGGAAGAGCGGCGGCCGTGAGTCCGAGGACGGCACGCCTGGTCAGCCGAGAGGAATCGCGCACCCGGGGACGGTACACCGAATCGAACATCCGATTCCCGGGTGGTCCCCTCCGGCACGCGAGGAATTTGCTGTCTTATGAAAGTTTGATGAGACTACGGGCTTTCTCAGCTCTGACACATCTTTTGCCCAGTGTGACTCAAAGGTTTCTCCCTAGCTTGAGGCAGCGCCCACAGCGGGCGCCAAGAACCTTCGAGGAACGGGATGTTTGGCATCTATCTCAAGCGCGAACTGGGCCGCAGAAAGAAGGCGGCCCTGGTCATCGCACTGGGTCTGGCGCTCGGAATCGCCCTGGTCATCACGGTCAACTCGGTGTCGGCCGGCATGACCCAGGCACAGGACAAGGTCCTCGAGTCGCTGTACGGCCTCGGTACCGACATGACGGTCACCAAGGCCCGTACGGCACCCACCTCGGGCAGCTCCGGCGGCCCCGACTTCACGTTCGACGCCAAGTCCAGCGGCAGTTCCACGCAGAGCTCGGACCGGGTGATGACGCAGGGAGGTCAGGCCCTGAAGTCGGCCCTGGTCACCAAGGTCGCCGCGCAGAAGGGCGTGGAGAGCGCGGTCGGGGCGCTCTCCCTGAACGTCACCAGGGTCGACGGCTCCTTCACCCAGGGCAAGGCGCAGAGCTCCAGCGGCAGCGGCAACAGCGGCGGCCAGGGCCGGCCGGGCGGCGGCACCTCCACCGGCCAGCCCCAGGTCCAGGGCGGCGGCGCCGACTTCAACGTCAACAGCTACTCCGTCGTCGGCGTCGACGTGGCCCACCAGGGCCTCGGCCCGCTCTCCCCGATGAAGATCACCTCGGGCAGGACCTTCACCTCGGCGCAGACCGGCGCCAAGGCCGCGGTGGTCAGCAAGTCGTACGCCAAGGAGAAGAAGTACAAGGTCGGCTCGACCTTCAAGATCTCCGGCACCAGGTTCACCGTCATCGGCATCGCGACCCCGGACAGCAGCGAGTCCGACACCGACGTGTTCGTGCCGCTGAAGGCCGCGCAGACCCTCGGCGACGCGAAGAACCAGGTCACCACGATCTACGTCAAGGCGACCGGCTCCCAGCGGATCACCGCCGTGAAGAAGGAGATCACGGCCGACATCTCCGGTACGACGGTCACCACCTCCGCGGACCTGGCGTCCACCGTCTCCGGTTCCCTCTCCACCGCCTCCAGCCTGGCGACCAGCGTCGGCAAGTGGCTGTCCGTCGCCGTCCTGGTGGCCGCCTTCCTGGTGGCGGCACTGCTGACCTCCTCCGCGGTCTCCCGCCGGGTGCGTGAGTTCGGCACCCTGAAGGCGCTGGGCTGGCCCTCCGGGAACGTCACCCGGCAGGTGGTCGGCGAGTCCATGGTCAACGGCCTGATCGGGGGCGCCCTCGGTATCGCCCTCGGCGTCGGCGCGGCCTACGCGGTGACCGCGATCAGCCCCGAGCTGACCGCCCGGCTGGGCGGCACGGGCGGCGCTGGCGGCATGGGCGGCCCCGGCCGGCAGGCCGCCCAGAACACCACGGAGATCGCGCTGAGCGCGCCGGTCTCCCTCACCACCATCGCGCTCGCGGTCGGCCTCGCGGTCGCCGGCGGTCTGATCGCCGGCGCGATGGGCGGCTGGCGCGCCTCCCGGATGCGCCCGGCCGACGCCCTGCGCAGCGTCTCGTAACACCGCCAGCCCCCCTTGGACCGGGGCGCCGCTTCCGATCCCCCCGGGACGCGGCGCCCCGCCCCGCTCACCACCCAGTGGAGAACCCATGTACAGACTCACCGCAGTCACCAAGCGCTACACCCGGGGCAAGGAGACGGTCGAGGCGCTGCGCGGCATCGACCTGACCATCGAGGACGGCGACCAGCTCGTCATCCAGGGCCCGACCGGCGGCGGCAAGTCGACGCTGCTCCAGATGATCGGCGGCCTGGACCGGCCGACCGAGGGCGGTGTCGAGCTGGACGGCGTCGACCTCGCGCGGATCAGCGAGGCGAAGCTGACCCGGCTGCGGGCCGAGAAGATCGGCATCATCTTCCAGTCGTTCAACCTGATCCCGACGCTGACCGCGCGGGAGAACGTCGAGACGGCCCTGGTGCCGCTCGGCGTGAAGCCGGCCGAGCGGCGCGAGCGGGCGGCTCAGGCGCTGCGCTCGGTGGGCCTGGGCGAGCGCCTCACCCACGCCCCCGCGGAGCTCTCCGGCGGCCAGCAGCAGCGGGTCGCCATCGCCCGTGCGCTGGTGAAGAGGCCGAAGGTGCTGCTCGCCGACGAGCCCACCGGCAACCTCGACGAGGGCACCCGGGACGACATCGTGGGCCTGCTGGAGGGCCTGTGGCACGAGTACCGGCTGACCTTCGTCATGGTCACCCACGACTCCTCCATCGCCCGCCGCGCCCCGCGCCTGGCCACCATCAGGGCCGGCCGGATCACCCTCACCGAACAGGGCCCCGGACCGAGCCACGGGCAGAGTCACGGACAGGGGCACGGACAGCAGTACGCCCAGCAGGCCGCCGACCACGGCCGGCAGCCCGAGGGGTACGGCCGGCAGCCGTACGCGCAGCGGCAGTACGGCGGCGGACCGGGCCACTGACGGGGTCGCCACCGCGTCCGCGGCGGCCGTTCAGCGTCCGAGCAACAGGTCGATCTCGGCCAGTTGTCCGGCGGTGAGCGGCCCCTTCGCCATCGCTCCGGCGTTGTCCTCGGCCTGTGCGACGGACCGGAAGCCCGGGATGGGGACCGTACGCGGGCTGCGCGCCCAGATCCAGCCGAGGGCGCCCTGCGCGAGGGTCCGGCCGCCGCTGGTCAGGACGGCCCGCAGCGCGTCGATCCGCGCGACCCACTCGGGATCGGCCCCGGTCCCGTCCCCGAACCCGGGCAGCCAGGCCGGCGGCCTGCTCCGGATGTCCCCCGCACCGGCCGCCGCCCGCCGCCCGCCGAGCAACCCCATCGCGAGCGGGCTGCGGTTGACGGCGGCGAGGTCCAGGTCGGCCGCTGTTCGCAGGAGTTCGGGCGCGTCCTGGAGCACGTTGAGGGTGTGCTGCACGGCCGCGCAGTTCGGGCCCTCGGCGAAGACGGCCGCGCGGGCCGGGTCGTCGGTGCTCCAGCCGTACGCCCTGATCAGTCCCTCCGTCACCAACTCCTCGCAGACGTCGCGCAGTTCGGCGGCACGAGCCGGGTCGGCGTCGGAGAGGTGCAGCTGGTAGAGGTCGACGTGGTCGGTGCCGAGACGGCGCAGGGAGGCGGTGAGGGCACGGCGGACATGGGCCGGGGAGTCGTCGCTGCCGGTGAGCGTGCGGCTGTGCTCGTCGAAGACGTTGCCCCACTTGGTGGCGACGACGGCCTCGTCCCGCCGCTTGCCGAGGGCGCGGCCGAGGACACGCTCGCTGTGCCCGGCGCCGTAGGTGTCGGCGGTGTCGAAGAAGGTGACGCCGAGGTCGAGGGCGCGGTGCACGGCCCGTACGGACTCCTCGTCGTCGACCTTCCCCCAGCCGAGCGGCTGCCCGCCCGCGTCCTGCCACTCGCCGCCGATGGCCCAGCAGCCGAAGCCGAGCGCGCTGACCTCGATGCCGGAACGTCCCAGGGTCCTGGTGGTGCGGTAGCTGTCCATGCCCGGGACGGTAGGAGTTGAAGTGCACACGAGGACAAGGGGGGTTGCCGGACCTGTTGCCGGACCTGTCGTCAGGCCTGCCCGGTCTCGAAGCGGGAGATGCGGCCGTCGTCCTCGACCGTGAAGTTCCAGCGGGTGACCATCTCGCCCCAGGTGTCGTTGCGGTAGTGGGCGAGCAGGGAACGGCCGCCGTTGGACTCGTTGTCGACGTCCAGGTGGCCGTTGGAGGAGAAGATCTCCCGGTCGATCCACTCGTCGAGGTCCCGGTCGGAGCCGTCGTCCGCCATCGTCGCGTCCGCAGTGAGGAGTTCCGTGAGGCGCTCGCGGTCGTTGGCGTTGACGGCGGTGACGAAGGCCCGGACCGCCGGGTCGCTGAGCTTGGCTGTCTTGATCGTCATGCGAGTCAGCGTCACACCGCGGCCGGGGACCCGCCACCCGAACGGCGGTGAGGGCGGGCCACCCGGGTGGCCCGGTGCGACGGTGGAGATCTGATCCGTCCGCTTCCCGAGGAGCCGCCGTGACCTGCTACGACCGACGTGACGTGGGCCTGCTGCTGCTCCGGCTGGGGACCGGCGGCGTGCTGGCGGCACACGGCGCGCAGAAACTGTTCGGCTGGTTCGGCGGGGGCGGCGTCGAGGGCACCGGACAGTTCATGGAGTCGGTCGGGTACGCGCCCGGGCGGCAGAGCGCGCTGGCGGCCGGACTGGCGGAGGCGGGTGGCGGCTCCCTGCTGGCGCTGGGCCTGGCGACCCCGGCGGCGGGGGCGGCGGCGGCCGGTGCGATGGCGGGCGCGGCCGCGCTGCATCTGCCGAACGGCTTCTTCGCGGCGGAGGGCGGCTACGAGCACGCGGCGAGCCTCGGCCTGACCGCCGCGGGCCTGGCGGTCACCGGGCCCGGCCGGCTCTCCCTGGACCACACGCTCGGGCACGTCTTCGACCGGGGCTGGATGGTCCCGGTGGCACTGGGCGTCACGGCGGCGGTCACGGCGGCCGTGGTCGGAGCCCGGAACCAGCGGGTGCAGCGGCGGCGGGAGGGCGAGCAGGAGGCGCTGTTCGAGCAGTGACCGCGGCGCGGTGAGCGGGGGGCGGGGCATGGCAGGCTACGGCGTCATGACGCAGCAGCCGACCCCGCCCGTGGACGTATGGGCCGCCATCGACGACCTCTGGACCTGGCTGGAGACCCACCGCGTGCACGACGGCGACACCGGCCTCGTCCTGCGGATGCTGAAGCTGACCGAGGAGGTCGGCGAGGTCGCCCAGGCGGTGATCGGCGCGACCGGCCAGAACCCCCGCAAGGGTGTCAGCCACACGTGGGACGACGTACAGCGCGAGCTGTGCGACGTGGTGATCACGGCGCTGGTGGCGTTGCGGACGCTGACGCCGGACACACGCGCCGTCTTCGAACGCCACCTGGCGGGGGTGACGGCACGCTCGCTGGGCCCGGGGGCGACGACGCCACTACCGTGACGACGCATGAGACGTTCCCTGCCCCTGGACGCCGTGCCCCGCCTCACCGTCGCGGCGGTCGTCGGAGCGGTGGTCGGCGTGGCCGTGGCGCTGGCGGCCGACGGAGCACTCGGGGCGCTGGCCGCGATCGCCACGACGGAACTGGCCTTCGTCCTGACGGGCTGGGCGGTGCTGTTGCCGATGGACGCCGCGGCCACCCACCGCAACGCGCGGCGTGAGGACTTCCGTCCCGGCACCGAGGAACCCGTGGTGGTCGCGGTGGCCCTGTGCGCGCTGGCCGCCATCGTGCTGCTGCTCCTGCGCGGCAGGTCCGACCCCGGTCACGTGGCGGCGGCTCTCGCCCTGTGCGGGGTCTTCACGGCCTGGGGCGCGCTGCACCTGATGTACGCCGCCCGTTACGCCTACGTGTACTACGAGGCCGGGGGCGGGATCGACTTCAACTCGGACGACCCGCCGGCGTACCAGGACTTCTTCTACTTCAGCTACAACCTCGGGATGACCTACCAGGTCTCCGACACCGATGTGTCGAGTTCGGCGATCCGGGCGATCGTGCTGCGTCACACGCTGCTGTCCTACGTCTTCGGCACCGGCATTCTCGCCACCGCGATCAACCTCGTGGTCGGCATCGTCAGCGGCTGACCTCGCGGCGTGAGCCGGTGTGGCCAGGGTAGGAAGGATGCGTCGCGTCGACCGGCGCGACGGGAGGGCAGGGGTGGGGATGATCTCGGAGCAGGCCGCCGCGGGCGTGGTGGAGGCGGTCGTCGTCTACAACGGGCGGGTGCTGCTGGTGAACGGGCAGCCCGGCTGGGAACTGCCGTCGGGCGCTCCCGAACCGGCGGAATCCGCGACGGCCACGGCGGCGCGGCTGGTGTACGAGCTGACCGGTTACCTCGTCGACGGCTCGACGCTGCTGCGGCCGGCGGCGGACACGGCCGCGCCGGACGCGCACTCCTTCGTGGTGTGCCGGCTGCTGTCCGAGACCCCGTCGGCGGAGGCGCGGCTCGGCGCGGAGCACCTCAGGTGGTCCCCGTTCACGGAAGCCATCGGCATGGGGCTTCCCGGACCCGTCCGCGTCTATCTGGAGGGCCACACACCCGTGTAGCCCGACGCCGGCCGTCCTCCTGACGACCCGTACACCGGCCGAGCCACGCCGGGGCCCCGGGGCCCCGGACGAACCCTCCGGGCCGGGCGGGCGTGTCGGTACCGCGGCCGGGCGGGTTCAGTGGGAGCGTTCGACGCTCCAGTGCGGCAGCAGCGTGAAGAAGTCGACCGCCTCGCCCCGCCAGTGCGCCCGCCAGCCACCGGCCACCAGGGCGGCCTGCTCGGCGTGATCACGCATCCGTGCCCGTAGCCGCCCGGCCACCCCACGCGCCTCGGCGATCTCCCGGATCGTGTCGATCGTCCCCGCGGTGCAGGCGGGGTCGCCGAGCGCCGTCTCCAGCACGGCCCGCTCCGCGCCACCGAGACCGTCGGACGGGGAAAGCAGCGCGGCCACCACGTAACTATGCTTGCCGTCGCGGATGTCCGTTCCGGTCGCCTTGCCCATCACCTCGCCGTCCCCGAACAGGTCCAGGCAGTCGTCCCGCATCTGCGCGCAGATGCCTCTCCCTCGCCCCCGCCCCTCGTTCTCCCCCTCGCGAGGCCCGACAGGCGTGCCTAGCATGGCAAAGGAGGCCACCGAGACCGGCGGCGTGCACTCTCGACGGTGAAGGCGAGAGCCATGAGTACCTCCCACGACGAGCCGAAGCGGCTGGGACGGGGCACGGGGGAGGAGATCGAGCCCCGGGTGGGGCCGAGGCCGCCGGGGGAGCCGTTCTTCCACCCCTACCACCACCCGGCCGCCGGCTGGGGCGCCGCCAAGAGCGTCTCGAAGTTCCTGCTGCGGGAACACGCGCTCGTGGACGGCCCCCGGGCGATCATGAAGATGAACCACGAGGGGAACGGCTTCGACTGCCCCGGCTGCGCGTGGCCCGACGACACCAAGGGCCTGCGGCTCGACCTGTGCGAGAACGGGGTCAAGCACGTCACCTGGGAGATGACCCACAAGCGGGTCGGGCGTGACTTCTTCGCCGCCCACTCCGTCGCCGAACTGTCCGAGTGGAGCGACTTCGCGCTGGAGGACCAGGGCCGGCTGACCGAGCCGATGGTGTACGACGCCGGGTCGGACCACTACGTGCCGATCAGCTGGCGGGACGCGTTCGAGCTGGCCGGACGCGCGCTGCGGGAGCTGGACGATCCGAACCAGGCGTCGTTCTACACCTCGGGCCGGCTCGGCAACGAGGCCACCTTCCTGTACCAGCTCCTGGCCCGTGAACTGGGCACCAACAACCTGCCGGACTGCTCCAACATGTGCCACGAGGCGAGCGGACGCGCCCTCACCACCTCGCTCGGCACCGGCAAGGGGACCGTCGACCTCAAGGACTGGGAGGCCACGGACGCCCTGTTCATCATGGGGGTGAACGCGGCGTCGAACGCGCCCCGGATGCTGACGGCCCTGGCCGAGGCCTACCGGCGCGGCACGCGGATCGTGCACGTCAATCCGCTGATCGAGGCGGCGTCGCGGCGCACGATCATCCCGCACGACTTCGTTGACATGGCGGCCTTCCACGCGACCCGCACCGGCACCCTGAACCTCCAGGTGCGCATCGGCGGTGACATGGCGCTGATGCGGGGCATCGCCAAGGCGGTCCTGGACCAGTCCACGTCCGACCCCAAGGCCCTGGACCAGGAGTTCATCGACCGCCACACGACCGGCTTCGAGGAGTACCGCGCGGTGTGCGAGGCCACGCCGTGGGAGGAGATCGAGCGCCAGTCCGGCATCGGCCGCGCCGACATCCTGCACGCGGCGCGGATCTACCGGGAGGCCGACCGCTCCATCGTCAGCTGGTGCCTGGGCGTGAACCAGCACGAGCACGGCGTGGACACGGTACGGGAGATCGTCAACCTGCTGCTGCTCCGGGGCAACCTGGGACGGGAGGGCGCCGGTCCCTCGCCGGTGCGCGGCCACAGCAACGTCCAGGGCAACCGCACGTGCGGCATCGACCACCGGCCCGAACCGGCGTTCCTGGACCGGCTGGCCGGGGTCTGCGGCATCACCCCGCCCAGGGAGCACGGCCTGGACACCGTCGGCACCATCGAGGCGATGCTGCGCGGCGGCATCAAGGTGTTCGTCGGCATGGGCGGCAACTTCGCGCTGGCCGCGCCGGACACCCGGGCCACCTACGAGGCCCTGCGCTCCTGCGACCTCACGGTCCAGGTGAGCACCAAGCTGAACCGCAGCCACCTGGTCCACGGCCGCCGGGCCCTGATCCTCCCGTGCCTGGGCCGCACCGAGAAGGACCACCAGCGAGGCGGCGTCCAGTCCACCTCGGTGGAGGACTCGATGAGCATGGTGCACCTGTCGGTGGGCATGAAGAAGCCCGCCTCCCCGCACCTGCTCTCCGAGCCCGCCGTCATCGCGGGTGTCGCCCGGGCGGCCCTCCCCGACTCCACCACCCCCTGGTCGTGGTACGTCGAGGACTACGACCGCATCCGCGACACCATGGCCCAGGTCCTGGACGGCTTCGAGGACTTCAACCGCCGGGTCCGCCTCCCCCTGGGCTTCCGCATCCGCCAGCCGGCCCGCGAACTGGTCTTCCGTACCGGCTCCGGGCTCGCCGAGTTCTCCTCGGCACCGCTCCCGGACGTCGTCCCCCCGCCGGGCACCCTGGCCCTGGGCACCATGCGCTCCCACGACCAGTGGAACACCACGATCTACTCCGACAACGACCGCTACCGGGGCGTCAGGAACCTGCGCACCCTGGTCTTCATGAACCCCTCCGACATGCGCGAGCGCAGCATCGAGGAGTTCGATCCGGTCGACATCACCAGTACCGCCAAGGACGGCACCACCCGCACCCTGAACGGCTGTCTGGCCATCCCCTACGACCTCCCCGGGGGCTGCGCGGCCGGCTACATGCCGGAGATGAACGTCCTGATCGCCCTGTGCGACTACAGCGAACAGAGCGACCAGCCCCTGATGAAGCACATCAGGGCGACGATCAGCCGGGCGGCAACCCCCTGAGCGCGGCTCTCGGCGGCCCCGCGAAGATCAGCGCAGCCCGGGCTCCCCGCAGCCCGGCGAAGATCAGCGCAGTCCTGCGAAGAGGTCGTCCTCTGGCAGGTCCGCGCCGGTGGTGTCGTGCACCCGTACGAAGGTCTCGACACCCATCAGCTCGGTGAACCTCTCCTTGCCCATCCGCAGGAAGAAGATGTTCTCGCCCTGGCTGGCGTGCGCGGCCAGGGAGTCGAACTTCTGGCCGCCGAACCCGGTGGTGTCCACCCAGGTGGTGATCTCGTCGTCGGGAAGTCCGATCTCGGCGAGCGCCGCGGCCTCGGCGGGATCCGGCTCCGGCATGTCCTCACCGAACTCGCGCATGACCTCGCCGAACCGCTGCATCGCCGAGCGGGGCATCGTCGTCCAGTACACCTTCGACGCCGACTCGGTCATCTCCAGCGCCGCCATCGTGATGCGGTTGGCCTGGATGTGGTCGGGGTGCCCGTAGAAGCCGTTCTCGTCATAGGTGACGACCACGTCGGGCTGGTACTGCCGGATGAGTTCCGCCAGCCGGGCGGCCCCCTCCTCGACCGGCGTCCGCCAGAACGCCCCGGGAGCGTCGTTGGAGGCCCAGCCCATCATCCCGGAGTCGCCGTAGCCCAGCATCTCCAGATCGGTGATCTTCAGGATCTCGCAGCTGGCCTCCAGCTCCTGCCGCCGCAGCGCGGCGACGGCCGCCGGGTCGTGTCCGGGCTCCCCCGGCTTGACACCCCCCGGCCCGTCACCGCAAGCGCCGTCGGTACAGGTCACGAGGACCGTGCGCATACCCTCCGCCGCGTACCGCGCGAGCACACCTCCCGTACTCGTGGCCTCGTCGTCGGGATGGGCGTGCACGGCCATGAGCGTCAAGGGCCGGTCGTTCATGAAACAGTCCTCCTGCTGGGAAAGTCCTCGGTCCGAGTCCACGGCGGGCACCCGGTCGGGCGCCCCTCGACGACAGACTCCCGAGCACACCGATCCTCACCGCCCGGGCGGCACCGCTTCCTCCACCGATGCAACGGCGCCGACCGGCCGGACTGTTCCCACCGCGCCGGGCCGGGAGAACCCATTGGACAAAAGTCGCGTTGTTGCATGCGGCGATATCCAGCGCAGCATGTCCTGAACCCTGGATGATGGGTAACTAGACAGTGACGGTAAGTGATGAGGGGCGATGCCGTGGGGGCCACGATGACCGCACAGGAAACCGATCGCGCGGAGGGATTCCCTCCGCACAGTTCCTCCGGGCAGCACCCGGGCGGAGCGCACCGGCGTCCGCGCCCCGAGGCCGGCCGGACCACGTCGTCCGCCCTGTTCGTCGCCGCGTGCACGGTCCTCGGGCTCGCCCTGGCGACCGCGGCCGCCCTCGCCGTGCCCCGTTCGGGGCGAACGGCGGTGTTCCTGGCCGTGGAAGCGGCGTCGACCGCCCTGGCAGTGGCCCTGGGCCTGCTGCGTCGCACCCGGCGCACCCGCCGCACCCGCCGCCCGGCAGCCGGCCCACCCGGCACCGCCGCCTGGACCACCTCCGGCGAGTTCGAGCGCACGGCCGTCAACGGCGCCGGTGCGATCCCTGACGCCGGTTAGACCGCCCGGAACGACGGCCGGTGTGGCGACGGCGGCTCACGGTCGCCACACCCACCCCACCGGCCGATGTCACCGCCCCCGAGGCGATCGCCCAGCCGGGGACGCCCGCGGCGTGGGCCACCATCATGACGGCGACCAGTGACGTGGGCAGCAAAAGCACGAGCAGAGCGAACTGGAACACGGCCGGCCACGCCTTGTCGTTCTTTGTGAAAACCCTCTCCGAAAGACGGTCCAGAAAATCCAGAAAGCTTTCGGGCGGAGTATCTGAACGGCTATTCGACGATCCGGTTCCAGGACTGTGGATATATGCACCGCCCACGGAGGAGTCGTGTCCCGCGCCCTCCCGTCCCGAACCGCGACGTCCATTCGGGCGGGCCCCGTTCTGCGACGGGATATCCGGCGTTCCAGAACCGGACTCGGGCATCCCTGATGCCGTGGGAACAGGATCGGGCACCGGGAACTCCTGACTGATACACCAACATGAAGCAGCGTATGCCGCTCCCGTCACACCGGACGGCTCCTCGACCGCCGGTCACGGGCGCAACGCAAACGCATCAGGTACAACCTGCGGCGATCCCTGATCACCGTCGCCGATCCGCACGCCGTCCCGCCATCAACCCCGTCGGACGGCCACGTACGGACGGAAACACAATCTATAGCCCCAGGACTCCCGGCACGCGTGCGCTCAGGAATGCGGCGCCGGCAATAGGGAAGATCTCGCACTCCGCGTGCCCGACAACAAGACCTGTTACATGCCTGTTCGGACTCCACACGCCACCAACGGGTTCCTGAATGGCACCCCGTTCACCCCCGGGAGTGACACCGCACGTACGACGGGGCGTACGCCGGTTCAGGAATCACCTGCCTCGCTCCACTCCATAACCCACAAGGGGCCCGGAGTTGGGTGCCACCCCGCTCCGAACGAGCACGGACACAGGTGCGCGGCGCTCCCCCTACGACAGGGGAACGCCGCGCACCGTATTCCGTTTTCGTACGACCGCTTCGCTCACCAGGTGTGCGCCACGTCCACCACGAGATGGTTGGCGGTCTGGAAGACCCGGAACGGCAGCCGGGCGCGGACACCCAGTCCGGCCTGGGTGTAACCCTCGGAGCCACCGGTGACCTTGAACTCCCGGAAGGTCCGGTACCCGGTGACGCCGACGGACGGAAGCGCGGGGTAGGGCTGTCCGGTGGCCGGGTCGTAGCGCGGCGAGAACAGCGAGATCTCCAGAACGGCCCCGCCCTTGATCGGAACCACGACGTCGCTGGGGTCCTGGTGCAGCACGTCGACGTAGCGGACCGTGAACCCGATCGGCGCGTCCCCCGCCCCCAGGCCGTCGAAGACGAGCCGGTCGAAGCACTCGTGCTGCCCGGCCCGCACGTCGGTCAACCGCCGCCCGGCATCGGCGTCACCGCTCTTCTCCAGACTCCCCCACGACACGGCGCAGTCGACGGCAGCCGCCGGCGCGGCAACCGCCGGCACCGTCCCGGCCACCAGCCCACCGCCCGCCAACATGATCGCGGCCAGTGCAGTACCTATCCGTCGCATGACTACCCCCCTGGTAGCTCGCGCAGGTGTGTGTCTTCTCAGACCTGCGGCCCCTCGGAAGGTTGTGCGCACCGGAGCCGCCCATCGAGACACGGACACCCCGCCCGCACCACCTGCTGCCTGAGCCCACTCCCGTTTCCACCGCTACGGCTTGCGCGCAAGCCCACCATGCTCGGCGACGACCGTCGGGACCCCCGAACCAGGCTCCGGCCGCCACTCGGTCACCGAGACGACACCGGGCTCGACGAGTTCCAGACCGTCGAAGAAAGCGGTGATCTCGTCAATGGACCGCAGGTTGTACGGAACGGCACCGCTGCTGTTGTAGGCGTCCTGGGCCTGTTCGAAGACGGGGTCGATGCCACGCGACCCGTCGTTGACGGACAGATGACTCCCCGAGGGCAGCGCCCCCATCAGCCGCGTGACGATGGAACGGGCCTGCTCCAGATCGCCGACGTGCCCCAGGATGTTGCTGAGGATGAGCGCGGTGGGCCGCCCGAAGTCCAGTGTCGCGGCGGCGGCTTCGAGAATGCGGTCCGGCTCCGCCACGTCGGCGTCGATGTAGGCGGTCGCGCCCTCCTCGGTGGAGGTCAGCAGGGCACGGGCGTGGGCGAGCACCATCGGGTCGTTGTCGACGTAGACGATCCGCGCCTCGGGAGCGAGCCCCTGGGCGACCTCGTGCGTGTTCTGCGCGGTGGGAAGCCCGGTCCCGACATCGAGAAACTGCCGGATCCCGGCGTCGGCCACGAGATAGGCGATGTTCCGCCGCAGAAAGGCCCGACTGCTCCGGGCGATGGTGACGATCCCGGGAAACACCTCGGTGTAGGCGTCACCCGCCTGCTCGTCGACGGGGTAGTTGTCCTTCCCGCCGAGCCAGTAGTTCCAGATACGCGCGGAGTGCGGCACCGACGTATCGATCTTGTCCTGCTCCGCCGGCTCGGGCGTCGTTGCGGGGTCACTCATGACAGGCGCACGTCCTTCAACCAGGGGCGGGAACCGTTCGCGACACATCCTACGATCGAACTCCCGTACGCGGGCGCGCAGTTCACGCACACGGGCATACCGAGCGTCCGCCGCGGACCTACATCCCCCCGGTCGCCCGCAACAGCCGGACAGCCGCGACTCGCTGGTGACGCGGACGGTCCTCGGCCAGGAGGGCGCGCAGCGGCTCCTCCGGCATGGCATGTCAGCGGCAACTTGGCGAGAAAGCTGTGTGGGTATGCCCGTCGTTCACGGCGTGACCGTCACATGTCGGTCAGCACCCACCAGCTCTCGTAGTTTGTCCTGGGTTTCCCGGTCCGTGGAGTAGACGACCGTCCCGACCATTCCGCGGGTCAAGAGCACCTTGTACGTGTTGCGGATCAGGCGGTCCACATCGGCGTCGGGCGTAGAGCGCTTGAACACCGGATCCTTGGACGCCGTGCGGTCCGTCACCCAGCGATCGCCGCGCCAGACCAGATCGGGGCCGATGATCACGCCGGACCAGTCGTACTCGAAGCCCTGGGCGGTGTAGACGCATCCGACCTGTCCGAAGCCTGCCGGGTCGGTGGCCCACAGGGCGGCCGGGGGTGCGCCGGAGACGGCGCGGTCACCGCGCAGGTTCCAGGGACGGGTCCAGTCGCCGATGACGACGTCGGGCGGGAGCGGGTCGCCGGGCTTGGGTTCCGGGGACCAGCGCCAGCAGTAGCCCGCGGAGATACGGGCGCCGTAGTTCTGGGCCCGGCGGGCTTGGAGGAAAGCTTCCATCTCCTGCGGGTTGTCGGCGACCAGCAAATGCATGCGGTCGTCGGGTTCCCATACGACCGGCCCGCCCGGCTCCAGGCCGAGGAGGCGGACCACCCAGCGCAGGTAAGCGTCACTGCCGCCGCAGCGGAACTGGCTGTCCAGCGGGACGACGTGGCAGGGGATGCCCCGCTTCGCGGCCGCCGCTTTGATCTCGGCAACGGTGCCCATCTCGCCGGGGCGGACGACCTGGTGCTCGTCGAGGAAGAAGACGGGTACGTAGGCGACGTCGATGAGTTCGTCGATCTGTGCCCTGCCGGTTCGGTGCGCGGCGCGCGTGTAGCGGTTGGCCGAGGTCTCCCGGATGCGGTGCGCCTCGTCGCAGATCAGGGCACCCAGGCTGTTCTTCTCGGTCGTCATGAAGCTGTTGAAGTACTTGAACAGGTCCTGGACCTCCCGCTTGCGGGCGCCGGCGACCTTCCGCATCGTCTTCGTGAACGACTGCGAACCGGTGGCGTGCAACGCCGCGATCCCGCGCCGGTAGAGCTCGCCGAGCAGTTGGAGAGCGATCACGCTCTTACCGGTGCCGGGACCGCCCGTGACGATGACGACCTCCTTGCGATCGGCGCGCTTGGCGTTCTCCACCGCGTTGAGCACCATGCGGTACGCGACCTGCTGCTCGTCGAGAAGGACGAACTGCGTGCGCTCGCGCACCTCCTCGGCGGCCACCGACATGAGCTGCTTCGACGGCGCCGTGACGCCTGCGTGGAGTTCGTCCGCCGCCCCGGCTCCTGGGTGCCTGTCGCTCAGCCTGCTGCGAAGGTAGTCGAGGAGGGCCCCGCGGCGTTCCGCGGTGAAGAGCAGGCCTTTGCCGTCGCGCTCGATCTCCCGCAGCCCGGCCACGCCGAACTCGGTGGCGTTGTGCAGATAGGCCACTCCGGCCACCCGGTGGCCGTGCTCGGACACCGCCCCGTTGAAGTTGACGAGGTACTCGCAGTAGCGGCGCACCTGCTCGATGGGGTTGAGGACCGGATGTGCATAGGCGTCGACATGGCAGAGGGTGAGGTCGTCCTCGTGGGGCAGTGCCTGGCTCCACTGCTTCAGCTCCACCACGACGTACGACGGTTCGCCCGTGGCCGGGTGCACTCCGGCGAGCACGACGTCCGCACGCTTGCTGTTCAGTGGGAGCGAGTACTCCAGCATGACCTCCACGTCGCCCAAGCCGGCGTCGTTGAGTGCGGCGGCCAGGACGGGGATGCTGCGCTCCCAGGAGCGCGCCTCCGAGGTGCCGGGCCGATAGCCGTGCATGTGGACGAAATTCTCGGTGAGGTGCAGGAACAGCGAACCGTCGAGTGCCATGACGGCGACCGTTTTCGCGGACGCGCGGAACAGCAAGGACTTCCCCCAGGCAGCACGAAGAGATTCGTGCGGGTGGGGGCATGTCCTTCGAGACTCCACCGGGGTGGAGCGGAAGCCCGTCGGGCCGCGTTGACGATGTGCTTGAGGGTACCTGGCGGTACTGACAGTCGTACCGTTGGTCGCAGTGGCGGAAGCAGACGCCGTGCCCGGTCTCCGTTGGCGACGCAGAGACACCGGCGCGCATGGCCTCTGCCCTCGGACACACGACTGACCTTCACCGACAATGGCTCCGCCGACCTCCGATGCGACGCCACGAAGGCGAAGAACATGACTCAGCCCGGGTGGGCCGGGGCCGGTGCAGCCGCCGCCTGCGTGGCATGTACGCACGTTGTACTAACGTTCACCTCTGTGAGAAGCCATCTGCGCATATGGATCGCGCTGGCGCTGTTCGCCGTCGGTCTCACCGCCCTCGTCGACCGGCTCGCGCCCTCGGCGCACGTTCTCGCCGCCCTGCGGGACTGGTGGCCCCTCGCCTTGGTGGTGCTCGGCCTCGGCGGCGCTCTGCGGCTCCTCCTCGCAACGAAGAACGTCCTGCGCGGACCACTCGTCGTCGCCGTCGTCGGTGCACTCCTCCTCGTCCTGACCCGCGACCCGCTCCCACCCTCCGTCCGGCCCTACGTGTGGCCGCTGGCGTTGCTCTTCGCAGGTACGTTCATGCTCGCCGGCATGGCGGCCACCACAACTGCGGCTAGAGGATTGCTCGTAACGCGACTGGTGTCGGTGGCCGAGGCACGACGAGTGGTGTGGCCTCAGGGGGAGTTCTCGCTCGCGACGGTCATGGCATTCGCCAGTGGATGTGTGATCGACCTGAGGAAGGCCCAGTTGCACGAGAACGTCGACGCCAACGGCCGTGCCTGGCGCGAGGCCCGGCTCGAGGTGACGGCTGTACTGAGCGGCGTCGACATTCTTGTTCCGCACGGCTGGGAGTGGACGGTCGAGCGCTACTCGTCCCACTGGCGCCAGCCGCCCGTGGGTCCTCCTGAGATCCCCGAGAGGCAGACCCTGCACATAAAGGCACTGGCGCTGCTCGGCGGAATCGAGATCCGCAGGGTCGCGGAGATCGAGGAGACCTCAGGCTCCTCCTGACCCTGATTGCCCGTCGGAACCGCTGCCTCCGGTGTCGTACTTCACGGCGCTGGGCAGCGGATTCTTGTCGTTCCTCCGCCACAGGGCGATGAGTTTCTCGTTGAGTTCGCGTTCCTCGTCCGTGTCTTTGGGAAGAGCGATGCGCATCTCCTGAAGAAGCCTCATGCGGTAGACATCGATCACGGCCGCCACCGTGTCTCCATAGGTGGTCGCCGCGTGGACGGCCGCTCGGTAGGCGAACCACGACAGCACGGCGAGCGCTGCCGGAAGCAGCAGCCACCAGGGATGGAGCAATAGCAGCCCAGTCGTGACGGCCGAGGTGAGAGCGAACGAGAGACACAACCGGGCCGCGGTGTCAAGTTCGTTGCGGCTCTCCGAGATCGTCTGCAGGACTTCCTGAGGCAAGACGTGGTAGAGGCGCGGCCATGTCAGCAGCGAGTCGAGTCTGTAGGGGCGGCCGGCCCGTTCCTCCGCCGCACGCAGGCGGTTTCCCAAAACCGTAGGCAGGACGGGCTGGGTGTGCGGCATGCGAGTGAGCCGGAACTGCGCATCCTGAGCGCTGAGGGGGTCGTCGTACTGCAGACGGTTGCGCTGCCAGAGCAGCCTGGACCTGCGGTTGGCCTGCACCCAAGTACCCATCCTGGCCAGCGGCCCCAGGGGGCCTGTCGCGCTGACGTATCCCTCCAGGAGCCGGATGGAGGCAAGTTCGAGCGGCTGCAGCAGCAGGCCCGCGACAAGGGCTCCGACCGATGCGAGAACAGCACCGGGCCAGCCGTACGAACGGGCGTTGCCGAGTAGCCGGTCAAAGCTGGGGGCGTGCGCGGGAGCACCGCCGAGGATCAGCGCGACGACAACGGTGATGAGCAGGGCAGAAGGAAGGATGTTGACGAACTTCAGTCGAGGGGTGAGATCTGCATCCGCAACGCCCAGCGCGCCCAATTGGCTCACTTGCTCCCCCTGTGTTCGTCGCAGCGGAAGTAATCCGGCGTGTGGGTCTGCTTGTCGTACTGCCCGATGCACTTGGTCTTGGAGCACTTGCGATCCGGGCACTTCACGTCCCAGACCCTGTCCCTGTCCGAGCTCTCGGCCAGATGGACAAACGTGTCACCGTGCGCGGCACAGCTGTCGAAATCACCCCGGTTGATCGTCAGGAGTCGTGCCCAGCGACATCCCTCGGCCCGGCATACCCAAAGGTGCAGACTGTCATCGGGCACTCCGTTACCCGGAAGGAAGGTCTTCCCCGAGAGCACCATCTGTACGGACAGCAGAAACCGTACGGCCGCGACGAGCCTCGATCTGTGTGACCGCATCAGTCCCCCTGCGCGGGTAGCACGAGAGACCTAGAAGGTAGAACCACCGGAGCTGTCGCGTCGAGAGGATGACGCTACGGGCAGACGAGTCGGCCTGCACGTCAGGTGATGATCAAGCTAAGCAGGCCATGGCCTCGTAATCTGCTCAACCATCGCGGCGGGCCACCCGGAGACCCAGGACCGTCGAGGCCGGCCGCAGATCAGACCCCATGGCCGATGCCCTCTCCCCGCACCCGCCGGCTGCTTTCGTGGCTGCGTATGTAGCCGTGCGACCACGTTCGAAGCGGTTCGGAACAGGGTCTGTCTAAGGTCACCCCAGTCTCAAAAGAGTCTCTGACCAGCTTGTTCGCTGGCCAAAGGACCTCAGCGGCAGACGAGCCGGGCTGTACGCTCAGTACAGTCACACATCGCGTATCGGTATCCCCAGGCCGGCCGGTCCGTCATAACCGCCTACCAGGAGTCCATCCAGTCTTCCAACGCGCGGTCAGCCGACGACCGTCCAGGTGTCGCCGCCGGCCAGCAGCGCCGCGAGGTCGCCCTTGCCGTGCTGCTCGACGGCGGTGTCCAGCTGCTCGGACATCTGGACGTCGTAGACGGGCCGTGTCACCGAGCGGAAGACGCCGACGGGCGTGTTGTGCAGGGTGTCGGGGTCGGCCAGCCGAGACAGCGCGAAGGCCGTGGTGGGGGACGGGGAGTGAGCGTCGTGGACGAGGATCTCGGACTCGTTGTCGGCGGTCACGTCGACCACCGCCAGGTCACCGGTCAGCCGGTCCCGTACGACACCGCGCGCGCCGTCCGCGCCGAAGCGGATGGGCCGGCCGTGCTCCAGGCGGATCACCGCCTCGTCGGCGGACTGCTTGTCCTTGAGGGTGTCGAAGGCGCCGTCGTTGAAGATGTTGCAGTTCTGGTAGATCTCGATCAGGGCCGTGCCCGGGTGGGCGGCGGCCGCGCGCAGCACCTCGGTCAGGTGCTTGCGGTCGGAGTCGATGGTGCGGGCGACGAAGGACGCCTCCGCGCCGATCGCCAGCGACACCGGGTTGAACGGGGCGTCCAGCGAACCCATCGGTGTCGACTTGGTGATTTTCCCGATCTCGGAGGTGGGTGAGTACTGGCCTTTCGTCAACCCGTAGATGCGGTTGTTGAAGAGGAGGATCTTCAGGTTGACGTTGCGGCGCAACGCGTGGATGAGGTGGTTGCCGCCGATGGACAGGGCGTCGCCGTCACCGGTGACCACCCACACCGACAGGTCCCGTCGGCTGGTGGCGAGTCCGGTGGCGATCGCCGGCGCCCGCCCGTGGATGGAGTGCATGCCGTAGGTGTTCATGTAGTACGGGAACCGGGAGGAGCAGCCGATCCCGGAGACGAAGACGATGTTCTCCTTCGCCAGCCCCAGCTCCGGCATGAATCCCTGTACGGCCGCCAGGATCGCGTAGTCACCGCAGCCCGGGCACCAGCGCACCTCCTGCTCGGACTTGAAGTCCTTCATGGACTGTCTGGCCTCGGCCTTGGGCACGAGCTGGAGCAGTCCGTCGGTGACGTCAGTCATGGATGGCCTCCTTGAGCGCCGCGGCGAGCTGCTCGGCCTTGAACGGCATGCCGTTGACCTGGTTGTACGAATGCGCGTCCACCAGGTATCTCGCCCGGATGAGGGTGGCGAGCTGACCGAGGTTCATCTCGGGGATCACCACCTTGTCGTAGGCCTTCAACACGGGGGCGAGGTTCTTCGGGAACGGGTTCAGGTGACGCAGGTGCGCCTGCGCGATCGGCTCACCGGCCGCGCGCAGCCGTCGTACCGCGGCCGTGATCGGGCCGTACGTCGAACCCCAGCCCAGCACCAGCGTGCGCGCGCCGTCCGGGTCGTCGACCTCGATGTCGGGGACGGTGATGCCGTCGATCTTGGCCTGCCGGGTGCGGACCATGAAGTCGTGGTTGGCGGGGTCGTAGGAGATGTTGCCGGTGCCGTCCTGCTTCTCGATGCCGCCGATGCGGTGTTCGAGACCGGGCGTGCCGGGGACCGCCCAGGGGCGGGCGAGGGTCTGCGGGTCGCGCTTGTACGGCCAGAAGACCTCGGTGCCGTCGTCCAGGGTGTGGTTGGGTCCGCTCGCGAACCGCACCCGCAGATCGGGCAGCTCGGTCAGCTCCGGGATCCGCCAGGGTTCGCTGCCGTTGGCCAGGTAGCCGTCCGACAGGAGCATCACGGGCGTGCGGTACGTCAGCGCGATCCGGGCCGCCTCCAGCGCCGCGTCGAAGCAGTCGGCGGGGGTGCGCGGGGCGATCACCGGGACCGGCGCCTCGCCGTTGCGGCCGTACATCGCCTGGAGCAGGTCCGCCTGCTCGGTCTTGGTCGGCAGCCCGGTGGACGGGCCGCCGCGCTGGATGTCGACGACCAGCAGCGGCAGCTCCAGGGAGACCGCGAGCCCGACCGTCTCCGCCTTCAGCGCCACCCCGGGACCGGACGTCGTCGTCACCGCGAGCGAACCGCCGAAGGCCGCCCCCAGCGCCGCGCCGATACCGGCGATCTCGTCCTCCGCCTGGAAGGTCCGCACCCCGAAGTTCTTGTGCCTGGACAGCTCGTGCAGGATGTCGGAGGCCGGGGTGATCGGGTACGACCCGAGGAACAGCGGCAGCTGCGCCTGCCTGCTCGCCGTGACCAGGCCGTAGGCCAGGGCCAGGTTTCCGGAGATGTTCCGGTAGGTGCCGACCGGGAACGCGGTCGTCGCCGGCGCGATCTCGTAGGAGACCGCGAAGTCCTCCGTCGTCTCGCCGAAGTTCCAGCCCGCGCGGAAGGCCGCCAGGTTGGCGTTCATGACCTCGGGCTTGCGGGCGAACTTCTGCTTGAGGAACTTCTCCGTGCCCTCGGTCGGCCGGTGGTACATCCATGACAAGAGGCCGAGCGCGAACATGTTCTTGCTGCGCTCGGCCTCTTTGCGGGTGAGGTCGAATTCCTTCAGTGCCTCCACTGTCAGCGTGGTCAGCGGCACCGGATGGAGGTTGTAACCGTCCAGTGAGCCGTCATCCAGGGGCGAGGTGTCGTAGCCGACTTTCTGCATCGCCCGTTTGGTGAACTCGTCCGTGTTGACGATGATCTCCGCGCCGCGCGGCAGATCGCCAATGTTGGCTTTCAGAGCGGCCGGATTCATCGCGACCAGCACGTTCGGCGCGTCACCCGGGGTGAGGATGTCGTGGTCGGCGAAGTGCAACTGGAAGGACGACACCCCGGGCAGGGTGCCTGCCGGGGCCCGGATCTCGGCCGGGAAGTTCGGAAGAGTTGACAGATCATTACCGAAGGACGCCGTCTCCGACGTGAAGCGGTCGCCGGTGAGCTGCATACCGTCACCCGAGTCCCCCGCGAACCGGATGACGGCCCGGTCGAGCCGCAGTGTCTGATGCGTCACCGGCGAACGCCTCTCACGTGGACGAATTAAGCGAGCGGAGAGGGCAGGATTCGAACCTGCGCGGGCCATGAAGGCCCTCCCGGAGAAATCCGGGACCCGTTAGGCCACTTCGGATACCTCTCCCAGCCGACCCGGACGGAGGTCCTTTCCACCGCTGACCGGCTCACACTGGCAATACTGCCGGTCTCCCCTTGCCTCACGCTGACACACGACTGATTCCTGGGCCGCTCACCCGGGGAAACAGACAGAACACCCCCCGAGGTGAACGCGCGCCTCAGGGGGTTTCCATACCAGCCCGGCCCTCACCTGCGATTGTTCGAGGGCAGACAGGATCGGGCCCTACCGTGGTGTCCCGTGGCGGAGAGGGCAGGATTCGAACCTGCGCGGGCCATGAAGACCCTCCCGGAGAAATCCGGGACCCGTTAGGCCACTTCGGATACCTCTCCTGGTCGGCCCGGAGACTCTTGCCCCTGCTCCGTTGCCTTCCGAGATAAATACTGGCAGCCCGCCCTTACCAGGCACTGACGTTCTCCTGACAGCTTTGGAGTGCCGCGAGTGGGTCCGTCCGCCGGATTTCCGTATTCCCCTGGGATGCCTGCGAAGATAAACTTCAGAATATGATTGATCTTCAACTGATCCGTACCGATCCGGAATTGGTGCGGCAATCTCAGCGCGCACGCGGCGAGGATCCCGACATCGTGGACGCCGTGCTGGCGGCGGACGAGGCACGCAGAGCGACCGGTCGGCGGTTCGACGAACTGCGCCGTCGACAGAAGGAGTTGAGCAAGGAGGTCGCGGCGGCCCGTGACGAGGGGCGAGCTCCGGTGCTGGTACGCGCGGCCGAGCTCGCCTCGGAGGTCAAGGCCGCCGAGGCCGACCAGCGCGCGGCCGACCGGGAGACCCGTCGCCTGCTCAACCGGCTGTCCAATGTGGTGTCCCGTGACGCTCCGCCCGGCGGCGAGGAGGACTTCGTCGTCCTCGAACAGCACGGGACTCCGCGGGACTTCACGGCCGAGGGCTTCGCACCGCGCGATCACATGACGCTGGGGCGACTGCTGGGCGCGATCGACGTCGAGCGGGCCGCGAAGGTCTCCGGCTCCCGCTTCCACTACCTCACCGGAGTCGGGGCACTGCTGGAACTGGCGCTGGTCACCATGGCCGTCGAGCGCGCCTGCGCGGCGGGGTTCACCCCGATGATCACCCCCACCCTGGTACGGCCCGCGGCCATGGCGGGCACTGGCTTCCTCGGCCAGGCCGCCGACGACGTCTTCCGGCTGGAACAGGACGACTTCTATCTGGTCGGCACGTCGGAGGTCCCGCTGGCCGCGTATCACATGCAGGAGGTCCTGGACGAGGAGCAGTTACCGCTGCGCTACGCAGGCTTCTCCTCGTGCTTCCGGCGTGAGGCGGGGGCCTACGGCAGGGACACACAGGGCATCTTCCGTGTCCATCAGTTCGACAAGGTCGAGATGTTCTCGTTCGCCCTTCCCGAGCAGGCCGAGGCGGAGCACCGACGGCTCGTGGAGTGGCAGAAGGAGTTCCTCGATGCTCTCGAACTGCCCTACCGGGTCATCGACGTGGCGGCGGGCGACCTCGGCGCGTCAGCGGCGCGCAAGTTCGACATCGAGGCGTGGATCCCGAGCCAGGGACGGTACCGGGAACTCACCTCCGCCTCGAACTGCACCGAGTTTCAGGCACGTCGGCTGGGGGTCCGGGTCCGTGGCGCGTCGGTGAAGGGGCCGGCGGCCACACTGAACGGAACGCTGTGCGCCGTACCGCGCACGATCGTCGCATTGCTGGAGAACCACCAGCAGGCCGACGGGGCGGTCGTGGTGCCCCGCGCGTTGCGCCCGTATCTCACGGAGCGCTCCGTCCTAAAGCCGACGGCCGGCTCGTAGCAGTCCGACGATCCGACGGGCCGAAGGTCCGTCGGATCCGGCTGTGAGCACCCCGGCCCGCACCACAAACGGCCCCGGCCCGTCCTGGACGGGCCGGGGCCGTTTGTGGTGCGGGCCGGGTGGCGGCGGATCCGGTGGGTAGGGCCGGGGGCGGGGTCAGGCCGCATGCAGTGCCGCGGACACGGAGACCAGGACAGAGTTCTGGGTCAGCACGGCCTGCTCGCACTTCCGCAGCCGGTCGCCAGGTGCGTCACCATGGGCGACCAGGATGTTCTTCACCCGCTGGTACGCCTGGAGAGCCTCCACCTGCCGGCCCGAGCGGTAGAGGGCGATCATCAGCTGTTCGCTGAACCGCTGCAGGAACGGCGTGTACGTGGTCACAAGAGGGACCAGCTCGGGGACGATCCGTGCGTGGTTGCCGCAGCGCAGCTCCGCGCGGAAGAGCAACTCCAGGGCTTCGTAGCGCAGTTTCTCCAGGGCGCGGCCGCCCACCCGGCAGATGGAGCCGCCGACCGCGCCGCCGAAGACGGGCCCGCGCCAGTCGGCCAGGGCCGAGCGCACCGAAGCGGCGAGGAGCCCGGGCGACATGTCGTCCGCCGTCTTCTGCAGTTCCCACACGGTCGCCCGAAAGCGCCAGGCGTCGACTTCGTCGTCCGTGAAAAGCAGCTGGTAACTGGTGTGTTCACTGAGCAGGCGCGGTATGCCAGGTTCCGGCTCCAGCTCTCTGAGCTGCCGGCGCAGCCGGCTGACGTGGGCGTGCAGGGAGTTCTCGGAGTTGTCCGGCCAGGAGTCGCCCCACAGCTCGTACTTGAGGGCTTCCGAGGTCACCAGGCCGGCCGGGGACAGCAGCAGTGCGAGCAGCAAGATCTGCTGGGCCATACCGCGAACGGGATGAGTCAGGCCGCCCGCACAGACTTCCAGGGGGCCTAGAAGACAGAACTCAAGCATCGTCGTCGTCCGATCCGTGGGGGCAGGGTTCGAGAAAACGCACCTGCGCGTGCGCGTGCCCCGCACCGCAGTCGGTCGGCCTGTCGGCTTCTTCGGCATCGGCCAGTTCGGCGAGCAGCGAGATGAACCGTGCGTGCCTCGGGAGCTGTTCGTTCGCGCGTTCCGCGATGAGGTCACGCCAGCTGAGCCAGTCGTCGAACGCGTAGGCACCGGTCCGGTTCGCCAGCCGGACACGGACGGCCGTGTCGGCGCGTTCGTCGGGGATCGACTCGAGGACGCCCAGCAGGTTCAGGGCTGTGCAGTCGACAAGGTCGACCAGGTCCTTCGGGGTGCGTCGGGCGATCACCGCGCCGATGACGTCGGGGCACATCTCGGGACCGCTCTCCACCACCACCGAGGTCTCACCGCGGGCGATCTCCCGTGCCGCCGCGACCAGGATCTGGTCGTAGAGGGCGATATGACACAGGGTCCAGCACATCGCCCCGTGCGGATCACGGCTGCTGCCTCCGGCGAGAACGGAACGGGCGGCGTGCAGCAACGCCCGGTAGGCGCCGTCGAGACGGCTGCAGTTCACTGCGGATCCCCCTGCGTCACGGTTGTCGCCGTACGGGTGTGTTCTGCGTCGCACCGTCGCGAAGCGTGTCAGAGCCCATGTCGTCCTGTCCATTACCTCGCAGATAGGTGAGGGAGCCGACCCGCCCGGAGCATGGCGGAAAAGCGCCCATCGCCAGATATCAGGCTGCCGTCAGCACAGGGTCAGCCGTGCACTGCTTGAATTGCTTTTCAGTTCGCTTCAAGACCGCTTCCTGATTTACATTTCCATCAACTCGGAGGGCGCCATGGCTGTGGCACGCGGCACGCTCGACGGCACCATCACCCCTGCCGTACGAGAGATTCTCGACCTTCCGGCGTCAGAGCGCCGGGACGCGCTGGAAACCCTGGTCGTGACCGAATTCAAGGCGACCCTGCTGATGCCCGACGACGAGGAACTCCCGCTGGAAGTCAGTTATTTTGAACTCGGTTTCACGTCGTTGCGGATCACCGAGGCGAAGCAGCGGCTGGAGGGCGTGATCGGCCGGCCGATCAGTACGAACCTGCTGTTCAACCGGCCGACCGTGGAGCAGTTGCTCGATCATCTCGAAACCGATGTGTTCGCCGACCTGTTCACCACCGCGCCCGCGGCCGAACCGGACGGCGAGCGGTCCGCGGAACAGGCGCTGTGGGATGCCGCGCTCGACGACCTGTATCAGGGCTGAGCCCGAATCGGTCCTGTCCCGCCGGGTTCCACGACCTTTGCCGGTGCCGTGCGCGCCACACCGCAGAAGGGAACCATCACCATGCCACAGGAGACTTCGCCGGACCGGGAGAAGGACCCCGCCCGTCCCCCATCGGAGCAGCGTGAGCGCATGATCCGCCGCCTGCTCATGGAGAAGAGCGAACCCGTCGCCATCGTGGGCGTCGGACTGCGCTTCCCCGGCGAGAACAACACCCTCGACGGGTTCGAGGAGTTTCTGCGCGAAGGCCGCTCGGGGATCGTCCCGCTGCCGGACGACCGCTGGAACCTGACCGATTTCCGACCGGAGGACGAGACCTCGCCCGGCCGGATCCGCACCCCGTCGGCGGGATTCCTGAACGGGATAGACCAGTTTGATCCAGGTTTCTTCAACATCGCTCCAAAAGAAGCGGATTACATCGACCCCCAGCAGCGCCTGCTCCTGGAGACCGCGTGGCAGGCGCTGGAGAACGCCAACCTCGACCCGCACCGGCTGCGGCACGGCAACGGGGGTGTGTACATCGGGGCGAGTTCCATCGACTACGCCTTCGAGCTGGACTCGGTACCGTACGAAGACCTGGATCCGGCGCTCTCCAACGGCATCACCATCTACCCGCTGTCCGGCCGGCTCTCCTACTTCCTCGGCTGGCGCGGGCCGAGCCTGAGCACGGACACGGCGTGCGCCTCGTCGCTGACCGCGCTGCACCTCGCGGTGCAGGGGCTGCGCCGGCACGAGAGCGACATCGCGCTGGCCGGCGCGGTCAACTGCCTGCACCACCCGAAGATCTGGGTGATGTTCTCGCATGCCGGAGTGTTCGCCGAGGACGGGCACTGCAAGACCTTCGACGACGCAGCCGACGGCTACGCGCGCGCGGAGGGCTGTGGCGTGTTGGTGCTGAAACGGCTGTCGGACGCACGGCGGGACGGCGACACCGTCCTGGCGCTGATCCGCGGCACGGCGATCGGCCAGGACGGCGAGAGCGCGGGCTTGACCGCACCCAACGGCGTCGCGCAGGAGGCCGTCGTCCGGGCGGCCATCGCTGACGCCCGCCTCACCCCCTCCGACATCCAGTACGTCGAGGCGCACGGCACCGGCACGGCACTCGGCGACCCGATCGAGATGGGCTCTGTCAACGGAGTGTTCGCCGAGTCCCACACCAAAGACGCTCCCGTGATCGTGGGGTCGCTGAAGGCCAACATCGGCCACATGGAACCCGCGGCCGGTGTCGGCGGAGTGATCAAGACGGTGCTGCAGATGCGAGCCGGCGTGTTCTTCCCGCACCTGGTCGTCACGCCCTCGCGGCGCATCCCGTGGGACACCTACCCGGTCGAGCTCGCCCGGGGCGGCCGGCCCTGGGACGCCCCGGTCCGGCGCGCCGTGGTCAACGGCTTCGGTTTCGCGGGCGCGATCGGTTCGGTCGTACTGGAGCAGGCACCGCCCCCGCGCGCGCCCGTACACCCGGCCGAGGACCCGCAGGGGTCCTCACACTTCTTCACGGTGTCGGCCAAGACGAAGCGGGCGCTGCGGCTGCAGCTGCTGCGCTACCGGGAGTTCCTGGCCGAACACCCGGACGCGGACATCGCGGACGTCTGCTACACCGGCAACGTGGGCCGTGCCCACTTCGAGCACCGCGTGGCCGGACTGGTGCGGGACCGGGCCGCTCTCGTGGCGCTCATCGAGCGGGAACTGGCCGGCCCCGCGGACACGGCGGCCCACGTCGACCTGCGCAGGACAGCGTTCCTGTTCTCGGGTTCCGGGGCCCAGGAAGCCGGCATGGGCCGGGTGCTGTACGAGCAGTTCCCCGTCTTCCGGGAGCACGTGGACCGGTGCGACACACTGTTCCGGCCGCTGATCGACCGGTCCGTCCGGGACCTGCTGCTCGGCAGGGTGCCCGACCCCGAACGCTTCCACGACCTGCGCTACAACCAGCCCGCGATGTTCACCTTCGAGTACGCGCTCGCCCAGTTGTGGCTGTCCTGGGGCGTGCGGCCGAACGTGCTGATCGGTCACAGCACCGGTGAGGTCATCGCGGCCTGTGTGGCGGGCCTGTTCGACGTCGAGGACGGCGTGGCTCTGATGGCGGCCCGCGGCCGGCTCCTGGAGACGCTCTCGGTGCCCGGTGGCATGGCCGCGGTGGCAGCCGCCGACGACGAGGTCCGGCCGCTGGTCGAGCCGTACCGGGATCTCGTGATCGGTGCGGTGAACTCACCCGGCCAGTGTGTGCTCTCGGGGCGCGCGGACTTCCTCGACCGCGCCGTCACGGACCTGCGCGCCCGCGGGTTCCAGGTCACACGGCTGAATGTGCCGGTCGCCTCGCACTCGCCCCTGATGACCGAGATCGCCGAACCGCTGCGGGAGGTGCTGGCGAGGGTCACGTTCCGGGAGCCGTCGTTCACGCTGGTCTCCAACGTCACCGGCAAAGTGGCGCGGCCCGCCGAGCTGTCGACACCCGACTACTGGATCCGTCACCTGTGCGAGCCGCTGGACTTCGCCGGCGGGATGCGCACCATCGAGAAGCGCGGCCGGCACGTGTTCATCGAGATCGGACCGTCCAGCTCGCTCACCACCCCGGCCGCCCAGTGCGTGGCCGCCCAGGAGCACGCCTGGCTGGTCAGCGCGCACCCGCAGGACACGGACGGCTCCACGGTCCGGCAGGCCCTCGTCGAGCTGTACCTGTCCGGCCGCGCGGTGGACTGGCAGGCCGTGCACGCCGGGCGCGAGCGCGGCCGCACGGAGGTGCCGCACTACGTGTTCGACCGCAAGCGCTACTGGCTGCCCAACGGTGCCACCCGGCATCGGCAGGTCACCGGACTCGGTGGCCGGCCGGCCACCCATCCCCTGCTCGGCGCCGAAACGGCCCTCGGCGAGGCGGCCGTGCCCCAGGGGACGCGCGGGTACTCGACCCTCGTCAGCGCCCGTCACCCGGTCTACCTCGCCGAACACAGGGCGGGTGAACGGCCGTTCCTCCCGGTGGCGGGCTACCTGGAGACGCTGACGGCCCTGCAGGACGCCGTGTTCGGCGAGACCGGCGGGACCGTCGAGGACCTGGTGTTCCACGAGACGCTGTTCCTGCCCGGGGACGAGGCGGTCGAACTGCGCACCTGGTTGCTGCCCGACGGCACGGTCGAGATCGCCGGGGTCACGGCGGACGGCGCCCGCTGTCTCGTCACGGCCCGGCTGGGCCGGCGGGCACCACGGACCTGGTGGACGGGGATCGCCGGGGCCGAACCCGGGGAACGGATGACCCACGAGGCGGTGTACGACGTCTACCGCGGGCTCGGGCTGGACTACGGTCCCCGGTTCCGCCGGTTGCGGTGGGCCGGGCGGGTCGCGGCAGACATCGTGGTCGGCGAGGTCGACGGGTTGTCCGCGGATGCGGTGGAGCACCTTCCGCCGGTCCTGATGGACGCCGCGACGCATCTGCTGGCCGCGGTCGTCGACGGGTCGGCGGGCTTCGTCGCCGTGCGAGCCGGCGGGTTCCGGCTGTTCAAGAAGCCGAAGGCGGCGGTACTGCGGGCCGCCCTGCGCACCGGGCCCGCCGACCGGGAGGACGCGGAGTTCACCGCCGACCTGGTGCTGCTGGAGGGCGAGCAGCCGGTGTTCGCCCTGGAGGGGCTGGCGTTCGCCCGGCTGCCCGAGCCGATGGCGGTCGTCGACGACGAACGGCTCGACGCCGCCGGGGTGGCCGAGCTGATCGCCTCGCCCCGGCTGGGCCGGCTGCGGTCCCTCGAAGAGCTGGTGCTGCGGCAGCTCGCCGATGTGCTGAGCGTGGACGAGCTGGAGTCGCTGGGGCGGCACACCCGCTTCATCCAGCTCGGCCTCAACTCCCTGCTCGCCACTCAGCTGCGGCTCCGGCTGGAGGGGGTGCTCGGCACCGAGCTGCCCGCCGCGTCGATCCTGCAGTACCCGTCCGTGCAGTTGCTGGCGGAGTTCCTCGACCGCAGGCTCGTCCCGGAGCCGGTGGGTTAGCGACGGTCCCTCCGCATCGGCCCACGACGCCCGGACCGCCGTACGGCGGTCCGGGCGTCCGCGTACGAGAAGACATGCCCGAAAGACACAGACGAGGTGAGGTCCATGTCCTGGCAGCCCGGTACGTGGCTGCAACCGGAGTCGGCCCCGGCCGGCGCGCGGCTGCGGCTGTTGCTGTTCCACTGTGCCGGCGGCGGCGCGTCCATGTACCACGCGTGGCCCGCTCTCTTCCCCTCCGCCGTCGCCGTGCAGAGTGTGCAGCTCCCGGGCCGTCAGGACCGGCTCGGCGAGCCCCCCTTCGTCCGGCTGGACGAACTGCTGGAGACGTTGACGGAGATCGTGGCGGCGGAGGACGACGGCCGTCCCTTCGCGTTCTTCGGGCACTCCATGGGCGCGCTTCTCGCCTACCGCCTGACGGTGGAACTGGAGCGCGCCGGGCTGCCGGGCCCCGCGGTCACGGCGGTGGCGGGGTGGGCGCCGGAGGGCTTCCGGAGGCCGGTCGAGGGCGCGGCGGGCGGACAGTCGGACGAGGTGCTGGTGCGGGAGCTGGCGAAACTCGGCGCCCTGCCCGCCGATCTGCTGGACGCCGACCCGCAGTGGCTGGCGCTCGCCCTGCCCGCGATCCGCGCCGACATCGCGGTGTGCGCCGGGTACGTCGACGACGAAGCGGTCGTCACCGCCCCGCTCGTGGCCTACGGCGGCACGGCGGACCCGCTGATGGAGCCGGACGCGCTGCGCTCGTGGTCGACGCGCACCCGCGGCTTCCTGGGCGCCCGCGTGCTGCCGGGCGACCACTTCTTCCTCGCAGCGGACGCGGAGGCCGCCGTCATCGCTGCGGACCTGGCGCACCTGCTGCTCCGGAACCGGGCCTGAGCGGCGCCCGGCCCATCCGGTCCGGGAGCGCGGTCGAACGAGGGGGCCCGGTACAGGCGTACCGGGCCCCCTCGTTCGGCCGACGGTCAGGCGTGGGCGTAGAAGCCCCGTCCGGTCTTCCTCCCCAGCAGCCCGCCGGCCACCATCCGCGAGAGCAGGGCCGGCGGGGCGTACTGAGGCTCGTCGTACTCCTCGTGCAGTGCCTCGGCAATCTGGGCGACTACGTCGAGCCCGATGAGATCGGCGAGCCTGAGCGGCCCCACGGGATGCGAGCAGCCCAGGGTCATCCCGTCGTCGACGGCGGCCGCGGGTGCCACGCCCTGCTCCACCATCCGGATGGCCGCCAGCAGATACGGGATGAGAAGGGAGTTCACCACGAACCCGGTGCGGTCCGGACAGCGCAGGGCGCGTTTGCCGAGGACGTCGGTGACGAAGGTCCCGGCCCGCGCCAGCGCGTCCTCGTCCGAGAAGGGCGACCCGACCAGCTCGACCAGCGGCATCGCCGGAACCGGGCTGAAGAAGTGCAGGCCGACCACCCGGCCGGGGCGGGTCGTGGCCAGGGCCAGCCGGACGATGGGCAGTGAGGAGGTGTTGGAGGCCAGGATCGCGTCCTCCGCCAGCACCGTCTTGTCCAGGGCCGCGAACACCTCGGTCTTGTCGGCCTCGTGCTCGCGCACCGCCTCCACCACCAGGTCGCGGTCGGCCAGTGCGTCGAGACCGACGGCGAACTCGGTCCGCGCCAGCAGCGCGTCCCGGTCCTTCTCCGTGAGCCTGCCCTTGGCCATCGCACGGTCGACCGAGCGCAGCAGGCGACGCCGGCCGGCCTGCAGGGAGTCCTCGGAACGTACGGCGACCCGGACGTCGAGTCCGGCCCTGGCCGCCACCTCCGCGATGCCGGAGCCCATCGCGCCGGCGCCCACGACACCGACCCGCGGCGGCGCCGGTGCCGCGGGACCGGTCGTGTCCAGTGCGTCGCCCGTCACAGCCGTCCGCCCTTCTCCAGGTTTCATCGGTGCCACTCCGTTCCCACTCCCCACCGCAGCAGTGCCGCGCCGAGCGCCATGCCACCGCCGAAGCCGGCCAGCAGGACCAGGTCGCCCGAGCGCAGGGCACCCGAGCGGCAGGCACTGTCCAGGGCGACCGGTACGGAGGCGCTGCCGACGTTGCCGTAGCGCTCCAGGGTGCGGTGGGTGCGGCTGTGCGGGATCCCCAGCAGGTCGGTCAGCCGGCGCAGCATCACACCGTTGGCCTGGTGCGGCACGAAGTGATGGACCTCGTCGAGCCGGACGCCGGACCGCACGGCGAGTGCGGTGAGTGCCGGCGGGACCTCCCGCATCGCGAAGTCCCGTACGGCGCGGCCGTCCATACGGAAGTAGTGGCCGCCGGCGTCCACGGTCTCGTGCGAGGCGGGCGCACGGCTGCCGCCGGCCTCCACCCGGATCAGCCTGTGCTGGTCGCCGTGGCCGGCCAGGGTGAAGTCGATCAGCCCGTACGGCGCCGCGACCGGCCCGAGGACGGCGGCGCCGGCGCCGTCGCCGAACAGCACGGCGGTGCGGCGGTCCTCGAAGTCGAGGATGCGGGAGTAGACGTCGGCGCCGATCACGAGGGCCCGGGTGCCGGGGCGCAGGCTCATCAGCCCGTGGGCGAGCACCAGCGCGTAGACGAAGCCGCTGCACACGACGTTGACGTCGAGGCACGCGGCCCGGCGGACGCCGAGCAGGTCCTGGACCAGGCTGCTGGTGGGCGGCTGGGGCGAGTCGCCGGTGGAGGTGGCGACTATCAGGTGGTCGATGTCGTCGGCGGTGAGGCCGGCCCGGGCCAGGGCCGCGGCGCCGGCCTTCGCCGCGAGGTCCGAGGTGGCCTCGTCGGGCGCGGCGAAGCGACGCGACCGGATCTCCGTCCTGCTCTCGATCCACTCCTCGTCGGCCCCCGTCAGTGCGGCGATCTCCGCGTTGCCCACTTCCTCCTTGGGCAGGTACGAGCCGGTCCCGAGGATGCCGGTGCGGGGCCGCTCGCCGCGGGAGGTCACGCCGGCTCCGCGGCGAGCGGGGCGACGGCACCGAGGCGGTCGCGCAGTGCGGGGTCGCTGACGCCGAGCCCGGGTTCGGGGGCGAGGGCGAGGACGCCGACCTTGCCCACATGGCCGTTGGTCTGCACGAGCCGGGCCGCCTCGCCGACCTCGACGAGGGGGTAGGTGCGGGACAGGGCGGGACGGATCCGGCCGAGCCGTACGAGCCGGTTGAGTTCGGCGAGTTCCTGGAGGTTGGCGGCGTGACTGCCGAGGATGCGCTTGAGGTTCATCCACAGGTAGCGGTTGTCGAACTCGTGGTGGTAGCCCGTGCTGGACCCGCAGGTGACGACGGTGCCGCCGCGCCGTACCACGAACACGGACAGGCCGAAGGTGGCGCGGCCCACGTAGTCGAAGACGACGTGCGGGTCCTCCCCCACCGCTGCCCGGATGGCACGGCCCAGCCTCTTGCCCAGTTCGACGGTGCGGGCCGGATCGGCCGTCGCGGCGCCGTCGAGCCCCAGTTCGGAGCGGTCCAGCACCACGTCGCAGCCGAGGCGTTCGAGCAGCCGGGCCTTCTCCGGCGACCCGACGACACCGACGGGGATGCCGCCGCCGTTCTTCACCAGTTGGACGGCGTAGGCGCCGAGGCCGCCGGTCGCGCCCCAGATCAGCACGATGTCGCCCTGTTTGATCCGGGCCCCGCGCTCGCTGACCAGCATCCGGTAGGCGGTGCCCGCGCACAGCGGGACGGATGCCGCCTCCTCCCAGGTCAGGTGGGGCGGTTTGGGCAGCAGCTGGCTGGCACGGGCCACCGTGTAGTGGGCCAGCGCCCCGAAGTTGGTCTCGAAGCCCCAAACGCGCTGCTCGGTGCCGAGCATGGCGTCGGCGTGGGTGGCCGCTTCCTGGTCGTCGACGTGGACCGGGCTGACGACAACGCGGTCGCCGGCCTGCCAGCGCCGCACGCCCGCCCCGGTCCTGACGATCACGCCGGCGGCGTCCGAGCCGATGACGTGCTGCGGCAGGTCGTGGCGGGCCGCGAAACCGCCCTGGCGGCCGTACCGGTGCAGGAACTCGAAGGTCGGCACCGGCTCGAACATCGCGGACCAGACGGTGTTGTAGTTGACCGAGGAGGCCATGACGGCGACCAGCACCTCGTCGGGCGCGAGTTCGGGCATGGGCACCCGGCCCAGGTGCAGGGACTTGCGTACGTCCTTGTCCGCGGTGCCCGCGAACATTCCCACGTCCTCGGCACGCAGATGGGCGGCCAGGTAGGCGTCGGGCAGCGGCTCGCGGGCGAGCTGGTCGCCGTCCGCGCCGGCCAGTACGGCTTCGCTCAGTGGATCCACGGGGAGTCTCCTGCTTCGGTGTCAGATCCGCGGCGGAGTGGCGCGAAAGCGGTCGAAGACCTTGCGGTAGGCGGCGACCTCGTCGGGGGTGAAGAGCCCGGGGACCAGCTCGTCCGCGTACGGGAGTTCGCCGTAGGGAACGGAGGAGAGCTTGTCATGGAACTGGTAGTCGGCGGTGATGCGGCCGGCCTCGTCCAGGACCAGCACATCGCTGCCGATCATGTCGGTCTCACCGGACTCCCCGAAGAGCATCACCCAGCCGAACCGGATCAGGTTGTGGTGTCCGGTGGCGTTGTTCTGGGACCGGAAGGTGTAGCCGCGCGGCACATAGATGTGGTGGGCGAGGGTCACCTGCTTGTATATGGCGTCGTGGCCGACGAAAGGATCGAGGTTGAACATCGAATAGACGGCCTGCGGCGCGAAAAGCTCCTCGACCGTTTTCCGGCGTACCGCGTCATCGGGCTCCAGCCACATGTCGATCCAGCGGTCGACCAGCGTGTTGCGTCCCGTCATCGATTTCCTGCCTCTCCGCGGAAACGGCTGTCTCGCTTCACTATGGCAAGGCGTAATTACCCCTTCCTGACGGCTTCCTGACTACCTCTCCCTTTCTCCCTGCGCGCACCGCGGGAGGCTTTTCCAGGGCAGGGGAAAGGGGCCACGACATGAATGTCGTGGCCCCTTGGTACTCCCGGGTTCCGGCCGTCGTGGTCCGGTGTCCGCCGTCGGGGGATGTCCGGCCGCACGGCCGCGGCCGGCGGAACCCGGGAGGGTCAGTCGACGAACTGGTAGTCGGTGACGATCAGGCCCTGCTCGTTGAAGGTCATGAAGTCGAATCCGCGGGAGTCGGCGGAGCCGTCCGCGACGCGGTACATCTCCCAGTTGAACCGGACCGAGTCGTGATGGCCGTTCGCGTTGGGGACGACGCGGAAGGCGAACACCCCCGGCTTCACCCACTTCTCGTAGGCCGTCGTGACACGCTCCTGGAGTTCGTCATGGCCGTGCACCTCCTGGGCGGGGGTGTAGTGCGCGGCGTCCGGGGCGAACAGTTCGGTGATGGCCTTGCGGCGCAGCTCGGTGTCGGGCTCGTTCCACATCGCGATGTAGCGGGCCGCGAAGTCGTTCAGGTCGATCATGGTTCTCTCTTCCTTACTTCCGTCGGTACTCGGGTACGGCCGGCGCCGGTGTCGTCACTTGGGCGCGGCGGCGGGGTTCTTGGGGAGTGCCTGCACGATCAGGGCGAGGAGCACGGTGATCGCCACGATGTAGTAGAGGCAGGCACGGAACGCGTCGGAGAAGTCCGCCGGCACTGGGGCGTCGCCGAGCACGTTGTAGAAGACGAGACCGATGAGGGCCACCCCGACACCGTTGCCGACCTGCAGTCCGGTGGTCAGCACTCCGGAGGCGGAGCCGGCGTGGTGGGCCGGGACCCGGGCGAGCACGGTCGAGGCGAGCGGCGCGATGGCCAGCCCCATGCCGGCGCCGTCGAGGAACAGACCGGGGATGAGCCAGCCGATGTTGCCGTGGACCCCGATGGAGCCGACGGCCCAGATCTGCAGGCCCATGCCGACGAGCCGGATGACACAGCCCACGGCGATGGTCTGCGGGCCGAAGCGGGCGGCGACCTTGCGGGCCGACATGGAGGTGATGATGTAGCCGATTCCCAGGGCGCCGAAGACGAGGCCCGAGTCGAGGGGTTCCAGGAGCCGGCCCTTCTGCAGGTACAGCGCGAGCACCAGGAAGTACGAGGCCATGCTGGCGAAGAAGGTCAGCTGGGCGAACAGGCCGGCGGTGAAGGCACGTTCCTTGAAGAGGGAGAGGTCGACGGAGGGCGAGCCGCCGTTCGCGCGCAGCCGGTTCTGCTGCACGGCGAACACGGTGAACAGCGGGATCGAGCCCACCAGCAGGACCCAGGCCCAGGCGGGCCAGCCCTGCTGCCGACCCTCGATCAACGGCAGGCAGACCGCTGTCAGCGCCACCGTCACCAGGACCATGCCGACCAGGTCCAGCTTCGGACGGCCCGGTGCCTTGGATTCGGGCACGTACTTGAGGGCCATCGCCGCGGCTGCCAGACCGATCGGCAGGTTGATGAGGAAGCAGGCGCGCCAGCCCATGCCGAAGAGGTCGAACTTGATGAGCAGACCGCCGATGAGCTGGCCGAAGACCGCGGCGAAACCGGAGATCGCGCCGTACCAGTTGATGGCGCGGGCGCGGGCGGGTCCCTCGTACACGGTGGAGAAGATCGCGAGGACCTGGGGTGCCATCAGGGCCGCTCCGGCGCCCTGCACGACGCGGAAGGCCAGCAGCGCGCCGGTGTTGGGCGCAAGGCCGCAGGCAGCGGAGGCCAGGGTGAAGGCGATCAGGGCGATCACGAACAGCCGGCGACGGCCGAACAGGTCGCCGAGCCGGCCACCGGTGATCATGCCGACGCCGTACACCAGCGCGTAGCTCGCGACGATCAGCTGGATCTGCGCCTCGGTGGCGTGCAGGTCCGCCTGGATCGCGGGGATCGCCACGTTGACGATGAAGAAGTCCAGGCCGCTCAGGAAGACACCGACCAGGACGATGGGCAGGGTGAGCGGATGCGGCCCTGTCGAGGCCGCCTTGGCTTGCGCTGATCCGCCCGGGGACGTGGCAGGAGTGGCGGAAGTGGTCATGGAGGGAACTCCTGATCAGGGCAGGCCGAAGCTGGCGGCCTGCCGACCTGGGTGTGCGGTGAGCCCAACTGTCCCGTCCAGAGGTAGGAAGCTCAATTACTTCCGAGGTAGGAACGACCTACTTACCCCACCTGACCAGGGAGAACGGGTTACGAGAAGTTTCCGGCGCCGGTGGAGACGTATGCACGGACCGCGTCCGCGGTGATCCCGTCGGCCGGGAAGAACGACTCGATGATCAGCTCGGCCACGGTGATGTCACGTGGCGTGCCGAAGGTGGCGAGGGTGCCGAAGAAGGACAGCACCTGATCGCCGCGGCGCAGTTGGAACGGGATGCAGATGTCGCCCGCGACGGGCATGTCGACCTCGGGCTCCTCCTGGTCGCAGGGGTACTCCAGGAGTTCCTCGTAGAGCGGCCGCAGCCGGGGGTCGGAGGCGGCGCGCCGGCGCAGCCGGCCGAGCAGCTTGGCCCGCCACACGCCGAGGTTGGCGACGCCAGGGGCCATGCCCTTGGGGTGCAGGACCAGCCGCAGCACGTTGATCGGGGGTTCGAGTAGTTCGGGGGCGCAGCCCTCGGTGAACAGTGCGAAGCCCCGGTTGGCCTCGACGAGGTTCCACTCGCCGTCGACGACCAGCGCGGGGTTGGGATCGTGGCCGCGCAGCACCTGTCTGACGGCGTCCAGCACCGGGCCCATGGCCGGATCGGCGAGGGTCTTCTGCTCGTAGGCGGGGGCGTAGCCGGCCGCCAGCAGGAGGGGGTTGCGGTCGCGCATGGGGACGTCGAGCTGCTCGGCGAGGCGCAGGACCATGGCCCGGCTGGGCTTGGCCCGCCCGGTCTCCAGGAAGCTGATGTGCCGGGCCGACACGCCCGCCTGGTTGGCGAGGTCCACCTGGCTCAGGCGACGGCGCTCGCGCCACTCCCGCAGCAGCGAGCCCACCTGTGACGGCGCACCCCGCTCGGACACAGCCATGCGTGTACTCCACTCCCCGTCCCGCTCGCCGCCATGGCGACGCCTCGGCATTGTCACGGTAGACGCTCAGCCGTCGCACGACCACCGTGCGATCGGTTTCCTGCCACCGGGTGCCGTACCCGATCGCCCGGTACGGCACCCCGTCAGGGAGGTGTTGGGGGCCCGTCAGGCCCGGTCGGCGGCGAGATCCGGCCGGATGGGGTCCCGCAGTTCGCGGCGCAGCACCTTGCCGGTGGGATTGCGGGGCAGGCTGTCGGTGAACTCGTACCGTGTCGGGATCTTGAAGTCGGCGATCCGGCCGCGCAGGGCCACCATGAGCTCACGTCCGGTCGTCCGCCGCCCCGGGTGCAGCACCACCACGGCCTTGGCCAGTTCACCCCAGCGTTCGTCGGTCACACCGATCACGGCGACGTCGGCGACGTCGGGGCTCGCGTCCCTGATGGCGTTCTCCACCTCGACCGGGTAGATGTTCTGCCCAGCGACGATGATCATGTCGTTGATCCGGTCGCAGACGTACAGGTACCCGTCCTCGTCGAGGTAGCCGGCATCCGGCATGGCCAGCCAGCCGTCGCGCAGCGCCAGCCGGGTGGCCTCGGGGTTGCCCCAGTACTCCACGAAGTGCGCGGGACTGCGGACCCAGATCTGGCCGATTTCCCCCCTCGGCAGAGGCCTGCCCTCACTGTCCTGGATGCGCACCTCGTTGCCCGGGCAGGCCCGTCCGGCGGAGCCGGCCTTCGGCCCGCCCGGACGGTGCTCGGAAGGGGTGAGGCAGGTGACCACGGAGCCGGTCTCCGCCGAGGCGTACATCTGGGCCAGTTCGCAGCCGAACTCGTCGACGCAACGACGCATCAGGTCGGCCGGCATCGGCGCGCCGCCGTAGGTGACCTTGCGCAGCGAGGCGAACGCCGCACGGTTCGCGCCCGGTTCGTCCAGCATCATCTGCAGCATCGCGGGCGCGCAGAAGGTGGTGGTGACCTTGTGCTCCCGGATGAGCCGGACCGCTTCCTCAGGGACGAACATCGGCATGACGACGTTGGTGGAGCCGGCCGCCAGACCGAACATGAACCAGGCCATACCGCCGGAGTGCAGCCCGGGGAAGGAGATCAGGTGGATGTCCTCGGGCAGCCAGTCGATCCAGTCCAGGCCGGACGCCGCCATGTTCTCCTGGAAGGTGAAGTAGGTGCGGTGGGCGAGTACCACGCCCTTGGGCAGGCCCGTCGTACCGCTGGTGTACATCTGCAGGACGGCGTCGTCCGTGCGGGCGCCGAGACCGATGTCGGTGTCGGGGCGGCCGTCCTTCCACACGTGCAGTCCGGCACCGCGGTCGTCGCCGTCGTCCGTCACCACGATGTGTTCCAGGCCCGGCAGTTCGGGCAGCAGCCGCTCGGCGACGGGCAGGAACCGCCGCTCCACGAAGAGCAGTCGGGCTCCGGAGTCGCGCATGACGTGGTCGACCTCGTGCGCGGTGAGCCGCCAGTTGATGGGGACCATCACGAGCCCGGCCTTGATCACACCCAGCACGATGTCGTAGTAGTGCTCCGACTCGCGTCCGAGATAGGCAACCCGCGAGCCCGGGGTGAGCCCCGCGGCGCGCAGGGCGTGCGCGGTGCGGTTGCTCTCCCGGTGCAGGCGTTCGTACGTCGTCTCACGGCCCTCGCAGACGACCGCGGTGTGCCGGGGCCGCTCCAGGGCGTGCCGGCGCAGCCGGGCCGTGATGGTCGCTGGGTCCTGACCGGTGGTCATCCTGTCCTTCCCTGCCTGGGGTGGGCGGCGGCCACCGGGGCCGGGTGCCGCCAGGGTGGTGGGTGCGGTACGGGTCTCGGGGGCGGCGAGCCGGAGCCGAACGGCCTCGTTGAGCAGGGCCACGAAGTCCCGCATGCCCCAGGTCATGGCGTCGGCGCGGGCCAGCCCCTCGAGGTCCGCGGTCATGGCCGGCCCCCGGCCGGCACGGCCTCGCCGACCTCGCGGCCGCGGGGTGCGGTCTCGCCCCGGGTGGCCACGCCGGCCAGGCGCGCATAGCGTTCGGGGTGGGCGGCGCGGATCCACAGCGCGTACGCGGGGCCGAGCACGGCGCCGGCGAGAATCAGCCAGGGCAGCGAACCGACGACCGGGTTGTCCGTGCCGGTCATGGTGTCGAAGTTGGTCACGACCAGGGTGGTGGCGACGACGAGGCCGACGAAGCCGAGTCCGGGCGCGACCATGGTGCGCCACCAGTGACGGTCGCGCCTGCGCCGGAAGTAGCCGATGACGGACAGGCAGGCCACCGCCTGGAGGAAGACGATCCCCAGTGTGCCGAGGCCGAGCATGCTGGTGGTCAGCCCGAGGTACGGGTCGAGGCCCGCGACCGCGAACGCCGCGGCGGTCACGAGGCTGAACACGGTCTGGACGAGGCTCGCCCGGTACGGCGAGGCGAGTCGGGGGTGCACTGCGCCGAGAAAGCCGGGCAGCACCCGCTCCCGGCCGAGCACGAACATGTAGCGGTTGGCGGCGTTGTGCAGGGCCAGCCAGCCCGCGAACAGGCTCAGGCACAGCAGGATCTGCATGACGGTGGTGAGCCCGGCCGTCAGGTAGTCGTCGCTCAGGTTGAAGAAGAGATCGCCGAGTTGGTGGGTGGCCACCCGCTGGACGTCGGCCGCGCCGACCGCGCCGACCGCGATCCAGCTGATGAAGCCGTAGAAGAGCGCGATGAGGGAGACGGCGATGTAGGTGGCCCGGGAGACACTGCGCTCCGGGTCGTGCGCCTCCTCGCCGTAGAGGGCCGCGGACTCGATCCCGATGAAGGAGATGAACGCGAACATCATCGACACGCCGGTGCCGGCTCCGGCGAGGGTGTGCGGCGCGAACGAGGTGGCCGGCAGCGCCGAGCCGCCGTCCCGGACCAGCACGGCCACGGCGAGCAGCAACAGGATGCCCACCTCGCAGCACATGGCCACGGCGAGCACCCGGGCGCTCAGGTCGATCTGCCGGTAGCCGAGCACGGCGACCACCACGAGTCCGGCTCCCGCCCACACCTCCCAGGGCAGGTCGAGCCCGTGCGAGGCCGCGACGAGCTGGGCGAAGTAGGCGAAGGCGCCGAGCAGCCCCACGGAGGCGGTGTTGTAGGCCACCACCGCGATGAGGCCGCCGCCGACCGCGGGTGGCCGGCCGAGACCGCTGGAGATGTAGGTGTAGAAGCCTCCCGCGTTGACGACGCGGCGGCTGATCGCGGCGTAGCCGACGCAGAAGCACATCAGGGTCAGGCCGGCGAACACGAACATCGCGGGTACGCCCGGTCCGTTGCCGAGGGCGAAGGCGAGCGGCACGGTGCAGACCATGGCGGCGAGCGGGGCGGCGGCGGCGATGATCAGGAAGACGATCTTCGGTGTGGTGAGGCTGAGGGAGAGCCGGCCGCTCTCGGACGGCGGGGCGGACGGGGACGAGGTGCTACGCATGGGTCGCTCCCTGACTGCGGTTCTCCAGCAGGGCGACGACGGCTTCGAGGCTCGGCGCGTCGGCGAGTTCGTCGTCGGTGACCTTGGCGCCGAGCGTCTCCAGCTGCATGGCCAGCTCGACGAGGTCGAGCGAGTCCAGGCCGAGGTCGGTGAGACTGGCGCCGTCGTGGAAGTCCTCCTCCATGACGTTGAAGGACGTGATCAGCATCTTCTTGACGTCTTCGTACACGTGGTCCTCCCCAGGGCCGTGTTGTCGGGTTCGGATCTCAGCCGGTCAGTGCTGGCACGTCGGGCCACAGGACCGTGGTGGCGCCCCAGGTGAGGCCGCCGCCGAAGGCGGCCAGCAGGGTCCGGTCGCCGGGTCGCAGCCGCCCCTCGACGACGGATTCGGCCAGCAGCAGCGGAACGGAGGCGGCAGCCGTGTTGCCGACCCGCCCGATGTTGCTGAGGCGCTGCTCCCCCGGCGGGATGCCGAGCCGGACGCAGACCGCGTCCACGATCCGGGCGTTGGCCTGGTGGGCGGCGAACCGGTCGACCTGGTCGGGGCTCCAGCCCCGCCGTTCCAGGGCCGCCTGCGCGACGGCGGTGGTGCGCAGCACGGCGTTGCGGTAGGTGTCGGAGCCGTTCATCCGGAAGTAGTGGTCCTGCCGGGGGGCGACGGAGCCCGTGGAGCGCTGCCGGGAGCCGCCGGCCGGGATCTGGATGAGGTCGCTCTGGCTGCCGTCGCTGCCGAGCAGCACCGGGCCGACGGCTCCGGGCTCCATGGGGCGGCCGGCCCTGAGCACCATCGCTCCGGCGCCGTCGCCGAAGATCACCGAAGTCGTACGGTCGTCGGGGTCCAGGATCGTCGAGTACGTCTCGGCCCCGATCAACAGGACGCTCTCGGCGGTGCCGGTGGCGATGAGCCCGGCCGCGGTGGCGAGACCGTACAGGAAGCTGGTGCACACGGCGGACACGTCGAACGCGGCGGCTCCGGTGAGCCCGAGCCGGGAGGCGACCTCGGGTGCCGTCCCGGGGCAGAGGCGGTCCGGGGTCGTGGTGCCGAGGACGACCGCGTCCACCGGGCCTCCGCCCGCCGCCTTGAGGGCCAGTTCGCCGGCCGCGACGGCGAGGTCGCCCGTGGACACACCGGGCGCGGCGCGACGGCGGGCCGCGATGCCGGTGCGCTCCCGGATCCAACTGTCCGAGGTGTCGAGGTGGGCGGTGAGTTCATCATTGGTGACCACACGCGGCGGCAGCCAGGCGCCGAGTCCGCTGATCACGCAGGTCGGGGTGTACCGGTCACCGGTCATGGCGGCCCGCTCAGGCGATCCGCATGACGGCGGGGTCGAGGCCCATGTACGCGAAGCGGCTGTCGGCCATCTCGTCCGTCCACCGCTCGGCGAGGTCGTAGCGCTCCCCGGGTGTGGTGTCGAGGAGCCGGCGACCGGGGAACACCTCGTAGTCCGCGATGAGTTCGGCGTGCTCCCGCATGCCCTCCTGGAAGAGTTCCTCCCGCTCCAGGACGTACTTGCGGTCCGGGATCCGCTCCCAGAGCGTACGGCCGCGTTCCAGGATGTCCATCAGCCGCGGGCGGTAGTCGGGGTGCCGGAGCAGGTGGTCGCGGACGATGGTGCTGCCGACCGAGAGGTGGCGGATCTCGTCGATGGAGGCGCCGCGGGCGATGGCGCCGGCGGCTGGGTCCAGGACGTTCCACTTGCGTTCGCTGAGCTCGGCGGCGGGGGCCAGCACACCCTCGATGACGATGGTGAACACGGCGACCCCGCCGGCGAAGTCCTGCTCGTCCCGCACGGCGCGCAGCGCGAAGTCCAGGATCGGATCGACGACCTCACGGGTGTAGTCGGCGGAGACCTTCGCCACGGTGGCCTCCAACTCGGCAGCCGGGACGCCGAGTTCGAGGAGGTGGTTGCGGAAGACCATGGCGTGCCTGGCCTCGTCCAGGAGTTGGGTGGCGAAGAACTCCAGGCCCGCGGTGTCGGGAGCGCCCGCCACGTAGTGGGCGAGCACCTTCGTCGCCTCGGTCTCGGCCACCGACCGGCAACCCAGCTCCATGATGAGCGCGTCACGCAGCGGCCCGTCCTCACGCATGTGGGCGGGGGTGGGCTCCTCGTCGGTGTGCCCGGTGGCGGCCCGGCCGACGAGGGTGCCCTGGGCGACCCCGCCGAGCCAGTACGCCAGATCGCACTGCTGGGGCGTGAGGTTGAGGTTCATCGCGCCGTCGAGCAGTCCCGGCGCCGTGTCCCAGCCGGTCTCGGCGGGAACATTGCTGGTCATGTCGGTTCCTCTCGTCGTACGTCGGGGTCGGACGGGACAGGGGGGCGGGGCGCCGGACGGCGGTCAGTCCAGCGCGACGGCGAGGGCACCGGTCACGCCGCGCCGTCCGCGCCGCCGCGGGACCTCGTGGAACTCCGCGCCGTGCAGGCCGCCCTCGAAGCTGATCAGCGGGGTGCCGCTGCCGTGCCAGCCCGTCTGCACCGTGCCGAGGAGCAGTTCGTGGTCGCCGACCGCGAACCGGCCCGAGACCCGGCAGATCAGGTGGGCGAGCGCGTGGCCCAGCAGCGGCAGTCCGGTCTCCGGGTCCGGCGCCCAGCCCAGTGGCTCGAACTGGGCGGCGCCCACGGGGCGTTCGGGGTTGGCGAACCAGTCGGCGAGCAGGGCCTGGCGGCCGGACAGCACGTTCACGGCGAACCGGCCCGAGTCGTGGGCCAGTTCGAGCAGGGCGGAGTCCGGGCGCAGGCCGGCCGCGACGACCGGCGGGTTGCGGGAGACCAGTCCGGCGGCACTGACCGTGGATCCGTGCATCCGGCCGTCGGCGTGGGCCGTCAGGACGGTGACGCCGGTGGTCAGCCGGAGGGCGGAGACCAGCCCTCCGTCGGCCGACCCCGCGTGGGCCGGCCCTGCGTCGGCCGACCCCGCGTCGGAGCCCGCCGTCCGGCGGCCGCTCATGTGCGGGCCGCGGTGACGCCCGCCCCGGCCGTCTCGTGCGGGCCGCGGCGGCAGTGCAGTTCGGCCGCAAGCCGGGTGTAGGCCGGGTTGGGCTCGGGCTCGAAGCCAAGCGCGAAGGGCTTGAGGAAGTTCCCGAACACGCCCCGGTCGGCGAACAGGTGGATCGGCAGGACCAGCAGGGCCCACTCGGGCTTGTACACCAGCATCCAGATCCCGGCGACCACGGTCTGCGTGATCAGGCTGTGCATGGTGTTGTAGGCGACGTAGTAGCCCTTGGCGACCCGGTGGCCGGGGCTGCGCCGGTAGGCGACGGCCCCCGGGATGTAGCCGATCAGGTCGATGTAGGCGAAGAGGATGACAGCCGGTATCCAGCGCACCTCCCCGATGTGGGCGCCGAACAGCCCGATGGTCACCGCGAGCCCGACGAGGTACTCGGCGCGGTGCAGTCGGTAGGTGACGGGGGTCTCGAACGGGTTGGCCATGTCCATGGCTCGGCTCCTCAGCTCACGGGCGGGGTGGTCAGCGGTCGGCGGTCGCGGTCGGCAACAGCTCCAGGTCGCCCTCCAGGCGGACCGAGTCGTGCAGCCCGACCACGGCCCACGCCACGGTCTCCTTGATCACGCGCTCGGCGATCGGGTCGAGGATTCCTTCGAGACTCTCGATGCCGAAGTCGAAGTCGCACTCGAAGTGCAGGACCGTGTCGGCGCCGTCCGGGCCCAGCGACCAGTGGCCGTGGAAGGTCTCGAAGTCGCCCTCGGTCTGCTCGAACTCGATGCGCAGGTCGTCCTTGAGGAACCGCTCGGTCTCCGACCACTGGAGCAGCCCACTGCGGAACAGCAGCTCCCAGCTGGAGGCCCCGGTGGCGCTCGGCCGGGTCTCGGTGACCTCGGTGGCCTGTACGTGGGGCGACAGTTCGGGGTAGCGCTTGAACTGCACGACGTTCTCGAAGACGGTGCCCGGGTCCGTGCCGTGGATCACCGCGTCCAGAATGACCTTCCGCATCTCTACCGACCGCCTTCGGGCATCCGGGCGCGCTCCGCGAGGAGGTCGCGCGTGGCCTTGTCGAACGCTTCGAGCAGGAAGGTGACGTCGGCGTCGGTGAGGATGGCCGGCGGGGTGAACCGGGCGACCGAGCTGCCGTTCATGGAGTGGTTGCCGACGACACCGTGGTTGAACAGCTCGATCAGCAGCTCTCCGGCCAGGCCCGCCTCCACCATCTCGATGCCGATCAGCAGGCCCTGGCCGCGCACCTCCTTCACCAGGCCGGGCAGGTTCTGGTGCGCGATCCGGGACAGCTCGGGCAGCAGCCGGCCGCCGAGCTCGGCGGCCCTGCTGACCAGCCGCTCCTCCTTGACCACCTCGATCGCGCCCTGCACCGCGGCCATCAGGACCGGGGCCCCGGTGAAGGTGCCGGTGTGCAGATAGGGGTCCTTGTCGAACGGAGCGAAGGTCTTGCGGCTGGCGAGCGCCGCCGACACCGGCATCACCCCGCCGCCGAGCGCCTTGCCGGCGAGCAGGACATCCGGGTTGACTCCGTACAGGTCCGCGCCCCACCACTCGCCGAGCCGGCCCATGCCGGTCTGCACCTCGTCGAGGATGAGGAAACCGTCGTACGTGCGCACCAGCCGTTCGACGCCCGGCAGGTAGCCGGCGGGCGGCAGGATGACCCCGCCCTCGCCCTGGACCGGCTCGACGATCACCGCGGTCTCGCCGGGGTGCGCGCTGAGCACCTCCTCCAGCGCCTCCAGGTCACCGAAGGGGATGTGCGTGACATCGGCGAGCAACGGCCGGAACGGCTTCTGGTAGACCTCCTTGGCGGTGGCCGACAGCGCGCCCAGGGTCTTGCCGTGGTAGCCCATCCGCATGGAGACCAGGCGCTTCTTGCCGTTGGCCCGGGCCAGTTTGAGGCCGGTCTCGACGGCCTCGGCACCGGAGAGGGCGAAGTGGATGCGGTTGAGATGTGCGGGGACGACGGAGGACAGTGCCTCGGCCGCCCGGCCGACCGTCGGCTCCAGCAGGATGCGGGTCGCGATGGGGTGGGTCTCCAGCTGCCTGCGGACCAGCTCCATCACCCGGGGGTGCCGGGCACCCATGATGAAGACGCCGTAGCCGCTGCAGTTGAGGTACTCCTTGCCGTCGCTGGTGCGCAGCCGGGCACCGGAGGACTCGACCTCCATGTGGCTGCCGAACAGCTCGGCGACGGTGGCACGGCCCTTGCTCAGATGTTTGCGGTACAGGCCCAGGATCTCGGCCTCCGTGTCGGCCGTGCGGTCGGCCTCCACATAGGTGGTCATACTCGCCCTCCTCGGGCTGCTGGCACGTGGACTGACGGGGACGGTGACGAATGCGGCTCAGGAGAGCAGCAGGGGGCCGCCGGCGAAGTACTCGACCAGCGCCTCGGTGGTGCTGGTACGGGACGGCGGGTGGAAGGCGAGGGGCCGTACGGCCGAGGAGAGGTAGGCGATGTCCGGCGACTCGATGAAGGCGATACCGCCCAGGAGTTCGACGGCCAGGTCACTCACCGCGGCCAGCGCCTTCTGGACGGCGAACCGGGTGACGAGGACGGCGGCCACCGCGCCGTCGCCGGCCGCGCCGTCGTCGACGGCGCGTGCCATGCCCTCGGTCAGCGCGACGGCCGACTCCAGCTGGACGGCGAGTGCGGCGCGGTCGCTCACGCTGCCGCGGCGGCGCTCCAGGACGCGTTCGGTGAGCGTGGCGGCGACCCCGACGTAGGCGGAGGTGACGAGCAGTTCGAACCAGACGAACGCGGCGGTCTGCAGGTCGTCGAGGCGGCCCGGGTCCTCCGGGGTCGCCCGGATCACCTGGTACTCCGGGACGAAGACGTCCTTCAGCCGCACCTCGTCGCTCTGTGCGGCGGCGAGGACACCGGTGCCCCAGAACGGGTGCAGGGAGACGCCCGGGGTCTTCGCGGGTACGAGCAGGATGACCAGCTGGGGGGTGCCGTTCTCGTCGGGGAGGAAGGCGCTCGCGGTGAGCAGATCCATCGAGCCCGACAGACTGCACGGCTTCTTCGCACCGTTGACCAGGAAGCCGCCCTCGGTCGGGGTGGCGACGACCGTGGGGGCGAGGATGTTCTGTTCGGTACGGCCCTCCGCCCACCCCGAGGCGAGCAGCATCCGCTCCGGTGCGATGCGGTGCAGCACCTCGGTCTGCTCGGCCGTCGCCGCGCCGAGCCGTTCGACCAGCTGGAAGAGCATGGCCACAGTGAAGTTGTGCATGGTGGCGCCGGCCGCGAGGGACGGCGACAGGGCGCCGATGGCCCGGGTGACCTGTACGGCTTCCAGGGCTTGGACGCCGAGGCCGCCGTACTGGGTGGGCACGAGCAGGGTGGGGCCGCCATGTGCCCGGAAGATGTCGATCACGGGGCTGTCGGCCGCCTCACGGGCCGCGAGCGGTTCCTCCTCGAGGGCCTTGAGCAGGCCGGGGTGGTGGCGTTCGCAGGCCGCGCGGGCCAGGTCGAGGGAGCGCATCAGGGACTCCTGACTCGGGTGTCCGTCAGTTTTCGAACATGGCCACGCGCGGTGAGATCCCCTTGCCGAGGCTCACCCCCTGCACGTGGGAGGTCTTGAGCATGGGGTAGTTGCCCTCACCGAACGCGCCGCCGGTGAGCCCCGTCCCGCCGTGGGTGGGGACGACGGGCAGGAAGCCGATGTGGGAGTCGTTGACCTTGAGCAGGCCCGCGTTGCGCACCCGGGTGACGAAGCGGTCGATGACGTCGGCGGAGCGGGCCCACAGCGAGTTGCGCAGCCCGTAGTCGTTGCCGTTGACGAAGTCGATGACGTCCTCGAGCAGGGTGGCGTCGGCGGTCGGGGCCGGGACGACGACGGGCAGCAGGGGGAAGAACGTCTCCTGGCGCACCATGTCGAAGGCCGCCGACTCGGCCATCCCGTCAACCCGTACGACGGTCGGTTGGAGGAACTGGCCGGCCTGGGAAGGCGTGCCGTCGAGTTCCACCCGCCGGCCTCCGCAGACGAGCCGGCCGCCCTGGTCGAGGGCCTGGCGCAGCAGCGCGAAGAACCGCTCACTGCGCCGGACCGGTGACAGCAGAACGTCGGGGTCGTCGGGGTATCCGGGGGTGATGGCCTCGGCGGCGGACTTGAGCCGGCCGATGAGTTCCTCGGCGATCTCAGGGTGCACGATCACGCAGTTGGGCACCATGCAGATCTGGCCGGACCCGTAGAAGGCCTCGCAGATCGCCTCCACGGCGGCGGAGACGTCGGCGTCCTTCCAGACCACCAGGGTGTCGTTGCCCGCGAGTTCGAGGATGGGCTTCTTGCCGCGAGCGACGCACTCCTGCTCGAACCTCAGCCCGGCTTCGCTGGCGCCGAAGTACATGATGTCGTTGACCCGCGGGTCGTCCAGCCAGTGGTCGATGATCTTCTGTGGGGTGCCGCAGACGATGTTCAGGGTGCCGGGCGGGGCCTGCATCTCCTCCAGCAGCGGTACCGCCAGCTCGCGCAGGATGTAGAGAGTGCTCAGGGCGATGCTGCGCGGGGCCCGGACGACCACGGCGTTTCCGGCCATCAACGCCAGTACCGCGAGGCCCGAGTTGGGTACCGGCGCGTTCTGCGGCGGGTTGATGGCGACCACCCCGTCCGCCTGCCGGCGTACGACCAGTCTGCGGCCGAGGTACTCGCGCTCGGCATACATCTGCTGCTCGTACCAGGCCAGGCTCTCGTCGCTGTACGCCTGGATGAGACAGGTCAGCTCCCAGCGGGCCAGCGTGACCGGGTGGGCCTCGGCGACCATGATCTCCAGGATGGTGTCCCGGTGTTCGATGAGCTCGTCCCGGAACCGGGCACCGAGCCGCAGCCGGTCGGCGAGCGGAGTGGTGGACCAGGCGTCCACGGCGGCGGCCGCGGCCTCGGTGGCCGCGACGACGTCGGGCATACCGATCACCCCGCAGCGGCCCACCACGTAGGGGTGCTGTGCCGCAACGGAGCGCGGGTCGGGATCCTGCTCCAGCGCCCGCTTGAGACTCACGCTGGTGAACACGTCCTCGAGGAGGGACTTGGAACTGACCGTATAAACCCAGCCCATACCCTCGATATCTTTTCCTCCGACATAAGAGTGGTAACTGAGCAGGGGTTTGGTACGCTCTTTCGTCACCTGATCAGGGCCGCTGGAGATTTCACGCACTGCCACGATCCTTCTCTCTTGCGCCAAGTGGCCTTTCGACGTCCGAGATCCTGGCAGAGGGCCCCTGATCCTGCGCTGACATCGGTCTGACCGGAGTTCCCGCTGACTACTCGTTGACGCCTCGCTGACATTTCCCTACGTCATCCGCCGCCGTTTTCGCAGCACTTGCGGAGCATGCGGGCGCATGCCATAGTCGCCATCCTCCGACTGGTATCGGAATACGGCACCCCGAACAGTCCTGAGCGAGGTGGATGGTATGACCGAGAGCGTCATAAGCGACGAAGCAGTCTCCTTCGATTTTGTGCACAACGCCATCCGCAATCATGCGGAGTCCGACAATCCAAGCTCATTCCTCGCGGTCAGCCAAGGGAATTCGTACTTCACCCTTCCGGGCCGCGACGGAGTGATCGTCTATCGTCCGGCCGGCCCCTATCTGGTGCAGTTCGGAGGCCCGTTCGCGCCCGACGAGTGCTATCGCGAACTACTTGACGGATTCATGCAGTTCGCGGCGGACCGGGGATACCAGGTGGTCTCCGTCCAGTTGCAGGAGCGAGACGCCCGGATCTACGCCGAGCGGGGCTTCACGGTGAATCAGATCGGCTCCTCGTACGCGGTCGACCTCACCACGTTCACGCTGTCCGGGACCCGGTTCATGCAGCTTCGGAACAAGATCTCGCGGGCCTTCCGCAACGGGCTCACCGTGATCGAGGCGGACTACGAGGAATGGCGTGAAGCGATCGTCGGTATCGACCGGATGTGGCTGCCCCTGAAGGGCGAGGGCGCCAAGCAGCTGGAGTACCTCGTCGGTCAGTGCGGCGGCCCCGCGCAGCGGTACCGCCGGCTGTTCCTCGGTCTGATCGACGGCGCGCCGGCCGGCTACATCCTGTACTCGCCGGTCTACGGCACCCGGCCTGGCTGGATGCACGACCTGAGCCGGCGGCGGCCCGACCTCTCGCCGGGGCTGATGGAAGCGATCAACAAGACCGCCATCGATGCCTTCCTCCAGGAGCAGGTCCCCTGGCTGCACTTCGGATTCACGCCCTTCACCACCCTGGACGAGAAGGTGGAGATGCCGGGCAGCAGCGCGGCCTTCCGGTGGTTCATGCATTTCCTGTGGGAGAACGGCAAGGACGTGTACCCCGCCGCCACCCAGCTCGCGTACAAGCAGAAGTGGAACCAGAGCCTGGTGCTCACCGAGTACGTCGCCTTCCAGGGCCCCGCCAGCGTCAATGCGTTCGTCCACATCTTCCGCGCCGCCGGCGCGCTGTGACCAGAGGAGCACCCGTGACTGACACGCCGACACCGACCGGGCGGATTCCGGACATCCAGGCCGAGGTCATCGAGCACTTCACCGCGCTGTGCGGCGACCCGGACGACGCGGAAGCCGCCGCGGCGGCGGACCGTGCGCTGGCCGCCCTGGAGGAACTGCTGCTCACCACGGCGGGCACGTCGGCATAACCGTCCGGAACACAGGCGGGCCGGCCCGGAGAGAACTCCGGGCCGGCCCGCAGGCGTTGTCCCTGTCGGCCGTGTCGCGGCATGCGTGCGTGCGCGTCAACGGTCATGCCGGAGCGCGTGGTGCGACGAAGGCCGAAAGGAACAGAAAGGGAGGGAAGGGAAGGAGCGGAAGAGCCGGGAGAGGAACCGCCTCAGCCTGAGACCACCGGCGCCGAGTTCAGGTCCGCGGCGCCCTCGCGCAGCGCGCGCTCGTACTCGCGCATCGCCGGTGTCGGTTCGAGACCCAGCTCGTCGGTCAGTCGGCACCACAGCTGACGGTAGACGGCGAGCGCCTCAGTCTGACGGCCCGACCTGTGCAGCGCGGTCATCAGTTGCTGTCGCAGGCGCTCGTGGAAGGGGAACTCGACCAGCAACTGGCGCAGTTCGGTCACCGCTCTCACATGGTTACCGCTCTCCAGTTCGAGGTCATAGAGGAGTTCGAGCGCGGACAGGCGCATCTCCTCGCACCGCACCTTGGCGGCCTCGTACATCGGCCCGCCGACGGCCCCGCCGAGCGCGGGGCCCCGCCAGAGGTCCAGGGCCGCACGCAGCTGACAGACGGCCTCCAGGGGCGAGCCCGTGGGGACCGCCGCGCGGATGCGCTCGACCTCTTGCTGGAAGAGATCGCTGTCCAGCTCGCCGGGCTCGACCCGCAGCTGGTAGCCGGAGGTGTGGGTGATCAGCCGCGGCCGGTCGACCTCCGGTTCGAGCGCGGAGAGCCGTCGACGCAGCCGACTCACATGAGCCTGCAGGGCGTTCTCCACGCAGACAGGCTGATCGTTCGCCCAGACCTCGTTGATCAGATCGTCGATTATCACCATCTGTCCGGCATTGACGAGGAGTGTGAGCAAGAGCCTGTTCTGCAACCTCCCCTGAAGCCGGACAGCCCGCTCGCCATTGAACACAAGGAGCGGACCGAGAATACAGAAGCGCAAAGTTTCCCCCATTCGGATGGTGACCATCTCGATCATGTGCATGCGACCCTGCCGGGCGCCGGACGCACATAAATTGGAGCAAATGACTCCGCATATCTGGAGCACCACGACGTCACTTCCCCCGTTGCACCGTTCCGCGGATTACTTTCAAGCCCATAGCCTGCCTGCAGCATCTGATGGCGCGTTGACATGAGGCTGACACGGGTTCGAGACAAGATCGAGACACTCGACCCACGGACGGGCGGTCACCGCAGAAATCTGGCCGTTTCCTCGTCGGCGGGGAAAAATGCCTGAATCGCCACTTCTTCCACGGTGACGTTCAAAGGCAGCGCAAAGACCGTTTCGACATTCACGAAAGCAAGGTCCCGGCCCGCCACGGTGATCCGCAGCAGTGAGAAACGTTGCGGGGCGGCGCTCCTGTCCTGCAGGTCCCCACGGAGCACGTGCCCGGTCCACTCGGAGCTGTCGAGGGTCCACTTGTCGAGGCAGTCGGGATGGATGTGGGTCCGCACTCCGGCCTCGGTGAGATAGGTACGGTCGGCCGGGGCGACCACATCGACGATCAGGTCTGCGGCCGCGTTGACAGCGAGCAGGCGCCCCGACTGGTCGACTGCCATAGCGGGCACGGCGCCGTGGCTGCGCAGGACGTTGCTCACCAAGGTGCGGAACGCCGCCATCTCGGGGGCGGCCAGGGGGGTCTCGTCGTACGGCCGGCCGTGGCCGGCGCGGGCGAGCAGTTCGTTGCGGTCCCGCAGGGAGAGGCCGAGCAGTTCGGCGAGCCGCAGCAGCACCGAACGGTCCGGGACCAGCCGGTCCGCCTCGAACCGCTCCAGATTCTGTGCCGACACCCCGACCTGGGCCGCCACCGCTTCCCGGCTCAGCCGTCGCTCCTCACGGATGCGGCGCGCCAGCCCGCCGGGCCCGGTCTCGGGCGCACTCCCGTCGTCCGACCGCATCGCGCTCAGCCCTTACATGTCTGCGCGCCCGGATCTGCCACCGGGATCGTTGGCCCCACTATCGACCCGCGCCGGTCGTGTGTCGATTATCTGCGAGGTAAGACCGGTGCCCACCGTCCTGCTGGACGATGGGCACCGGCACATGAGCGGAGAGGGCAGGATTCGAACCTGCGCGGGCCACAAGGACCCTCCCGGACAAACCCGGAACCCGTTCGGCCGCTTCGGGTACCTCTCCCCATCCCGGCGGGATCACCGTTCCTCCCGCCGTCGTTCTGAAATCCATCGTGCCCGCCCCGCCTTACCGGGGACTGACGAGCCACTGACGCTCTGCCCCCCATGACGAAGCATGAGCGCCGACGGGCTTTCCGGACGCCGATCAGCGATCTGTCAGCAACGCGTATCCACACGCCTATAGCGTGTGCGATCGGCCACCCATCGGGAGGATTCGTGAGTGAGCGCACGGCACCTTTCTACTGTCCTTACTGCGGAAACGAGGACCTGCGACCCTCCGCGGATCTCCCGCGGAACTCCTGGGAATGCACGGGGTGTCTCAGGGCGTTCGCACTCTCCTTTATCGGTGTTATTTCCGGTACACACAAAGGGGTCGACCATGCACGACCTTGAGCAGCTCGCCCGCCGGGCGGGCAGGGAGCTCGAAGAGGCGCCGGCCCTGGAGATCCTCCAGTGGGCGGTGGACACCTTCGGCAAGGGCTTCTGCGTGACCTCCTCCATGGAGGACACCGTGGTCGTCCATCTGGCGTCGCGTGTCCAGAAGGGCGTGGACGTCGTCTTCCTCGACACCGGCTACCACTTCCCGGAGACTATCGGCACCCGGGACGCGGTCGAGGCCGTGATGGACGTCAACGTCCTCACCCTCACCCCGCGCCGGACGGTCGCCGAGCAGGACGCCGAGTACGGTCCCAGGCTGCACGACCGCGACCCCGACCTGTGCTGCAAGCTGCGCAAGGTCCAGCCGCTGGAAGCGGGCCTGGAGCACTATGACGCCTGGGTCACGGGACTGCGCCGCGACGACTCACCGACCCGGGCGAACACCCCGGTGGTCGGCTGGGACGAGAAGCGCCGGAAGGTCAAGATCTCCCCGATCGCCCGCTGGACCCAGGACGACATGGACGACTACATCACCGAACACGGCGTGCTGACCAACCCCCTGCTGATGGACGGCTACACCTCCATCGGCTGCGCCCCCTGCACCCGCCGGGTGCTGGAGGGCGAGGACGCGCGCGCCGGCCGCTGGGCGGGGCGGGCCAAGTCCGAATGCGGGCTGCACGAATGAGCGGCATCGGACAGGCTCCGGCCACGACCGCGGCGCAGGTCCCGCACACTGTGCCATTCAGCCACCTGGACGTGCTGGAGTCCGAGGCGGTCCACATCTTCCGTGAGGTGGCGGGCGAGTTCGAGCGGCCGGTGATCCTGTTCTCCGGCGGCAAGGACTCCATCCTGATGCTGCACCTGGCGCTCAAGGCGTTCGCCCCGGCGACGGTTCCCTTCTCCCTGCTGCACGTCGACACCGGCCACAACTTCCCCGAGGTCCTGGAGTACCGCGACCGCACCGTCGAACGGCACGGACTGCGCCTGCACGTGGCCCCCGTGCAGGACTACATCGACCGCGGTGTGCTGCGCGAGCGCCCGGACGGCACCCGCAACCCGCTCCAGACACTGCCGCTCACCGAGAAGATCCAGAGCGAGCGCTTCGACGCCGTGTTCGGCGGCGGCCGCCGCGACGAGGAGAAGGCCCGCGCCAAGGAACGGGTCTTCTCGCTGCGCGACGAGTTCTCCCAGTGGGACCCCCGCCGCCAGCGCCCCGAGCTGTGGAACCTCTACAACGGCCGGCACGCCCCCGGCGAACACGTCCGCGTCTTCCCCCTGTCCAACTGGACCGAACTGGACGTCTGGCAGTACATCGCCCGCGAGGGCATCGAACTGCCGCAGATCTACTACGCCCACGAGCGTGAGGTGTTCCAGCGGGCCGGGATGTGGCTGACCGCCGGCGAGTGGGGCGGCCCGAAGGACGGCGAGAGCGTCGAGAAGCGCCAGGTCCGCTACCGGACCGTCGGCGACATGTCCTGCACCGGCGCGGTGGACTCCGACGCCGACAGCATCGAGAAGGTCATCGCGGAGATCGCCGCGTCCCGGCTGACCGAGCGCGGCGCCACCCGCGCCGACGACAAACTCTCCGAGGCCGCGATGGAAGACCGCAAGCGCGAGGGGTACTTCTAGACATGAGCACCACCATCGACACCCTGCGGTTCGCGACCGCCGGCTCGGTCGACGACGGCAAGTCCACCCTCGTCGGACGGCTGCTGCACGACTCCAAGTCGGTCCTCACCGACCAGCTGGAAGCCGTCGCGCGGGCCTCCGCCGGCCGCGGCCAGGACACCCCCGACCTCGCCCTCCTCACCGACGGGCTGCGCGCCGAGCGCGAACAGGGCATCACCATCGACGTCGCCTACCGCTACTTCGCCACCCCGAAACGCCGGTTCATCCTCGCCGACACACCTGGCCACGTGCAGTACACCCGCAACATGGTCACCGGCGCCTCCACCGCCGAACTGGCGATCATCCTGGTCGACGCCCGCAACGGCGTCGTCGAGCAGACCCGCCGGCACGCCGCGATCGCCGCCCTGCTGCGCGTCCCGCACGTCGTCCTCGCCGTCAACAAGATGGACCTCGTCGCCTACCAGGAGCCGATCTTCGCGGGGATCGCCGAGGAGTTCACGGCGTACGCGACCGAACTGGGCGTCCCCGAGGTCACCGCGATCCCGATCTCGGCGCTCGTCGGCGACAACGTCGTGGAACCCTCCGCCAACATGGACTGGTACGGCGGCCCCACCGTCCTGGAACACCTGGAGACCGTCCCGGTCAGCCACGACCTGGCGCACGCCCCGGTCCGCTTCCCGGTGCAGTACGTCATCCGGCAGGGCCAAACCCGGCACTACGCGGGCCAGTTGGCGGCCGGGACCTTGCGGGTCGGCGACCGGGTCACCGTCCACCCGTCCGGCGAGACCTCCGAGATCGTCGCGATCAACGTGCTCGGCAAGGAGGCCGCCGCCTCGTTCGCACCCCAGTCGACAGCCATCCGGCTGGCCGACCAACGGGACGTCTCCCGCGGGGACATGATCACCACTGGGGAGCACGCCCCGGTGCTCACACGCGACATCCGGGCCGTCGTCTGCCATCTGGCCGACCGTCCGCTACGGGTCGGCGACCAGGTGCTGCTCAAGCACACCACCCGTACCGCCAGGGCGATCGTCGCGGCGATCCCCTGGCGGCTGACCCTGAACGACCTCTCCCGGCATCCCGAGCCGGGCCGGTTGACCGCCAACGACATCGGCCACGTCGCGATCCGCACCGCGGAGCCGCTGCCGCTCGACTCGTACGCCGACTCACGCCACACCGGCTCCTTCATCCTGATCGCCCCGGACGACGGGGCAACCCTGGCCGCGGGCATGGCCCAGCCCCGAGGGGAGGACCTCCATGTCAGCCACCCCTCAGCCCCGTAGGGACACCCGTCGCCGGTCCTGTCTGGTGCTCGCGGCCCTCGCCCTGCTCGTACCGACCGCCTGCGGATACGGCTCACAGCGGACGCGGGACGCCGGCGCGGCTGCTGTCGCACCGGGCGCGCGAAAGCTCTCCGCCGGCACCGTGCGGATCGGCTACTTCCCGAACCTCACCCATATGACGGCCCTGGCGGGCGAGCAGGAGGGCTTCTTCCAGAAGGAACTGGGTGGCACGAAGGCCGAGTACGTGGCCTTCGACGCGGGCCCGACCGAGATCGAGGCGCTCAACTCCGGTTCCGTCGACATCGGCTGGATCGGCCCCTCCCCGGCGATCAACGGCTACACGAGGTCCGGCGGCAAGAGCCTGCGCATCATCGCGGGTTCGGCCTCCGGTGGCGTGAAACTCGTCGTGAACCCGAAGAAGATCAAGTCCCTGGAGGACGTCAAGGGCAAGCGGATCGCGACCCCTCAGCTGGGCAACACGCAGGACGTGGCCTTCCTCAACTGGATCGCCGACCAGGGCTGGAAGGTCGACGCACAGAGCGGCAAGGGCGACGTCTCGGTGGTCCGCACCGACAACAAGATCACCCCGGACGCCTACCGGGCGGGCTCCGTCGACGGCGCCTGGGTGCCGGAGCCGACCGCGTCCAAACTGGTCTCCGAGGGCGCGAAGGTACTGCTCGACGAGGCCGACCTGTGGCCCGGGCGGAAGTTCGTGATCACCGAGGTAGTCGTCTCCCAGCGGTTCCTGAAGGAGCACGCCGACATCGTGGAAGCGGTGCTGCGCGGCTCGGTGCGGACGAACGCCTGGATAAGGAGTCACCCGGCCGCGGCCGAACTCGCCGTCAACCGTGCCCTCGGTGCGGCCGGCAGCCGTCCGCTGCCGCGGGCGGTGCTCGACCGGGCCTGGAGCTCGGTCGAGCCGCTCGACGACCCTCTGGCCGCGACGCTCCGCGAGGAGGCGGAGCACGCGGTCCGTACGGGGCTGCTCGAACATCCCGATCTGAACGGTATCTACGACCTTCGCCCGCTCGACCGGGTACTCCGGGACCTGGGCAGGCCCGCGGTGTCCGACGCCGGGCTCGGCGTGGCCGAGGAGGCACCGTGACCACGGCACCGACCACGGCGACCGCCGTACGGCTCACCGCCGTCCACAAGTCCTTCGGCCGGCCCGGTGTCGCCCAGCCCGTGCTGCACGACATCAACCTGCACATCGGTCAGGGCGAATTCGTCTGTCTGCTGGGTGCGTCCGGGTGCGGCAAGTCGACCTTGCTCAACCTGATCGCCGAGCTCGACGAGCCGACCTCGGGCGACATCAGCGTGCCGGGCCGCCGCCCCGCGCTGATGTTCCAGGAGCACGCGCTGTTCCCCTGGCTGACGGCGGGCAGGAACGTCGAACTCGCCCTGAAACTGGGCGGTCATCCCCGGCCCGGGCGCCGGCCCCGGGCGGAGGAACTGCTCGAACTCGTCCGCCTGAAGGGCGCGTACGGCAAACGCGTGCACGAGCTGTCGGGGGGAATGCGCCAGCGCGTCGCCCTGGCCCGCGCCCTCGCCCAGGACACCCGGCTGCTGCTGATGGACGAGCCGTTCGCGGCGCTGGACGCGATCACCCGGGATGTGCTGCACGACGAACTGACCCGGATCTGGCGGGAGACCGCGGTGTCGGTGCTGTTCGTGACCCACAACGTGCGCGAGGCCGTCCGGCTGGCCGAGCGCGTCGTGCTGCTGTCCTCCCGCCCCGGGCGGGTGGCCCGTGAGTGGACGGTCGGCATCCCGCAGCCCCGCCGTATCGAGGACCCCGACGTGGCGGCACTGTCGGTCGAGATCACCGAGGAACTACGGAGGGAGATCCGCCGTCATGGCCAGCACTGAGAGCGAGTCCGTGGCCGCCGACGCGCAGGCCCTGGCCGGTCTGGAAGCGGGCCTGGACGCGTTGGAGGAGGTACGGGCCCGCCGGACGCCGGTCGGGGGGTTCCTGCTCCGCAAGGCGCTGCCACCGGTGCTTGCGACTGCCCTGGTGCTCCTGGTCTGGGAGGTGGTCTGCGTCCTGGGGCTGGTGTCCCCCGCCGAACTGCCGAGCCCCGGAGCCGTGGCCGACAGCTTCCGGACGCTGTGGTACCAGGGAACCCTGTTCGGGATCATCTGGACGAGTCTGGCGCGGGGGTTGACCGGCTTCGTGGCCGCGCTCGGGCTGGGTACCGTGCTGGGTCTCGTGGTCGCCCGGGTCGCGTGGGTGCGGGCCGCGGTGGGCCCGCTGCTCACCGGCCTGCAGTCGCTGCCGTCGGTGGCCTGGGTGCCCGCGGCGGTGATCTGGCTGGGGCTGACCGACTCCGCGATGTACGCGGTGATCCTGCTGGGTGCGGTGCCGTCCATCGCCAACGGGCTGGTCTCCGGCATCGATCACGTTCCCCCGCTGTATCTGCGGGCCGGACGGGTGATCGGCGCCGACGGGGTACGGGGGATCCGGTACGTGCTGCTGCCCGCGGCACTGCCCGGCTATGTGGCCGGGCTCAAGCAGGGGTGGGCCTTCGCCTGGCGTTCGCTGATGGCGGCCGAACTGATCGCCTCGTCACCGGATCTGGGCGTAGGACTGGGCCGCTATCTGGAGAACTCGCGCGAGAGCATCGACCTGCCGGGCGTCTTCGCGGGCATCCTGCTGATCCTCGTCATCGGGGTCGCCATCGACCTTATCGTCTTCTGCCCGCTGGAGCGCCGTATCCGACGGGTCCGCGGTCTCCTGGCCACGGACTGACCCGTGCCGGCCCCTGCCCACCGCACGACACCGCTCGTCCCCACGGCACCCGCCGACGACGGTACGGCGCTCCGCACCACTCGGGCGGCCCCGACGACCCGGACGACACCGGCGGCCCGGGCGGCTCCGACGACGACCACGGTGGCCCCCTTGCTGCTCGTGGCGCACGGCAGTCGGGACCCCCGGCACGCGGCGACCGTGCGGGCCCTGGTGCGGCGGGTGCGGTCGGGGCGGCCCGGACTTCGGGTGGAGGCCGGCTTCCTGGACTTCGACACCCCGTCCGTGCCGGCGATGCTGGAGTCCCTGGCGGCGGAGGGCGCGCGCGATGTCGTGGCCCTGCCGCTGCTGCTGACCCGCGGGTTCCACGCGCGGATCGACATCCCAGCGCTGCTGCGGAAGGCGCCGCCGGGACTGCGTGTGGTGCGGGCGGACGTCCTCGGCCGCTCCCCGCTGCTGCTGTCCGCCCTCGAACGACGTTTGTACGAGGCCGGGTTGACGCCGGCCGACAAGCCCTCGACCGGGGTCGTGCTGGCCTCGGCGGGGTCCACCGACCCGGAGGCGATCGCGGAGGTCGCAGACGTGGCGCGGGAGCTGCGGCGCACCGGTTGGCGCTCCGTGCGGCCCGCGTTCGCCTCCGGACCACTGCCCCGCCCGCGGGACGCGTCGCGCGCCCTGCGGGCGGCCGGCGTGCCGCGTGTCGCGCTGGCCCCGCTGTTCCTGGCCCCCGGGCGGCTGCTCGACCGGCTGCGGGCCGACGCCCGGCGCTGCGGTGTCGACGTGTACGCCGACGCCCTCGGTGACACCCCCGAGACGGCGCTCCTGGTGTGCCACCGGTACGCGTCCGCCCTCGGCAGCCGGATGTCAGCCCGCGATCAGCCGTGACTGCCAGAGTCACCGCAGGAGTGACATCGCGCGTTCATGACCTGGCGCGGAAGGAGCGCAGGGAACGATGAGACATCTCTTTAGGGGGCGACGGCGACTGGTGCACCGCACCGTCGTGGCCGTGGCGGCAGCCGGACTGGTGACGGGACTGCTCACCGGTTCCGGCCAGGCCGCCGACGCGGCCACCGTCACCACGTCCACCTCCAGTTACCTGGCGTCGAACGGCGTCACCTACACCGCGACCAACCATCTCACCCCGGCCGCCTCCGGCCCCGGGCGGGAGTGGCTGCTTGCCTGGTCGGGCCCGGACGATCCGGCGGCACCGGACTTCATGGCCGTGATCGACGCGACCCGCGGGTCCGCGCACTACGGCGAGATCGTCAACACCGTGACGATGGGGCCGGGCACCGGCAACGAGCCGCACCACATGCAGTACGTCTGGCACAAGGGCGACCAGATCTACGCCAGCGGCATCAAGTCGGACACGACCTTCGTCTTCGACTCGCACGCGTTGCCCGCGCTGAAGCTCGTCGGCGTCAACGACCCGCAGGACACGGCGTGCGGCACCATGCCGGACGCCTACACGGTCCTCAAGGACGGGACCGCGTACGGGACGTTCGTAGGCGGGCCGAACGTGACCGGCCCCTGCACCTACACCAACGGACAGGTGCGGGACGGGAACGGCGCGGCCGGCTCTCCCGGTGAGGTCGTTCATTTCGGCAAGACCGGCAAGACGCTCGCCGAGATCCCCGTGGCCCTGGCCCAGGGCGAGGACCCGAACCAGTGCGCGAACATCCCGGCGATACCCAAGGCCACCTGTGCCAATCCGCACGGTGTCGCGGTCCGCGAGGACCTCGGCATCATGGTGGCCAGTGACTTCACCGAGACCCGCAGCATCCCGAAGCCGGGCACCCCGCTGCCGGACGGCGTGGAAAAGCTGGCGCGGCAGACGGTGCGGGTCTTCGACATCAAGGACGAGAACAACCCGAAGCTGCGCTCGATCAGCAAGGTGAGCGACGGCCCTCGGGTCTCCCAGGAGTGGAACAAGGCGTTCGGCGAGTCCCGTGTCGTGATGGAGACGGCCCTGCCGAACAAGCGCAACCACAAGGGGGCGTTCGTCTCCACGATGGCGGGTGGCGCGATCTTCTACACGCCCGACATCATGGCGAAGCACCCGAAGTGGCGGGAGATCTTCGACGACACCACGGCCTACCGGACCTTTCATCCGGACGGCTCGGTGACCGGTGGCGGCGACAACGGCAGCTGGCTGATGATGAGCCCCGACGACCGGTACCTGTTCCACACGGTCATGGGTTCGTCGACCACGTACGGCAAGCCGCTGGACGTGACCACCGGCATGGTCTACGTCCTGGACGTGCGCAAGCTGCTCGCCGACGGCGGCAAGGCGGCCTGCAGCATCGACCGGCTGGACGAGGCCTACCGCGGCGGCGACGAGCCGGACTGTCCCGCGCTGACCGGGGTCATGCCGATCAACGACCCCACCGACGGCGGTCCGCACTGGGGCACCATGGACACGTTCAAGCAGAACGCCATGGGGCAGTACCGGGACACGGACACCGTCAGCCGCATCGCCACCTCGAACTACTTCATCGCTGGCTCCTTCGGCGGTGGCGGCGACCACCGGATCTGCATGTTCAACCTGGACCGCAAGGGCCGTCTGTCGCTCGACACGACGTTCCGCGACGAGAACACCGGCCAGACGTGCGTGAACATGAACCGCCAGAACTGGCCCCATGGCTCGTACGGCAACGGCCGGGCCCACGGTCTGCTGTTCGTCGTCAGTGACAAGGCGCTGCGGTGAACGGTTCCGCCGTGCTCGCGGGGGCCGTGGCGCAGGAGGGCCACGGCCCCTCCGGGCAGTCCGGGGGCCCGACCCTGGCCCTGGTCGTGGGCGCGCTGGTGGTGGGTGCCGGGGTCGCCATGGGCCTGGTACTGCTGCACAAGGGGTGGCTGCGCCGACGCTCCGTCGTGGCGGGCTTCTTCGCCGCCGTGCTGGCGGGGGCGGCCTTGGCCGGGTCGGCGGTGCTGCCGGCCACGGCGCCCGTCGCGTCCGCCGTCGCGGCACCGGGCGTCCCGGTGTACGACGCGCTGCACCTGGGCTCCGCACATGTGCCGGTCCTGGTCGTGCCGAACCGGCCCGGCCTCAACCTCGTGTCCGTCACCACCACGGGGCAGGCCGCCGCGGGCACCGACCGCGACCGGCTCACGGCGGGCCGGAAGGCGGCCGGCGGTGCCCAGACGTGGATACGGGTGCGGCTGCCCGCCGGGCGCAGCAGTCTGTGGGTCTCCGCCGGCGGTTCGCTGGGGTCGCTCACGGTCGACACCGGGCAGCGGACGGGCGGCGGCACACCGTCGTCCTTGCTCGGGCCGGACGGGCCGGAGTGCGCGAGCTCCGCGCTCGGCGCCCTGGCCGCAGGGGTGTCCCGGCGGCTCGCCCGGTGTCCGGCCGACCGGCTGACCGGCCGGGACGCCGACGCGCTGCGCGCGACCGTCCGGTACATCGCCGGACGCGGTGCCCGGACCCTGGCGCTCGCCGGGGACGGTTCGGCGCGCGGGCGGGCCGCCGCCACGGTCGTGCGGCAGGCCGCCGCCCGTGCCGGAGTGGCTGTCACCGAGCCAGGTGCCCGGCGGCTTCCGCTGATGCTGGTCGCCGGGTGGGCCGGGGCGTACACCTCGCTGACCGACGCGGCCTCCGGGCGGGTGGCGACCGAGGGCACGTATCTCGCTCCGTGGCTGCTCGACGCGCCGCTCCTCACGCCGGCCGCCGGGCAGCTCGTCGCCCTGCGGTACGCCCCGCACGACCCTGCGCCGATGCGTTACGTGTCGGCCCTGGACAGGAAGTTCGCCGGCGAGGCGCCCACGGCCGCGGGCTACGCGGCCTGGCAGGAGGCACGGCACTCCGCGGACGCCGCCCCGGTGCTGCTGTACGCGGCGGCGACGGCCCAGATCCCGGGCACGGTCGCCGGCTCCGGCCATGACCACTCCAGTGCCACGGACTGGTTCCCGGACGGGATGATCATCCCGGTCACGCAGCCCCTCGACCGGTCGTAGCCGGGCCCGGCACCGGGCCGACGTCATCCGCTCCACCCGACAGGAGAGGCACCGCATGACCACCACACCCGGCGGCAGGCAGTCCGCGCGGCCCGCCGCGCGGCGCGACGAGGGCCAGTGGGCCGTCGGCGGCCGCACCCCCCTCAACGACAACGAGCGGTTCAAACAGCTGGAGGACCCGTTGCGGGTCCGCGAGCGGGTCGAACGGGTCTACGCCCACAAGGGGTTCGCCTCGATAGAACCCGACGACCTGCGCGGCCGGCTGCGGTGGTGGGGGCTCTACACCCAGCGCAGGCCGGGCATCGACGGCGGACGCACCGGTGTGCTGACCCCCGCGGAACTCGACGACGAGTACTTCATGCTCCGGATCCGCAGTGACGGGGGCCGCCTCGACGCCCGGCAACTGCGGGCCGTCGCCGACCTCTCGACGCGCTTCGCGCGCGACACGGCCGACATCACCGACCGGCAGAACATCCAGCTGCACTGGATCCGCATCGAGGACGTGCCGGCGATCTGGGAGCGCCTGGAGGCCGTCGGGCTGTCCACCACGGAGGCCTGCGGCGACTGCCCCCGGGTGATCCTGGGCAGCCCCGTGGCGGGCGTGTCGGCGGACGAGGTGCTGGATCCCACCCCGGTGATCGACGAGATCGTGTCCCGGTACGTCGGTGACCCGGCCCTCGCGAACCTGCCCCGCAAGTTCAAGTCGGCGGTGTCCTGGCTGCCCGATGTCCCGTACGAGGTGAACGACATCTCGTTTCTCGGGGTCGAGCATCCGCAGCACGGCCCCGGCTTCGACCTGTGGGTGGGCGGCGGGCTGTCCACGGCGCCCCGGCTGGCCGAACGGGTCGGCTGCTGGGTCCCGTTGGCGCAGGTGCCCGAGGTCTGGGCGGCGGTGGCGGGGCTGTTCAGGGACTACGGCTATCGCAGGCTCCGCAACCGGGCGCGGCTGAAGTTCCTGGTCGCCGACTGGGGTGTGCGACGGTTCCGGGCCGTGCTGGAAGAGGAGTACCTGGGTCGGCCGCTCGCCGACGGTCCGGCGCCCCGGCTCCCGGACTCGCCGGTGGACCACATCGGGGTGCACCGCCAGAAGAACGGGCAGTTCTACGTGGGCGCGGCACCGGTGGTCGGCCGGCTGTCGGGGACCCGGCTGGCCGCGCTGGCGGACCTCGCGCGGACCCACGGGTCGGGGCGGATCCGCTTGACGCCGTACCAGAAGCTGCTGGTGCTCGATGTGACGGATCCCGAGCCCCTGGTGCGGGAGCTGGCGGACCTGGGGCTGGCCGCCCGGCCGTCGCCCTGGCGGCGTGCCACGATGGCGTGCACCGGTATCGAGTACTGCAAACTCGCGATCGTCGAGACCAAGCAGCGGGCGGCGGAGCTGGTGGCGGAGCTGGAGCGGCGGCTGCGGGACCAGTCCGTGCCGTTGACCATCAATCTGAACGGCTGTCCGAACGCCTGCGCCCGCACCCAGGTCGCCGACATCGGCCTCAAGGGCCAGTTGGTGACCGACGCCGAGGGCCGGCAGGTGGAGGGTTTCCAGATCCATCTCGGCGGCGGCCTGACGCTCGCCGCGGGCGGGGCCGGCGGCTTCGGCCGCAAGCTGCGGGGGTTACGGACCCCGGCAGCCGAACTCCCCGACTACGTCGAACGACTGGCCCGGAACTATCTCGCCGGGCGCAGAGACCCTGCGGAAAGCTTCGCCGAGTGGGTGTTACGCGCGGACGAGTCGCTGCTGCAGCCGAAATCGGATGCATCTGCGGCATGACAGAGCTGACAGACCGGTCGGCTCCGGCCCGGACTCCGCGGAGATCCAGGCCGGGGCCTTGTCCCGTTCAACTCAACCGCTCCAGCGTCTTCCCGCGGTCAGCCCTCCGTCAGCTCACGGCCGGCCCCTTGCCCGACTGCGTGGGACCGGGGCAACGACAACCCGCCCTGCAGCGGGGTTCCCTCAAGGTGGCGTCGATGGTCGATGTGGGGGGCGGCTCCAACGTACTTGAGGACAGCCGCCACGGTGTTCTGCCAGGTGCGCTCGGCGCCGTCGCAGGCGTGCCGCCGACGCAGCGCATGACCCACACGAACCTGTGGCGGCCGGCACAGCGCGGCGCAGGCGGCGACCGCAAGGACATACGGCTGAGCGCTGGTCACGTCGACGTTCGCGGTACGCGTTGCAACCCCGACTGTGCCTCTCCGTTCAGAGCCGTCCCCCGCCCCTCCGCTCCAGGGACTTTTCAGGGACTTTCAACGCTGTCCGAGGGACTTTCGAGGGACTTTCCGCCGCCAAACGCGGCAAGCCCCCGAAAGATCGGAAAGGGCCTCCGACGCAGGTCAGAGGCCCTCTCCCAGGCAAAGCCGCAGGTGGCGGCAGACGAGTCGGGCTGTACGCCGGGTTCTGTTCCCCGGTCCCTCGCGGGAGCCGGGGTGACGGCCATCCATCTAGGGCCGGTGTTGCCACCGGCCTCGTGCGGTCTACCCGGGGGCTCGGGCGGGCAGCCCTCGAACGTCCCCGCAGGGCCGCCTCTTACAGCGGCCCCTCTTGACCTTGCTCCGGGTGGGGTTTACCTAGCTGCCCAGGTCGCCCTGGGCACTGGTGGTCTCTTACACCACCGTTTCACCCTTACCGAGGCCCGTACGAATACGGTCCCCGGCGGTTTGCTTTCTGTGGCACTGTCCCGCGAGTCGCCTCGGGTGGCCGTTAGCCACCACCCTGCCCTGTGGAGCCCGGACGTTCCTCGGGAAGCCCCTGTGAAGGGGCTCCACGCGGCCGTCCGCCCGGCTCGTCTGCCGTGTGGACCATGTTAGCGGGCGCCGGCCTCGTCTCGTTCCGGCCGGGGGCGACGCAGCACCAGCCGTGCCGGCCTCGACCCCTTCGGTGCCGGTGCCGAGGCCAGAGTCGCCAGGACCGAGCCGGTCAGGATCAGCGCGAAGGAGACCGCGATCGTCGCGGTGAAGCTCTCGCCCAGGAAGAGCGCACCCGCCGCCACCGCCACCGCCGGGTTGACGTACGTGATCACCGTCGAGCGGGTCGGGCCTATCTCCTTGATCAGTTCCAGGAAGGCCACGAACGCCACCGCCGTGCACAGGACGCCCAGGGCCAGGAGGGACAGGAGGGCTCCTGAGGAGGGCACGGCCGTGGGCCAGGTGGCTGCTGCCGCGGGGGCGTAGACCAGCGTGGCCAGGGTCAGGCAGGGGGCTATGAGCTGCAGGGTCGGGACGTCCTTCAGGCGGCGGGCCGCTATCAGGGGGGCCGTCGCGTAGCCGACGACCGTGAGCAGGACCTCGCCGAGGGAGCGGGCGTCGCCGCCGGTCAGGTGGGGGACGGTGAGGACGCCTACGCCCGCCAGGCCGATCAGGAGGCCCGTCACCCGTCGCGCGCCCAGGTGTTCCGTGTCGCCGAAACAGCGCGCCGCGACCACGCCCACGATCGGTACGCCCGCGATCAGCAGGCCCGCCGTCGAGCTGGACAGGTGGCGTTCGGCGTCCGTGAGGGTGAACCAGGGGCCCATGATCTCGATGCACGCGAAGGCCAGCATCGGGCGCCAGTGGGTGCGGATGGTCAGCCACAGGCCTCCCTGGCGGATCGCCAGGGGCAGCAGGAGCAGCGCGCCCACCGCGCAGCGGGCGAAGACCACCATCGACGGGGACACCTCGTCCACCGCCACCTTGATCATCAGATAGGGGATGCCCCAGATCACTCCCATGAGGGAGAACAGGAACCAGCCTCGTGCAGTCATGCGTACAGGATCGGGGTCAGGATCGTCCCGGGTCTTGAACGCTGTTGCGGTAGGCCGCCGGGGTCACGCCCAGGACCCTGCGGAACCAGCGGGTGAGGTGGGCCTGGTCGGCGAAGCCCACCAGGGCGGCGGCCTCGGCCGGGCGTACGCCCGAGTCCAGGAGGGCGCGGGCCCTGGTCACCCGGTACTGGGCCAGCCAGGCATACGGCGGCATCCCCATCGTCGTACGGAAGGCCCGCAGGAGTTGGTAGCGGGACAGGCCCAGGTCGGCCGCCAGGGCGGAGAGGGACGGTGGGGCGGTGAGTTCGTCGGCGAGTCTGTCCCGGACGACGAGGGATATGCCGTGTGCTCCGGGGACGTGGTCCTGCGCCGGGCGGGCCGTGGAGTGGCGGCGGGACAGGGCCGTCAGCAGCCACGGGAGGCGGGATTCCGCTTCCAGCGGGTCCGGGCAGTGGGCGAGGTCGGTGTGGGCCTGGCTGAGGGCAGCGGCCAGTTCCGGGTCGTCCAGGACCGGGTCGCGGAAGTGCGGGGTGCCGGCGGCCAGGGTGCCCTCCGCCAGCAGGGACGGGTCCGCGTACAGGGCGCGGTAGGCGTAGCCCTCGTCCGGGGTGGCCGGGCCGCCGGTGTGCATCTCGCCGGGGGCGAGGACGACGATCGCGCCGGGGCCGTTGCGGATGTGGCCGCCCCGGTAGTCGATGATCTCCGAGCCGCCCACGCACACTCCGATGGTGAACTCCGCATGGGCGTGCGGGGCGTAGATGTGGCGCTCGAAATGCGCCGTCAGCAGGTCGAGCGGCGGGCCGCAGCGACCCAGCCGCGCCCTTGTCCACCGTGCTTGTTCCGCCACTTCCGGCACCCCCTGTGCGGCCCCCTGCGCGTCAAGGGTGCAACGCGTTCAGGCGTCGGTTCCATCCCTCATCCGCTCCAGCGCGTCGAAGGCCGCCCCCATCCGTTCCCGGTGGTCCCGTGCGACCTCCGGGAACGGCTCGCCCGCCAGTTGGCGCCGCACGGAGGTGACGCACACCGAGCGGTACGCGGCGACGGTCACGGCCGCGAGCAGTTCCGGGTCGGTCTGACCGGCGTCGGCGAGTGCTCCGGCGAGCGCCCGTTCCACCTCCTCGGCGCCCTCGCGGGCGCGTGCCAGCAGCGCCGGTGAGGCTGCCACGACCGGCCAGAAGCCCTCGAAGCCCTCCCCGACGCCGCCCAGCGGGTGCCCGGCGTCGATGAACCGGAAGGCCAGGCGGCGCAGTGCATTGAGCGGGGGCTCGTCGGGGGCGCGGTCCCGTACCGCCCCGGAGAAGGCCGCCACGGCCTCCGGGATGCGGTCGAGGAACAGGTCCTCCTTGCGCGGGAAGTAGTTGAAGACGGTCATCGCGGAGACGCCCGCCGCTCGCGCGACCTCGGCGACCGTCACCTGGTCGAAGCCGTGCTCCCGGAACATCACCGTCGCCACGTTCGAGATCCGCTGCCGCGTCTCCCGCTTCTTGCGCTCCCGCAGGGTCTCCCCCGGCCTGCTGTCCGGCCGGCTCCCTGGCCCGCTCTCATCGATCACAAGAAAACTATAGCGGCTCGAAACTTTTAGTGACTACAGTGAAGTCATGACAGCAACGGATCGCAAAGATCACGAAGAACAGACCTACGACGTGGTGGTGGCCGGTGGAGGGCCCGTGGGGCTCTTTCTCGCCGGTGAGCTGCGGCTCGGCGGGGCCCGGGTACTGGTCGTGGAGCGGCTGGCCGAGGTGGACGTCACCATCAAGGCGGGCGGCATCAACACGGCCGGCGCGGTGGCCCTCTACCGGCGGGGCCTGCTGCCCGAGCTCGCCGAAGCCTGGGAGAGGAACCGGTGGCGGCTGCAGGCCTTCCTCGGGGATCGCGGCGCCGACGCGGCCCGTACTCCCCCGAAGTTCGCCGGGCACTTCGCCGGGATCATGATGCGCGGAGACCTGTTCGACGCCTCCGACCCGGCGTTCGCCGACATCGGTCCCGCCGACCGGGTCGGTCTCGGTGTCCCGCAGGCCGACCTGGAGCGGATCCTGGCCGCCCGCGCCGAGCGGCTCGGCGTGGAGGTGCGCCGGGGCGTGGAGCTGACCGGCTTCGACACCGACGGCGGGAGTGTGGTCGTACACCTCGACGGCGGCGAGGACGTCCGGGCCGGCTGGCTCGTCGGGTGCGACGGCGGGCGCAGTACCGTCCGCAAGCTCGCCGGGTTCGACTTCCCCGGGAGCGATCCGGAGATCACCGGCTACCAGGCGGTCGTCGAGATGAGCGGGGGCGAGCGGCTGGGGAAGGGGTGGAACACCACCGACGTGGGGACGTACGTCAACGGGCCGTTCCCCGGACGGATCCTGACCGTCGAGTTCGACGGGCCGCCCGCCGACCGTTCCGCGCCCATCACCGCGGACGAGCTCCAGGCCGCCCTGCGCCGGGTGTCGGGGGTGCCCGAGGTGACCGTCCACGAGGTGCACTCCTCGACCCGGTTCACCGACAACGCCCGGCAGGCGAGCACCTACCGCAGGGGCCGGGTGCTGCTCGCCGGGGACGCGGCGCACGTGCACTCGCCGTTCGGCGGCCAGGGGCTCAACCTCGGGCTCGGCGACGCCCTGAACCTCGGCTGGAAGCTCGCGGCGGTGGCACAGGGGCGGGCCCCGGAGTCCCTGCTCGACAGCTACACCGCCGAACGCCATCCGGTCGGCGCCTGGGTGCTGGACTGGACCCGCGCCCAGGTCGCCGTGATGCGGCCCGACCGGCACGCCCGCGCCCTGCGCCGGGTCGTCACCGACCTCGCGCTGACGCGGGAGGGGACGACCTACCTCGTCGGGCAGATCTCCGGCGTCCGGCAGCGGTACGACCTGCCCGGCGAGCACCCGTTGACCGGCGGGAGCGCCCCTGACCTGGAGTTCTCCGACGGCACCCGGCTCGGCGACCGGCTGCACGACGGCCGGGCGGTGCTGTTCGACCTCGCGGACGACCCCAAGCTGCGGGCCCGCGCCGAGGAGTACGGCGACCGGGTGGACGTCGTCACCGCGGTCTGCCCGGGGCGGCCGGAGCTGACCGGTCTGCTCGTGCGGCCCGACGGGTTCGCCGCCTGGGCCGCCGACGGGGACGACGACCGGGGGGACGGCCTCGACGACGCGCTCACCCGCTGGTTCGTCGCGACAGCCGGCTGAGCCCGCGGCCGGCCTTGCCGCGACGTCAACGTCTGTACGGGCGGGACCGCACCCTCCGGCACGCCGTGGTCCTCGCCCGGATCCGGCGGCCGACCGAGCTGGGCCTCGGGCTCGCCGAGGTGCGGGACGTGCTCGCGGACGACCCGGCAAGGACCTCGTCGGCGTACTCAGCGGACTCGACGAGGACCTGGCCCGGCAGGAGGCGGGGATCCGGGAACGGCGGCTGCGCCTGCGGGCTCCGCTGGACGCGGGCGAGCTGCCCGCCTCGCAGACCTCCGTGACCCTCGGACCGGCCGGTCCCGTCACCCGCTTCACCCTGCTGGGCCGGGCCCGTGAGGTGCGCGTGGTGCGGTTGCGGCCCGCCGACGCGACCGGCCTCGTACGACAGCTCACGACGGAACGGCGGCTCACGCGGGCGCGAACCGGACCTTCGTCGTCCCCGGATCGGCCTGGGTCAGCCGCACCGGCAGCCGCTCGCCCAGCGGAAGAGGCGCGTCGGCCTCGATCCGGCCGATGACGGCGGGCTGCTGCAACAGGACCTTCCCCACGGCCGGCCGATGCGGCTCGACCTCCACCACGCACCCGTCGAAGACCTCCCCGACGCGGTCCTTGAGCAGCGCCGCCTCGACGATGTCGACGCTCTCCCGCTCCACGGTGCCGGCCCGCCGCGCGCCTTCGGCCATCTCCTTGGGGAGCAGGTCCAGCGCCATCAGCACCCAGTCGGGCGGGGCCTCGCCGGCCGCCGCCGCCAGGCACAGCTCCAGGACGTAGCGGTCGGCCAGCCGGCGCAGCGGCGCGGTGCAGTGCGCGTAGGGGGCGGCCACGGCCGCGTGGGTGCTGATCGCGGGCCGCACGCCGTCCCTGAAGACCGTGTAGCCGGCGCCACGCAGCAGCGTGGTGCACTCCTGGAGGAAGGCGGCGTGGCGGGGACGGCGCGGGTTCAGGGAGCGGATGAGGGCCGCGTAGGAGACATGGTGCGGCCAGTCGATGTGCAGGGCGGTGGCGGTACGGCGCAGCCGCGCGACGGCGCCGTCGGGGGCGGTGGGCAGGGTGCGCAGTACGCCGGTGCCGTAGGTGAGCATCAGATCGGCGGCGGCCATGCCGGTGAGCAGGGAGATCTGGGCGTTCCAGGACTCGGCGGGCAGCGGGGCGCGGTAGCTGAGCCGGTAGGTGTGGTCGTACTCGACGATCTCCTGCTCCGGCACGTTGAGCGAGATGCCGCCGCGCTCCACCTCGAGGCGTTCGCGCGCTTCGCCGACCACCCTGAGCAGGGCGAGGGGTTCCTCGGCGGTCCCCTCGTCGATCCGCTGCTGCACGCCGGCGTAGTCCAGCTTGGCCCGGCTGCGGACCAGGGACCGGCGGACGTCGGCGGTCCGCGTCCGGCCCTCCGCGTCCAGGTCGATGGTCCACAGGACGGCCGGGGAGGTCTGGCCGGGGAGCAGGCTGGCCGCGCCCTCGCCGAGCACGGCGGGGTGCAGCGGGATCCGCTCGTCCGGGAAGTAGAGCGTGTTCACACGGTGGTGTGCCTCGGAGTCGAGGTCGCCGCCGGGTACGACGAAGGCGGCGACGTCGGCGATGGCGTACCGCACGCGGTAGCCGCCCTGGTGCCGGGAGAGGTGCATCGCCTGGTCGAGGTCGTTCGCGGTGGGCGGGTCGATCGTGACGAAGGGGATGTCGGTCGCGTCGTGGGCGGGCACGGCCGGGTATCTCGCGGCGCTCTCGGCTTCCGCGAGGACCTCGGGCCGGAAGTCGTCCGGGATGCCGAGGTCGTCCCGGAGTGCGGCGAGCGCGGCCCGCAGGGGCGCCTCGGGGGCACCCTTGACGCGTATGTGGCGGCTGGGCATACGACGAGCGTAGTCACATCGTGCCGGTCCGGCGCTCTACGCTGGCACGGAGCGTCGATCGAAGAGCGTGATGGTGAAGAGGAGTACGTGTGCTGGTCCTGCTGCCGCCCTCGGAGGGCAAGGCGTCCTCGGGACGTGGTGCCCCGCTGAAGTCCGGGGCGCTGTCCCTGCCGGGCCTCACGGACGCCCGCGAGGCCGTGCTCGCCGAGCTGGTCGACCTGTGCGCCGGTGACGAGGAGAAGGCGCGTGAGGTCCTCGGGCTGAGCGAGGGACTGCGCGGCGAGGTCGCGAAGAACGCGAAGCTGCGGACGGCCGGTGCGCGGCCGGCCGGGGAGATCTACACGGGGGTGCTGTACGACGCCCTCGGTCTGGCCTCCCTGGACACGGCCGCCAAGCGGCGGGCCGCGCGGTCGCTGCTGGTGTTCTCGGGGCTGTGGGGCGCGGTCCGGGTGACGGACCGGATCCCCTCGTACCGCTGCTCGATGGGGGTGCGGCTGCCGGGGCTCGGTGCGCTGGGGACGCACTGGCGCAGGTCGATGGCCGAGGTGCTGCCGGAGGCGGCCGGGGCGGGGCTGGTGCTGGACCTGCGGTCGGCGGCGTATGCGGCCGCGTGGAAGCCGAGCGGGGAGGTCGCCTCGCGGACGGCGACCGTGCGGGTGCTGCACGCGCCGACGCGGAAGGTGGTCAGCCACTTCAACAAGGCGACGAAGGGGCGGATCGTACGGAGTCTGCTGACCGCGGGGATCGCGCCGGGTGGTCCGGGTGAGCTGGTGGAGGCGTTGCGGGACCTGGGGTACGAGGTGGAGGCGGCGGCACCGGGGAAGGCGGGGCAGGCCTGGGCGCTGGATGTGCTGGTGGACGAGATCCATTAGGGAGACGGCATCCGTTGCAGAGAATGCAACGAGCTTTGCGTGCTGTGCATCGCCCCGGCAGGATGTCGCCCATGCCCACCTCCGTGCTGGACCTCGCCCCCGTCGTCCCCGTCGTCGTGATCGAGGACGCCGGCGATGCCGTACCGCTCGCACGGGCGCTGGTGGCCGGGGGGCTGCCCGCGATCGAGGTGACCCTGCGGACGCCGGCCGCGCTGGAGGCGATCCGGGCCATCGCCGGCGCGGTGCCGGACGCCGTGGTCGGAGCCGGGACCGTGCTGACGCCCGGCCAGGTCACGGAGTGCGTGGCGGCGGGAGCGCGGTTCCTGGTGAGCCCGGGGTGGACGGACGGGCTGCTGGGCGCGATGGCCGCGTCCGGGGTGCCGTTCCTGCCGGGCGTGTCGACCGCCTCGGAGGTGGTGGCGCTGCTCGAACGCGGGGTGCGGGAGATGAAGTTCTTCCCGGCGCAGGCCGCCGGCGGCACGGCCTATCTGAAGTCCCTCGCGGGTCCGCTCCCGCAGGCCCGCTTCTGCCCGACCGGCGGGATCGGCGCGCAGAACGCCCCGGAGTACCTCGCCCTTCCCAACGTGGGCTGCGTGGGCGGCACGTGGATGCTCCCGGCGGATGCCGTGGCCGCCCGGGACTGGGCCCGCGTCGAGTCGCTGGCGCGGGCCGCGGCGGGTCTCAGGGACGCAGGTGGGACGTGTCGTTGAAGAGCCGTACGCTCGCGTTGCCGTCCCGGTAGTACGCCACCGCCGACAGCGAGGCCGCCGACAGCTCCATGCGGAACAGGGACTTGGCCGGGGCGCCGAGGGCGAGCCGCACGAACGTCTTGATCGGCGTGACGTGGGTGACCAGCAGGACGGTACGGCCCGCGTAGGCGGCGACCAGCTTGTCCCGGGTGGCCGCGATCCGGGTCGCCGTCTCGGCGAAGCTCTCGCCGCCGCCGGTCGGGTGGGCCTCCGGGTCGGCGAGCCAGGCGTTCAGGTCGTCCGGGTAGCGCTCGCGGACCTCGCCGAAGGTGAGACCCTCCCAGGCGCCGAAGTCCGTCTCCTTGAGCCCCTCCTCGAGAGTGACGTCCAGGCCGAGGCGCTCGGCGACGGCGGCGGCGGTCTGCCGGGTGCGGGTGAGCGGGGAGGCGAGGATCACCTCGATCGTGCCGCGCCGGGCGAGGGCGCCGGCGGCGGCCTGCGCCTGCCCCAGACCGACGGGAGACAGGGCCGGGTCGGTGCCGCCGCTGCCGGAGAAGCGTTTCTGGGGCGTGAGGGGGGTCTCGCCGTGGCGGAGGAGGACGAAGGTGGCGGGGGCGCCCATGTCCGGCGACGCCCAGCCGGAGGCCGGCTGAGGTGCCGTGGCGGCATGGCGTGCGGCGCGGGTGTCGGAGGCGGGTGCGTCGGCAGTCGTCACAGTGCGGGTGAGTGGGGGCTGGTCGCGCAGTTCCCCGCGCCCCTGACGGGGCGCTGTCCCGGCCGCCGGTTCCCACCGCTCGCCGCGCTTGCCCGCGTCCATCGCCTCGTTGGCCAGGCGGTCGGCGTGTTTGTTCTCGGCTCTCGGGATCCACTCGTAGGTCACCCGGTCCGCGGGGAACACCCGCGCCGCCTCCGCCGCCAGGGGCTTCATGTCGGGGTGCTTGATCTTCCAGCGGCCGGACATCTGCTCGACCACCAGCTTGGAGTCCATACGCACGTGGACGCTCGCGGACGGGTCGAGTTCCCGGGCGGCCCGCAGTCCCGCCAGCAGTCCCCGGTACTCGGCGACGTTGTTGGTGACGACCCCGAGGTACTCGGCCGCCTCGGCCAGTGTCTCGCCGGTCGCCGCCTCGATGACCACCGCGCCGTAGCCGGCCGGTCCCGGGTTGCCCCGGGAGCCGCCGTCCGCCTCGACGATGAACTCCCTTGCCACGCGCGTCCCTTGCTACAGGCCGGACTCGGCCGTGCGGACCAGGATGCGGCGGCAGTTCTCGCAGCGCACGACGGTGTCGGGCGCGGCCGAGCGGATCTCGTTCAGCTCGGTGATGGCGAGCTCCTGGCGGCAGCCCTGGCAGCTGCGGGCGTACAGCTTGGCCGCGCCGATGCCGCCCTGCTGCTCGCGCAGCTTGTCGTAGAGCTTCAGCAGGTCCGCGGGGACCGTGCCCGCGATGACCTCGCGCTCCTTGGCGACCGTGGCCGCCTCGGCCTCGAGTTCCCCGGACGCGGCGTTGCGGCGGCCGGTGGCCTCGTCGATCCGGCCCTGGACGGCACCGGTCCGCTCGGTCAGTTCGGCGACCCGCTCCTGCGCGGACTCGCGGCGCTCCATGACCTCGAGGACGACGTCCTCCAGGTCGCCCTGGCGCTTGGCGAGGGAGACGATCTCCTTCTGGAGGTTCTCCAGGTCCTTGGGGGAGGTGACGGCGCCGGAGTCCAGGCGCTGCTGGTCGCGGGCGGCGCGCTGGCGCACCTGGTCCACGTCCTGCTCGGCCTTGGTCTGCTCGCGGGCGGTGTCGCTCTCCTCGGTCTGCGCGGCCACCAGCAGGTCGCGCAGCTGGGTGAGGTCCTTGGTCAGCGAGTCGATCTCGGCGTGCTCGGGCAGCGACTTCCGCTTGTGCGCCAACTGCTGGAGGCGGACGTCCAGGGCCTGGACGTCGAGGAGTCGGATCTGGTCGGCGGGCGCGGCGTTCAGTTGGGGGCTCCAAGGGACGGTGAGTGGCTGGTCCAGGGGTCGGTGACCGTCTTGGAGACGTGCACGCGGAGGTCCCAGCCGTGGCGGTCGGAGATCTCGTCGAGCTGGGCTGCGGCCAGCTCGCACCAGGGCCATTCGGTGGCCCAGTGCGCCGCGTCGAGCAGCGCGAGGGGGCTGTGGGCTACGGCTTCGGAGGCCGGGTGGTGGCGCAAATCCGCGGTGAGGAAGGCGTCCACCCCGGCGGCGCGTACGACGTCGAAGAGGCTGTCGCCGCTGCCGCCGCTGACGGCGACCCTGCGGACGAGGGCCTCGGGATCGCCGGCGACGCGGATGCCCTGCGCGGTGGCGGGCAGCCGGGCGGCGGCCCGCTCGACGAGGTCGCGGACGGTCACCGGGTGGTCCAGTTCGCAGATCCGGCCCAGGCCACGGCGGCCCTTCGGGTCGGTGGCGTCCGGCACCAGGGGGGCCACCACCCGCAGGTCCAGGGCCCCGGCGAGCGCGTCGGAGACGCCCGGGTCGGCCGTGTCGGCGTTGGTGTGGGCGACGTGCAGCGCGATGTCGTTCTTGATGAGGGTGTGCACCACGCGGCCCTTGAAGTGGCCCGCGGCGACCGTGGTCGTGCCGCGCAGGTAGAGGGGGTGGTGGGTGACCAGCAGGTCGGCGCCCAGCTTCACCGCCTCGTCGACGACGTCCCGCACCGGGTCGACCGCGAACAGGACCCGCGCGACCTCCTGGTCGGGGTCGCCGACGACGGTGCCGACCGCGTCCCAGGACTCGGCCCGCTCGGCGGGCCACAGGCTCTCCAGCGCGGCGATGACTTCTGACAGACGGGGCACGGGGAAAGGCTACCTGCCTGTTCCCCGGGGCTGTACCTGCTCGCCCACGCGAGGCGACGCCCAGCACACCCGTCCCCGTTTCCTCAGGCGAATCGTCGAGTGTGCACCCGTATGTGTGAAGCCATGGGGCGCTGCTGCCCCGCCTGTGCGTACGAAAACTAGCTTCGTGGCCGGAGGTGACCGAGAGATGACGGTCTGTGCGATCGAACCCTCGGCTGCGGACGAGGACGACAGCGCGCCGAGAGCGGGCTGCACCATCACGGCGGACGGGGCGTACGCGGCCCGGCTGGCCGAGCAGGCAGGTTCCTGGTACCCGGAGCGGTGGACGCTGGACGGCCCCGAGCCGTACGCCGTGCCGCTGCCCGGCAACCAGCCCGAGGAGCCGGGCACGGAGCTGCAGCCGATGGGCGACGGGCGGGTGCTCATCCGCCGGCTGGTGGACGGGCGGCACCACTTCACCCTGCTCTATCCGACCGGGCCCGGCACCGGTGAGCTGCCGCTGGGCGCGGTGGAGTGCCCGGACGCGGGGACGTCGCTACGGCTGCTGCCGCCCGCGCCCGGCGGCCGCACCGCGTACGCGCTCGCGGTGGGGCCGCGCACCTCCACGGTGTGGCTGGTGGCGGGCGGAGCCTTCGGGCCGGAGCGGCTCGCGGTGGTCCCGGGACGCTGTTCGGGCGGGGTCTGGCTGGACCGCGGCGGGCGGATGCTGGCCCTGGACCGGGAGCTGGGCGGGCGGACCAAGGCGGTCGTGGTCGATCTGGGGCGGGGCGGCGAGGTGTCGCCGCTGCTGCAGATCGCGGCCGACAGCGACGACCGGCTGCTGCTCGCCGAACCGGACAGCGGACTGATCCTGGTCGGCTCGGACGCCCCCTCTCCCGGGCAGGAACGATTGGGCTGGGGTGTTCTCGGCAGCACGCTGCCGGTGCGCTTCCCGGAAAGCCTGCGGCCGGCGGCGTGCACGGTGACGCCGTTCGCGATCCAGCCGGGCCTGGTGCTGATGCCGGAGAACTGCGGGGTGGCGCTGCGCATCGACGGCCCGTACGGCAGCTGGGTCGGCGCCTGGCGGCCGCGGGCCCGCGGGGTGTGCCATCTCCCGGCGCCCGAGGGGTGGCTGGCGGGCGTCGGGTCGTGGACGCAGGACGGGGTGCTGCGTCTTCCGTACGCCACGGGGGAGGTCCCGTGCGGTGTGGCGGAGGTCGCGGTGCCCTGGGGGGAGACGGGGGAGCACGGGGGGCCGGGCGACGCGGGCCCGGAGGATCCGGTTCGGGACGGCACGGCCGCCGGGGAGTTCGGTACGCCCCGGGAGCAGGCGGAACCGGACCCTCCGGTGCCTGTCGTGGCGCGGCCGGTGCCGCTCCAGCAGGCTCCGCTGGGCGGGCTGGTGACGAAGTAGGGACGGCTTGTAACGAAGTAGCACCGGTCGGCGTGCCTGCCTGGATCCGCCCCATGCCGGGTTGGTTAAAATCGCCGCGCTGTAAGAAAGATCATGTTGACGGGGTGAATTCTTCCGATGAGCGACACCAGCACGTCTCAGCACCTGTCCGCCGGCCTGGAGGAGTCCGACAGCCACGGCAAGCACCGTGGTCCGGTCTCGGCCCAGGACGGCGAATCGGCCCCGAGCGGCCGGCACCGCAAGCCGGAGCCGGCCGAGACCGCGGCCTGACGGCACCTACGACAGCGGCTCCGCCCCTTGTGGGGGTGGGGCCGCTGTCCGTCTGCCACAGTCCGGGCGTCTGCCGCCGTCCGGGCGCCTGCCGCCCTACTGGCGTTTCAGTCCCAGCACCTCCGCCGCCGCGAAGGTCTCCCCCGCCGGCCGGTCGGCGTAGTGCGGGGTGAGCAGGGCGTCGAGTTCGTCGTAGCTGAAGGTGTCCTGCTTGCTGTCGAACCTGGCCTGGACCCGCGGCCGTTCGACGACGGCGACCATGCCGCCGTGGACGACCAGCAGCTGACCGTTGACCAGCCCGGCGGCCGGGGACGCCAGGTAGCCGACGAGCGGGGCGACGTGTTCGGGGGCGAGCGGGTCGAGGCCCTCGGCGGGCCGCTCGAACCCGGCGAAGACGTCCTCGGTCATCCGGGTGCGGGCGCGTGGGCAGATCACGTTGGCGGTCACGCCGTACTTGGCGAGGGCGAGGGCGGTGGAGGTGGTGAGGCCGACGATGCCGCCTTTCGCCGCCGCGTAGTTGGGCTGGCCGGCCGAACCGGCGAGGAAGGCCTCCGAGGAGGTGTTGACGATCCGGCCGTACACCCGCGCGCCGCCGGCCGCCTTGGACCGCTCCCGCCAGTGCGCGGCCGCGAAGCGGGTGGTGTTGAAGTGACCCTTGAGGTGGACCCGGATCACCGAGTCCCACTCGTCCTCGGTCATGGAGAAGACCATGCGATCGCGCAGGATGCCGGCGTTGTTGACGAGGATGTCCAGCTTGCCGTACCGGGTTGTCGCCAAGGTGAGAAGGTCTCGCGCCTGTGAGAAGTCCGCGATGTCCCCGGTGTGGGCGACGGCCTGGCCGCCCGCAGCGCGGATCTCCTCGGCGACCTGCTCGGCGGGGCCCGTCGAGGCCGTCCCCGAGCCGTCCCGGCCCGGCTGGCCGAAGTCGTTGACGACGACGGCCGCGCCCAGCCGGGCCAGTTCGAGCGCCTCGGCCCGGCCGAGCCCCCGGCCCGCGCCGGTGACGACCGCGCTGAGCCCTTCCAGTGGCCTCTGCGGCATACGGCGTCCCCTCAGATCTCGATGCAGGTGCGCAGCGCGGTGCCGGTGCGCATCTGGTCCAGGGCCTCGTTGATCTCCGCCAGCGGCACCCGGTGGGTGATCAGGCCCTCCAGGTCGACGCGGCCGGCCCGCCACAGGGCGATCGTGCGTTCGTAGGAGCCGACCACGTCTCCGCCGCCGTACATGGACGGCAGGATCCGCTTCTCGTCGAAGAACAGCTCGAACATGTTGAGCTGGAGGAAGTCGTCCATCGCGCCGGCGCCGACGACCACGAGGGTGCCGCCGCGCCGGGTGTTGTCGTAGGCCGTGCGGGCGGTGGCGGACCTGCCGACGACCTCGAAGACGTAGTCGAAGCCCTCGCCGGCGGTGACCTCCTGCTTGGCGCCGGGCAGTTCGTCGGGCGAGACGGCCCTCGTCGCCCCGAACCGGAGCGCGGCCTCGCGCCGGGACGCGACCGGGTCGACGGCGACGATCTCGGCCGCCCCCTTGAGCCGGGCCCCCTGGATCGCCGAGATCCCGACCCCGCCGCACCCGATCACCGCGACCGACGAACCGGCCTCCACGTCGGCCGTGTTGAGGGCCGCGCCGAGTCCGGTGGTGACCCCGCAGCCGATCAGCGCGGCGATGTCGAAGGGCACGTCGTCCGGGATCGGCACCGCGCATCCGGCGTCGACCACGACCTCCTCGGCGAAGGTGCCGGTGCCGGCGAAGCCGAAGACGTCACCGCCGGAGCGCCTGAAGTTGGGGGTGCCGGCGTTCATGAACCCGGCCAGGCACAGCTCGGTCTGCCCGCGCCGGCAGGCCGGACAGGCCCCGCAGGCCGGCAGCCAGCAGACGACCACCCGGTCGCCCGGCTTGACCCGGGTGACGCCCTCCCCCACTTCCAGGACCTCGCCCGCGCCCTCGTGGCCCGGCACGAACGGGGCCGGCTGCGGAAGCACCCCGTTCATCGCCGACAGGTCCGAGTGGCACAGCCCGGTGGCGCGCACCCGTATCCGCACCCTGCCGGGGCCGAATCCGACCGCCTCGACGTCGTCGAGGACCTCAAGCTTCTCCTGACCGATCTCCTGCAGTACGGCTGCGCGCATGGTGCGGCTCTCCCCTCGACTGCGTGCCTGTTCAAGCGAGTTCAAGCGAGTTCATGTGGGTTCTTCTGGGCTCTCGTGGGTTCACGAGTGTTCGACGATCGTGTCGGCGAGGACGGGCGCGTCGTCCCGCTCGACGGCGCCGACGGCCACGCGGATCTCGGAGGCTCCCCGCCACATGCGGATGCGCAGGGTCTCCCCCGGGTAGACCACGCCGGCGAACCGCGTCGTGTACGACCGCACCCGGCTCACGTCCCCGCCGAGCAGGGTGTCCACGACCGCCTTGAGCGTCATGCCGTAGGTGCACAGCCCGTGCAGGATGGGCCGGTCGAAGCCGGCGAGCTTGGCGAACTCCGGGTCGGCGTGCAGGGGGTTGTAGTCGCCGGAGAGACGGTAGAGCAGGGCCTGGTCCTCACGGACCGGCCGCTCGACGGTCCGGTCGGGCTCACCGGCGGGCGGGTTCTGCCGGGTGGACGGGCCGCGGTCGCCACCCCAGCCACCCTCCCCCCGTACGAAGATCTGCGCGTCGTTGGTCCACAGCGGCCCGTCGTCGTCCGCGACCTCGGTGCGCATCACCAGGACGGCCGCCTTGCCCTTGTCGTACACGGCGGCGATCCGGCCGGTCGCGGTGGCCGTGCCTTCCACGGGGAGGGGGCGGTGGACGGTGAGCGACTGGCCGCCGTGCAGCACCTTGGCGAGGTCGACGTCGACGCCGGGCATGGACAGCCCGCTGATCACCCCGGGCGAGCCGGCCCCCGCCACGGTGGCGAAGCTCGGCAGTACGTGCAGCCGGGACTCCAGGGTGTAACGCAGTTCGTCGGGGTCGGTGGCGGGGCGGCCGGCACCGATGCCCAGGTGGTAGAGCTGGACGTCCCGGCGCTCCCAGCGGATCTCCCCGGACCGGGGTTCGGCGGCGAGGGCCTTGGCTGCGTCGATGGGCATACGGCTCCTGAGGTGTCTCAAGACCTCGGCACGACCGTCCGCACCGTCGGCCGCACCGAGGTCGTCCACGGGGCGGGTCCAAGGGGGTGTCCCTAGAACGCGTTCCAGTCCAGCGCCCCTTGTATAGCCGAGCGCTCCACACTTGTGAAGACTCCTGACACAGTGTCAGATGTGGCCGTGCCGGGCCATGACATTTGTCCTGCCCGAGTCCGTACAACCGCATCTGCCGCGCCCGGTGCCCGGGTTCGTAGCGTCGTAGCCATGACATGGACAGGTGGGACGGCAGGCCTGACGGAGCGTGCGGTGTCCTTCGCGGGGGCGGTCAAGACCTTCGGGGCGCTGCGCGCGGTGGACGGGGTGGACCTGGAGATCGGGCGCGGTGAGACGGTCGCGCTGCTCGGCCGCAACGGCGCGGGCAAGTCGACGACGATCTCGCTGCTGCTCGGGCTGGACACGCCCGACGCCGGCACGGTCGAACTGTTCGGCGCGCAGCCGGCGAGGGCCGTACGGAGCGGACTGGTCGGAGCGATGCTCCAGGAGGCAAGGGCGGTGCCCCGGGTCACCGTCGGCGAACTGGTCACCTTCGTGGCCCGGCGCTATCCGGCCCCGATGTCCGTCGCGCAGGCCCTGGAGCTGGCCGGTATCGGCGAGCTGGCCGGGCGCCGCGTGGACCGCCTGTCGGGCGGCCAGACGCAGCGCGTGCGCTTCGCCGTGGCGCTGGCCGGGAACCCGTCCCTGGTCGTCCTGGACGAGCCGACCGCCGCCCTGGACGTGGAGGCGCGGCACGCGTTCTGGCAGTCGATGCGGGCGTACGCCCGGCGCGGCCACACCGTCCTGTTCTCCACGCACTACCTGGAGGAGGCGGACGCGCACGCCGACCGCATCCTCGTCATCGACCGCGGCCGGATCGTCGCGGACGGCAGCGGCGAACAGCTCAAGCGGGCGGCCGGCGGCAACCTCGTCTCCTTCGATCTGGCGGGCCGCGCCACCGAGGGCCTGGCGGGGCTGCCCGGCGTGCGCTCCCTCGAAGTGCGCGGCGACCGCGCGCTGCTGCGTACCGACGACTCGGACGCGACCGTGATCGCGCTGGCCGCCCGGAACGCGATCCGCGGCCTCGAAGTCATCCCCGCCTCGCTGGACGACGCCTTCCTGGCCCTGACCTCGGGCCCGCGAACCGGTGACCGTCCGCCGGACGGAGCGCTGCGCGCCGCGGCCGGCCCGAAGGCCGCCCTCCCCGCCCGTACCGCCGCTGAGACGGAGACCGTCTGATGCCCGACTACCTGCGCCTCGAAGTACGCCGGACCCTGCGCGACGTCGGTTTCGTCGTCGGCGGGATCGCGATGCCGGTGATGATGTACCTGCTCTTCACCAACCTGGGCGGCGACGACAGCGGCTACCGGACCCAGGCCATGGTCGGCATGGCCGCCTACGGCGCGGTCGGCTCGGCCCTGAACACCGGCGGCGGGGTCGCCGAGGACCGGGCGATCGGCTGGCTGCGGCAGCTCCGGGTGACCCCGATGACCCCGCGCCAGGTCGTCCTCGGCCGGGCGCTGACCGGCTCGGTGACCGTACTGCCCGCGATCCTCGCGGTGCTCGCGGCGGGCGGCCTGGTCAACGGGGTGCGGCTGGCCCTCTGGCAGTGGGCGGGGATCGCGCTGCTGCTCTGGCTGGGCTCGATCCCCTTCACCCTGCTCGGGCTCGGCAACGGCTACGGGCTGACCGCCCAGGCCACCGGCGTGACGAACATGGCCTGCAACCTGGGGCTCGCCGTGGTCGGCGGTCTGTGGTTCCCGATCAGCCTGTTCCCCCGCTGGCTGCGCGCCGTCTCGGAGTACACCCCGACCAACCGCTTCGCCGAACTCGGCACCTCCGTCGCCGACGGGCACGCCCCGGCACTCGGCGCGATCGCCGTCCTGACGGCTTGGCTGTTCGCGTTCGGTTCGTACGCTGTCATGGCGTACCGCCGCACCGGGCGGACCGTGTGAACGGGGGAGCGGGAGAGATGTCCTGGATGCTGGGGATCACCGGTCAGCTGCGCCGGTGGCGGGCGGGGCGCGCGCGGTGGAAGGCCGACATGGCGGAGTTCAAGGCCGCGCGGAAGGAGTCGCGCCGCAGGGGCGAGTGGCCCGAGAACCCGGGTCCGCCGCCGACCGGCTTCACCCTGCTGCCGTGGCTGCTGCTGGGGCTGGGCTCCTTCTCCAACCTCCTCCAGGGCAAGACCCCCAACCCCTGGATCGGCGGCCTGGGCCTGCTGACCTTCAACTCGCTCTACATCTACGTCGTGTTCCGCTCCTTCGTGAAGGAGGCGCGCGAGGCCGTCTCGACGCGGGTGGCGCTCGGCCTGATGGGCCTGCTCACCTGCGGCCTGGCCCTCGGCTACGGCGGCAGCTGGCTGTACTTCTTCCCGCTGCTCGGCCTGGCCACCGGGGCCTGCCTGCGCGGGCCCCGGCTGGGCCAGATCGGCCTCTCGCTGACCGCCCTGGCGGCGGTGGTCTCCGCGTACCGGGCGGGCTGGGACGGGATCAACGTCGCCTACGGCACCTTCCTGTCCACCATGGTGACCGCCGCGATCCTCTCCCTGTCCGAGGCGGTACGGGAGCTGCGCGCCGCCCGCGAGGAACTGGCCCGGCGCGCGGTGGAGAAGGAGCGGCTGCGCTTCTCCCGGGATCTGCACGACCTGCTGGGCCACACCCTCTCGGTGATCGTCGTCAAGTCGGAGGCGGCCCGGCGCCTCGCCCCCCGTGACATGGACGCGGCCCTCTCCCAGATCTCCGACATCGAGTCGGTCGGCCGGCAGGCGCTCACCGAGATCCGCGAGGCGGTCACCGGCTACCGCGAGGGCAGTCTGGCCACGGAACTCGACCGGGCCCGCTCGGTCCTGACGGCGGCGAACGTCGAACCGGTCGTCCGGCAGACCGGGACGCCGCTCGCCCCGCAGACCGAGACCCTGCTGGGCTGGGTGGTGCGCGAGGCGGTCACCAACGTGGTCCGGCACAGCGACGCCGCCCACTGTGAGATCACCGTCGACAGCGGCGCCGAGCGGGTCCGGCTGACGGTCACCGACGACGGCACCGGCGCGAGTGCCGACGAGCCGCGCCTCGCGGGCGTCGGCGGCACCGGCCTGAAGGGGCTGACCGAACGCCTCGCGGCGGCGGGCGGCTCCCTCGAAGCCGGCCCCTCGCCCCGCGGCGGCTTCACGGTCACCGCGGAACTCCCCACCGAGTCACTGGAGTTGCTGACCTCGATGACGGTGGCGACTACGGCGCCCACGGCGAGCTGACGACCCAGCTCACGTCGTCGGTCCAGGACGGGGCGCTGTCCGAGGCGTTGGAGTGGCCGTCGCTCGCTGTGTAGAGGTTGCAGTCGTAGTGGCGCAGACAGCGCGTCGGGTAGTTGTACGAGGCGAACGGGGTGCCCGTGCCGCTCTTGCCTCTCCCCGGGCAGAAGGTGGCGTCGGCTGTGAACGTGGCGGTGCCGTCCATGGGCTGCCGCAGGAGCTTGAAGTTGTGGTGGCGCAGGAAGTCACCGGGGTGGTTCCGTGACTCGAAGGAGACGCAGGAGCCGCTCGCCGGCCCGCGCCGGACGATCCAGGTGGCGTCGTTCCTGTCCAGGGCGGAGCTGGAGGCGGTGACGGCGGGGAGGACGGCCGCGTCGGCCTGGTGGCGGAGACAGTCGGTGGTGCAGCAGGACGTCGTGGCCTTCAGGGAGATCTCCGAGCCGGGGCTGAGCGTGCCGGAGGACCCGGTCGCGCCGCCGTAGCCGACGGAGACGATGTCGGACTGGACGGCGTCGTCGGCGGCGTCGGTCGGGATGCCGGAGGTCATCACGCAGGCGTCGCGCCCGTGCCGGTGCTGGCGGAGTCGGTGCTGTGGCGATCGAAGTACCGAACCCATTCGACGGTCGAAATACCGGCCATCGGCCGGGAATTCGGAGAATTGCAGAGGTGATTGTTTGAACACGGTCAATCGCCGTCAGGCCCTGGAGCGGGAAACAATGACCACTCTTTGTTTCGCGGGCCCGAAGCTAGGCTTGGGCCGTGTACGAGCCTGCGAACGAGATGCCCCGGGACCACCGGCCCGCCAAGTCGATCCGCGTGCTGCTCGCCGAGGACCAGGGCATGATGCGCGGAGCCCTCGCCCTGCTCCTCGGGATGGAGCCGGACATCGAGGTCGTCGCCCAGGTCGCGGCGGGTGACGCGATCGTGGACTCCGTGCTGGCCCACCGGCCCGACGTGGCCCTCCTCGACATCGAACTGCCGGGCATCAGCGGCCTGGACGCGGCGGCGGAGCTGCGCGACCAGGCGCCTGACTGCCGGGTGCTGATCCTGACCACTTTCGGCCGGCCCGGCTATCTGCGCCGGGCGATGGAGGCCGGGGCGGCCGGCTTCCTCGTCAAGGACGGCCCGGTCGAGGACCTGGCCCGGGCGATCCGGCAGGTGCTCACCGGGGAGACCGTGGTCGACCCCGCGCTCGCGGCGGCCGCGCTCAGCGCGGGGCCGAATCCGCTCACCGCCCGCGAGTGCGATGTGCTGAAGGCGTCGGTGGACGGCGCGACCGTCGCCGACGTCGCGGCGAAGCTGCATCTGTCGGAGTCGACGGTCCGCAACTACCTGTCCGCCGCGATCGGCAAGACCGGCACCCGCAACCGCACCGAGGCGGTACGCGAGGCCAGGCAGCAGGGGTGGCTGTGACCTCCCGACGCGTTCCGCGCTACTTCGTCACCTCCGCCGACTCGTAGGTGGTGCCCTGCGGGGCCACGCAGACGAACCAGTCGGCCCCCGGGTAGTCGCGGACCGGCCGGAGCCCCGACTGCCCGTCGTAGTACGGGGACTCGGCGGGAACGCGCGTGACCCGGGTCGAGGTGCCGTCCTTCCAGCGGCAGGTGACCGACGCGGCGGTCGTGGCGACCTTGCCGACCACCAGCCGGCCGGCGCTCGCCGGATCGTCACCGAGTCTGGCGGCGGCAGCGTCCACGTCGGTCCCCGAGAGCCGCTCCACCTCCTGCACCGTGTTGAACATGACCACCTGACGGCGGAATCCGTCGTAACTGCGGGCGGCGAAGAAGGACGTCCTGCCGATCAGGTCGGCGGGCCTGTCCGCGTCCGCGGGTTGGAGCCCCCAGCTGCCCATCGCCTTCCACTGCTTCTCGGCCTCGGCACGGGTGAGCGGCGCGCCCCACACCATGACCCCGACACCCCACTTCTTGCCCTGGTAGCTCCCCGACGCCAGGTCCGTCGACTCCGGCGTGTACACATGGCGCGCCTCCGGTGACGACGGCCGGACCGCCACCTCACCGCCCCGGTCCCGGTGCCCCCCGCCCGGCAGCCCCGTCACCGCCAGTGTCCCCGCCGTCGAGGCGACGGCGAGAACCACCGCCGTGGCCCCGGCCACCGCCCACCGCCGGGCCCGGCGTCGCCTGCCGCCGCGCATCACCGCCTGGACAGGGGCTATGCCGATCTCGACCTCGTCCGTGGCGTCCGCGAGGAGGAGGGCGATGTCCGACTCCGTCCGTGTCATGCCGTGGTTCTCCCTGTTCCCGCTCATCAGGCACGCCCTCCCTGTGTCGCCATGTCGGCCAGTCCCGGTATGGCGCGGAGTTTCGCGATCCCCTTGGCCGCGTTGCTCTTGACCGTGCCCACCGAGCAGCCCATCGCCTCAGCCGCCTGGGTCTCCGTCAGGTCCTCCCAGTAGCGCAGCACCACCGCCTCCCGCTGCCGGGGCGGCAGTTGGACGAGCGCCTTGAGCAGGGCGCTGCGGTCGTCGGCCTGGGCGATCCGGTCCCCCGTGTCGGCGATCTCGCGCACCAGGCCCGAGTCGTCCTTCGGCGCGAGGAACTCCTTGAGTCTCCTTCTGTGCCGGCGGGCGTGCGCGTTGATCATCACGCGCCGTACGTACGCCTCCGGGTCATCGGCCGAGCCGACCTTCCGCCAGGCCACGAAGACCTGTTCGAGCGTCGACTGGACCAGGTCCTCGGCGGCGTGCTGCTCCCCCGTGAGGAGAAATGCCGTACGCATCAGCCGCGGCCAGCGGCCGGTCATGAAGCTCTGGAACTCCTCGCTCCGAGCGTTCTCCCGTTCCCCCATGGGCACCTCCTAGATGTAAAGAGGAGTCCACGAGCCGCCCGGACCGTTGCCTCATCGAGCGGGCGCCGGCGAAATTCTTCCCGGCAGCCACAGCAGCATCAGCACCGCCCCGGCCAGCAGCACCCCGGTACTGGCGCGGAAGGCCAGCGCGTACCCCTCGGTCAGGGCCGCGGCCCCGCCGCCCGGGCCGGTCCGGGCCGCCGCGACCGTCGACATCACCGCGAGCCCCAGTGAACCGCCCATCGTGCGCGAGGTGTTGATGAGCCCCGAGAGCAGCCCGGCCTCCGCCGGTGCCGCCCCGGAGGTGGCCAGCGCGGCCAGCGGGGTCGCGGCCAGGCCCGCGCCGAGCATCATCAGGATCCCCGGGAGCATGATCGCCGTCAGGTAGGCGCCGTGCGGTCCCATGGCCGACTGCCAGCCGAACCCGGTCGCCGCGGTCAGGGTGCCCGTCACCGCCACCGTCCGGGCGCCCGCCCGGCGCATCAGCCGGGGCGCCGTCTTGGAGCCGACGAGCACCGCCACCGAGCTGGGTATCAGGGCGAAGCCGGCCTCCAGCGGGGAGTAGCCGAGGACGTTCTGGGCGTAGAGCGTCATGAAGTACCACATGCAGAACATCGCCGACCCGGACACCAGCATGGCCGCGTTGGCCGACGCCACCGTCCGCCGCCTCAGCAGACCCAGCGGCATCAGCGGGAGGGCCGTACGCGCCTCGACGGCCAGGAACAGCCCGAGCACCGCGAGCCCGGCGGCCAGCGGGACCAGGGTGGCGGCCGCCGTCCATCCCTCGGCCTCGGTCTGCGAGACGCCGTACGCCAGGGTCGCCAGGCCCGCCGTCACCAGCAGGGCGCCGGGCAGGTCGAGCCGCCGGCCGGCACCGGCCCGGCTCTCCGTCAGCCACAGCACGGACCCGGCGAGGACCAGCGCGCCCACCGGCACGTTGATCAGCAGCACCCAGCGCCAGGACAGCACGTCCACCAGCACGCCGCCGACCAGTCCGCCGGCCGCGCCGCCGCCGGCACCGACCGCCGTCCAGGTGGCGATCGCCCGCGCCCGGGCCGGGCCCTCCGGTACGGCGGCGGTGAGCAGGGTCAGCGTCGAGGGCGCGAGGACCGCCGCGCCCAGCCCCTGGACGGCCCGCGCGAGCAGCAGCTGCCAGCCGTCCTGGGCGAGGCCGCCGCCGAGCGAGGCCAGCGTGAACAGGCCGAGCCCGACCAGGAACATCCGCTTGCGGCCGTAGAGGTCGCCGGCCCGCCCGCCGAGCAGCATGAACCCGGCGAAGGCGATGGCGTACGCGTTCACCACCCACTGCAGGCCGGACGCGCTCAGCCCGAGGTCCGCGCGCATCGACGGCAGCGCCACGTTCACCACGGACACGTCGAGCACCACCAGGAACTGCCCGGCACACGCCAGCGCCACCACCAGCCAGGTGGGGACGGTGGTACGGCGGGATATGTGTGAGGTGTCCGCGGCTTCGAGCATGGCTGTCATGCTCTCAAGCCGGTTACGGTCCTTGCATCGGTTTTTCGGCTCAGCCGGGTCCGGTCCGTACGGCCCGGTCCGCCCCGCGGGGCGTGGTGGCCCGGTCCGCCCTGCGGAGCAGGGTCACCACGGCCGCCCCGCCCAGCCCGATGTTGTGGGCGAGCCCCACCCGCGCGCCCGGCACCTGCCGCTCCCCCGCCGTGCCCCGCAGCTGCCACACCAGTTCGGCGGCCTGCGCGAGACCGGTCGCGCCCAGCGGGTGCCCCTTGGAGATGAGCCCTCCGGAGGGGTTCACCACCCAGCGGCCGCCGTACGTCGTCGCCCCGGACTCGACGAGCTTGCCCGACTCGCCCACCGGGCACATGCCGAGCGCCTCGTACGTCAGCAGTTCGTTGACGGAGAAGCAGTCGTGCAGTTCCACGACGTCGACGTCCTCGATGCCGAGTCCCGAACGGTCGTACACCTGGCGGGCCGCGGCCCGTGACATCGGCTGCCCGACGACGTCGATGCACGAGCCCGAGGCGAAGGACTCCTCGGTGTCCGTCGTCATCGCCTGCGCGACGATCTCGACGAGGCCGGTGAGCCCGCGCCGTTCGGCGAACCGCCGCGAGACGACCACGGCCGCCGCCGCGCCGTCCGAGGTGGGCGAGCACTGGAGTCTGGTGAGCGGGCGGTGGACGGTACGGGCGGCGAGGATGCCGGCGACGTCGTACACGTCCTGGAACTGGGCGTACGGGTTGTGCGCGGAGTGCCGGTGGTTCTTGGCGGCCACGGCGGCGAGCTGCGCCTCGGTGGTGCCGTACCGCTCCATGTGCTCGCGGGCCGCGTCGCCGAAGATCTGCGCGGTGGGCGGGGTCGCCTCGAAGCCGTGCCGGGCGGCCATGACGCCGTAGTGCCGGGCGACGGGCGAGGTCGAGAAGTCGGCGCCGTCCGCGCCGCTCCCCAGCGCGCCCCTCTTCATCTTCTCGAAGCCGAGGGCGAGGACGCAGTCGGCCGCCCCGCCCGCGACGAGCTGCCGGGCCAGCATCAGGGCGGTCGCGCCGGTGGCGCAGTTGTTGTTGACGTTGTAGACGGGGACGCCGGTGAGACCCAGCTCATAGGCGGCCCGCTGGCCGGCGGTCGAGGGCTGGAAACAGTAGCCGACAGGAACCTGTTCCACATCGTCGTACGAGATCCCGGCGTCGGCGAGCGCCGAGCCCCCCGCCTCCCGGACCATGTCCCAGTACTGCCAGTCACGGGACTCGGGCTTCTCGAACCTGGTCATACCGACCCCGGCGATGTACGCCTTCACTGCACTCACGGCGACACTCATGGCCGGTGAGACTAGAACACGTTACAAAAATTCACCAGGGCCTGACGCCGGATCAGAAACCCATGGGAGGGTCAAGAATTCGTTAGCAGCTCGAAGCAACGGAATAGTTGCCTGCGCATACGAGGTTTACCCAGCACTTATCCGCCGCGGATTCCGTCTCCCCCTTCCCGTCACTCTCTGGCCCGGAGGCCTCACTCAATGACGCACACGACGACCGACCAGCCCGCCCGGGGCGCGAGCGGGGCCGTGGTCCCGGTCCTCGCCTTCGCGGGCATCGTGGTCGCGGTGATGCAGACCCTGCTCGTCCCGGTCATCAAGGACCTGCCGCAACTGCTGGGCACCGAGCCCAGCAACGCCACCTGGGTTCTGACCTCGACACTCCTGTCCGGCGCCGTGGCCACGCCGATCATGGGCCGCCTCGGCGACCTGTACGGCAAGCGGCGGATGCTGATATTCAGCCTCTCCGTGATGGTGGTGGGCGCGCTGATCAGCGCCCTCACCAGCGAACTGCTCACGATGATCGTGGGCCGCACCCTCCAGGGCTTCGCGATGGGCGCGATCCCGCTGGGCATCGGCCTGATGCGCGACATGCTGCCGCGCGAGAAGCTCCCCTCGGCGATGGCCCTGATGAGCTCCTCGATCGGCGTCGGCGGCGGCCTCGCGCTGCCCGCCGCGGCCCTGGTCGCGCAGCACGCCGACTGGCACGCCCTGTTCTACGGCGCCGCCGGCCTGGGTGCCGTGGCCATCCTCCTCACCCTCCTCGTCGTACCGGAGTCCGCGGCGCGCGCCGCGGGCACCTTCGACGTCCTCGGCGCGATCGGCCTCTCGGTGGGCCTGGTCCTCTTCCTCCTGCCGATCACCAAGGGCAGCGACTGGGGCTGGACCTCCGGCACCACGCTCGGGCTCTTCGCCGCCTCCGCCGCCGTCCTTCTCCTGTGGGGCGTGATGGAGCTGCGCGTCAAGGCCCCGCTGGTCGACCTGCGCACCACGGCCCGCCCGGCCGTGCTCTTCACCAACCTCGCCTCGATCATGGTCGGGGTCAGCTTCTACGTCGTCTCGCTGGTCCTGCCGCAGCTGCTCCAGCTGCCGAAGGCCACCGGCTACGGCCTGGGCCAGTCCATGGTCACGGCGGGCCTGCTGGTCGCCCCGCTGGGCCTGACGATGATGCTCACCGCCCCCGTCTACGCCCGGCTGTCCGCCAAGTACGGCCCCAGGACCACCCTGATCCTGGGCATGCTGATCATCGGCATCGGCTACGGCGCGGGCATCGGCCTGATGAGCGCGGCCTGGCAGAGCCTGGTCATCTCGGTGGTGCTGGGCGCGGGCATCGGCCTCGCCTACTCCTCCCTCCCGGCCCTGATCGTCGGCGCGGTCCCCACGTCGGAGACGGGCGCCGCCAACGGTCTCAACACCCTGATGCGCTCCATCGGTACGTCGGTGTCCAGCGCCGTCATCGGCATGGTGCTGGCCAACACGGCGAACAACGTGGGCGGCGTCGCCGTCCCCACCATGCACGGCTTCCGGGTCTCCTTCCTGATCGCGACGGGTGCGGTGGCCGTGGGCCTGGTCCTCGCCCTGATGCTGCCGAGGCGGAGCGCGCCGGCGGCGGCCGCCCAGCACACGCAGCTGCGCGCGAGCAGCGACGAGGACGTCGCGCCGGCCGTGGCCGAAGAGGTGCTGCGGGGCTTCCGCGGACGGGTGCTGGACGCCACGGGCACTCCGGTGGCCCGCGCCAAGGTCACGCTGATCGACCGGCGGGGGCGGCAGGCGGGCGCCACGCTGTCCGGTGACGACGGTACCTACGCGCTGGCGGTGCCGACCGAGGGGGCGTACGTGCTGGCCGCGAAGGCGTCGGGATACGGCCCGCTGGCCTCCTCGGCGTCGCACGCGGGGGACGACCGGGCCGTGGACCTCGATCTTTCGTTGCCGACGGAGTCGGTCACGGCATAACGAGCGCGTTGCCGGCCGCGGGTCCGTGGGGGCCGGGCGCACCCACGCGGCGGAGCCGCGGACCGGATTCCGCCCCGCTCACCCGAAGGGGCGCCTCCCCCGCGGACGCGGCATGCGGACCCCCCGTCGGGCAACCGGCGGGGGTACGACAGCATGGGGCGAGGAGAACGTCGTACGAGCGAAAGGGCCTCCATGACGGCCGCACCCCAGCCCGAGACCCTGGCCGCGTTCGAGAAGGCCAAGGGGTTCATGCCGCTGCACGAAGGGCTGGCGCTGTACGCGGCCGCCGCCGAAGCCGGAGCGCTGGGTCTCCCCCTCCTGGAGGTCGGGACGTACTGCGGCCGCTCCACCCTGCTCCTCGCCGACGCGGCACGCGCCGCCGGGGTCACCGCCGTCACCGTCGACCACCACCGGGGCAGCGAGGAACAGCAGCCGGGCTGGGACTACCACGACCCGGAGACGGTCGACCCGGAGCTGGGGCTGATGGACACGCTGCCCGCCTTCCGGCGGACCCTGCACCGCGCCGGACTCGAGGACCACGTCGTCGCCCTGGTGGGCCGTTCCCCGCAGATCGCCGCGCTCTGGAACTCGCCCCTCGGGTTCGTCTTCATCGACGGCGGGCACACCGACGAGCACGCCACCGCCGACTACGAGGGCTGGGCCCCCCATGTGGCGCCCGGCGGGCTCCTGCTGATCCACGACGTCTTCCCGGACCCGAAGGACGAGTTCACCGGCCAGGCCCCCTACCGCGTCCACCTCCGCGCCCTGGGGTCGGGCGCCTTCACGGAGGTCGCGGCGCACGACTCGCTGCGCGTCCTGCGGCGAACGGGCGCGGGGATCTGAGGGCGCGGCCGGGACCGTGGCCCCTCCTCAGGCGGCGGGTAGCCGTCCACGGTCACAAAGTCGTGGAAACGTGCGCTCCTGGCGGTGAGGCGGAGAAGGACGCGGCCGGCGCCCGCGGGCAGGGCGGAGACCGGGCGGGCACCCTGGGCCAGTCCGGACACGCCGAACCGGGACCGCGTGACCGCCGGTCCTGCGCGGGTCCGGCGCGCGCTCGACGGCGGTGACGGAGAGGCCGTGCCTGGTGAGCCGGCAGGCCGGAACCGGACCGGCGGCGCCGGAGACGGAGACGGCGCCGGAGACGAGAACCCGCATGGGCCCACGGTCGCCGCCGCCCGTCGCCGTATTGGACGACGCATGTTCCCCCGGCCCGGTGACCGGTGTCACGCCGTCATCCTTTCGGCCCTCTTGGACAGGGTGGGCACCGTGGACGGCCGCTAGGGTGGCTGATGTGTCCTACACAGGCCCGGACTTCGATCCCCCGCAGCAGCGGCGCTCCCGGCGGGCGCCCATGACCTTCGCCCTCGCCGCGCTCGTGCCCGGTGCGCTGCTCGGATGGGTGGTGTACGAGGGCGTCGGGAAACCCGGCGGCAACGGCGGCGGACGGACGGACGCGGCGGCGCCCAGGTCGGCGCCCGTGTCGCCCGGCGACGACGCCAAGGTACCGAGCCCGAGCCCGACGCCCCCGCTGCGGGGCAAGGTCGTACTCATCGACCCGGGGCACAACCCGGGCAACTTCCAGCACACGTCCGAGATCAACCAGCAGGTGGACATCGGGACGAACTGGAAGGAATGCGACACGACGGGGACCTCCACCAATGCCGGTTACAGCGAGGCGCAGTTCACGCTCGACGTCGCGGACCGGCTGCGGGCCCTGCTGGAGCGGGAGGGCGCCACGGTGAAGATGACCCACGACGGGGACAAGCCCGCCTGGGGGCCGTGCGTGACCGAGCGCGCGCAGATCGGCAACGACGCGCACGCCGACGCGGCCATCTCCATCCACGCCGACGGCGCACCCGAGGGCGACCGCGGCTTCCACGTCATCCTGCCCGCGGAGGTGCACTCCGGCGCCGCCGACACCCGCCCGATCATCGGTCCCTCGCGGACCCTCGGCGAGCACGTCGAGAGCGACTTCGCGAAGGTGACGGGCAGTGCTCCGTCCAACTACGTCGGCGACGGCACCGGTCTCGACGTCCGCAAGGATCTCGGTGGTCTCAATCTGTCGACGGTGCCCAAGGTGTTCATCGAGTGCGGCAACATGCGCGACAGCAAGGACGCGGCACTGCTGACGAGCGGAGCCTGGCGGCAGAAGGCGGCGCAGGGAATCTCTGAGGGAATCGTGAGTTTCCTGCGCGGGTAGGCATGGGTCGACTGGTCCGGGCGGACACGCCGATCGTACGAACGATAGTGTCCTTCCTGCGATTCCTACGATGAGGGGCAACCTCGCGACGCCTCCTCCGCCGACGAGACGACCTACGAAGGACCTGAAGTGAATATCCGCTCCCTCACTAGAGGCGACGGCGTGGTGATCGGAGCAGCGGTGTTGCTGTTCGTCGCGTCGTTCCTCGACACGTTCGACACGTCCGGCAACGGTGCCCCGAACGCCTGGGACAACCTCGGCCTGGTGATGAGCATGTACGTCGGCGGTATCGCCGGCGCGGTCCTGATCGTCCTCGCCCGGGCACTTCCGCAGCCGTTCAAGTTCGTCGGGCTCGACCTGGGCCAGATCGGGGTCGGCCTGTCCGTGTTCGCGGTGTGGACCGCGTTCTGGTCGACCATCGACCCGCTGGGCGCGTTCGACGACTTCAACAGCCTGAACATCGGCGCCGGTTCCGGTCTGATCCTCGGACTGATCGCCACCCTGCTGCTGGCCGCGGCCGCGATCGCCACCCCGCTGGTCCCCGCCCTCCAGGCAGCCCTGGTCCCGGCCCCCAAGCCGCAGGCCCCGCAGCCCTACGGCGCCCAGCCCTCCGGTGGCTACGGCTACCCCGGCACCGGCGCACAGCAGGGCGGGCAGCCGTACGGCGCCCAGCCGCAGACCGGCCAGCCGTTCGGGCAGCAGCCCCCGGCCGCCGCACAGCAGCCGGCCTCCCCCGCGCCCGACTTCTCGCCGTTCTGGTTCGCCGTCCCGGTGGCGCGGCCGCTGTTCGCGGAGGACGGTTCGACCGCGCCGATCGCCGAACTGGCGCCCGGCACCTGGTACTTGGCGGTCGAGCAGCGCGGCGGCGCTCTGGTGGCGCAGACGCAGGACGGCCGCCGTGGCGTGCTCCAGGACACCTCCGGGATCCAGCGCGGCTGACGCGTCGGCGACCTCCCGCGGCCCCTTGCCCTTTCGGGTGAGGGGCCGTTGTCGTACAGTCGTCCGTCCGTAAGTGCTGACGTTCCGTCAGGAGGCTGATATGCGGCTCGGGTTGGCGCTCGGATACTGGGGACGGGGGCCCTCCTCGGACCAGGTGCCGCTGGCGCTGGAGGCGGAGCGGCTCGGGTACCACTCGGTGTGGACGGCGGAGTCCTGGGGCTCGGACGCGTTCACCCCGCTCACCTGGATCGCCGCGCAGACCTCGACGATCGGGCTGGGCACCGCCGTCGCCCAGATGGCGGCCCGCTCGCCGACCACCACCGCGATGCACGCGCTGACCCTGGACCACCTGTCGGGGGGCCGCGTGATGCTGGGGCTCGGCCTGTCCGGGCCGCAGGTCGTGGAGGGCTGGTACGGCCGTCCGTTCCCGGCGTCGCCGCTGACCGCGACCAGGGAGTACGTGGACGTCGTACGGCAGGTGCTGCGCAGAGCGGGGCCTGTGGAGTCGGCCGGGCGGTTCCACCCGCATCCGTACCGGGGGCCGGACGCCACCGGGCTCGGCAAGCCGCTCAAGCCCATCACCCATCCCCTCCGGGCCGGCCTTCCGGTCCTGCTCGGCGCCGAGGGGCCGAAGAACGTCGCCCAGACCGTCCGGATCGCCGACGGGTGGCTGCCGCTGTACTGGGCGCCCAGCCGACCCGAGGTGTACGGGCCCGCGGTGGCCGACCTGCCGGAGGGCTTCCTGGTCGCCCCCATGGCCCAGGTGAAGGTCTGCGACGACGTGGCCGCCGGGCTGCTGCCCGTGAAGGCCATGCTCGGCTTCTACATCGGCGGGATGGGGCACGCGGCCCGCAACTTCCACGCCGATCTCATGGCGCGCATGGGGTACGAGGAGGAGGCGCGGCGGATCCAGGAGCTGTTCCTGTCCGGACGGCGCGAGGAGGCCGTACTGGCCGTACCGGACGCGTTCGCCGACGAGATCTCGCTGGTCGGCCCACGCGAACGCATCGCCGAACGGCTGGAGTCGTGGCGCAGGGGCCCGGTGACCGATCTGCTGGCGCTGGCGTCCGACCCGCACACCCTGCGGGTTCTCGCCGAGCTCAACTCCTAGGCGGGCCTAGGTAGTTCAGCGGAAGACGGCGAACGGGTCCAGGGCCGGTTCCCGCGCCCGGCGGTTCCGGCTGCGCACCTCGGCCGGGCAGCGGGCCTGGAACTCGACGCCGCCGGAGTACTCCTCGTCCTGGAACTCCTGCCGTGCCGCCGGTCCATGCCCTTGGGGGCCTGGGTGGCGATGCCCCGGCAGGGCCCGACACCGGGCCGGCGAGGGCCGGCGGATGGGCGGACAGGGCGCGGCGCGGGAGACGGCGCCGGGGTCTTCGGCCGATGCCGAGCGGGGCTCGTCGGCGGTGACGGGGCTGGACTACCGCCTCGAACAGTCACCGCCGAAAGCGTCAACTCCGTGCGGACACGGGGCGAACGAGCCGGACACTCGGGGGAGGCACTCGGACACTCCGGCGCCGGACCCGAACCACGTCGCTCAGTGGGTGAGCTGAGACGCCGAGGGCACCTTGTTGGTGACCGGGGCGCCGGCGCTCTTGCCGGCTTCCTTCACGTTGTTGATGACGTCGTTGAACGAGCTGGCCGCGTTCCCGTCGCCCTTGCGGAGCTTGGACGGCAGGCCCTTCAGCGCGTCGATGCCGGACGAGAGCGGGGCGACGGCCTTGGCGAGCAACGGGTCGCCCTGGGCGTTCCGCTTGGCGGCCTGCAGCCGGTTGTAGGCGAAGGTGCCCGCGAGACCGGCCTTGATCAGGGCGAGGGTGCGGCCGTGGGCGCCCTTCTTGAACTTTCCGGCCTTCCAGGGCTTGATGATCCACTGGTAGGTGGCTCCGGCCGCGAGGGACGCGTTGGCGACGAACCGCGTCTTGGCGAACTTCTGTTTCTCCGCCGACGTACTCGGACTGGGCGTGTCGGCCACGGGCACCACGGCCCTGCCGGTGTCCGTGGACTTGCTCTGTGTGCTGCTGCATGCGGTCACGCCGGCGACGAGTGCGCAGCAGAGGGTCAGCGCGACGACCAGGCGCCGTATCGGTACGGGCACGGGGTCCTCCCGTGTGTCTCGATGTCCTCCCCGAGCGGTAGCTTCCTCCCGCAGCCTCACCCAGATGGCGGCACCTCGCCACTCGGGGAACCCGGTACAGGTTTCAAGGACCGATCGGCGGCAACCCGAAGGGCATGTCTCCTCGATATCGTCACAACCAGGCAGGCACGGTCGTCGCGGTCGTCGCCGACATCATGGCCCTCATACTGGGCCTCTGGATAGTCATGTACCTGCTGGACGCGAACCGGGCGAACAGCCTGGTCCAGTTCATCCATGACGCGGCGGCCTGGCTGGCCGGCTGGTCACGCGACCTGTTCACCTTCGACGAGGCGTGGGCGAGGGTGGTCGCAGGATACGGCCTGGCGGCGGTCGTCTACCTGTTCATCGGCCACGCCATCGCCGGCCGGATGCAGCGGCACTGAGAACCGCCGTACCGCAGCCCCCGGCCGCCCCTAGGCACAGCAGTCCACTTCGAGCCCCGCGGGCAGCCGCCCTCCCCCGAACACCGCGCACGTGGCGTCGTGCCCGCCGAGCGCGGCCACGGCCAGCAGCAGCGACCCCGCCGTCCAGGTGGTCAGCTCCCGGGGCCAGATCGCGCCGTCCTCGAAGACGTACCCGGTCCAGTACAGCCCCGACTCCGCGTCCCGCAGATGCTGGATCGACTGCAGGATCTCCAACGCCCGGTCGGACTCGCCCACCGCCCACAGCGCGAGGGCGAGTTCGGCCGACTCCCCGCCCGTCACCCACGGATTGGGTACGACGCACCGCACCCCGAACCCGGGCACGACGAAGCGCTCCCAGTCCTTCTCGATCCGCGCGCCCGCCTCGGCACCCGTCAACGCCCCGCCCAGGACCGGGTAGTACCAGTCCATCGAGTACCGGTCCTTGTCCAGGAACCGCTCGGGGTGGCGCCGTATCGCGTGGCGCAGCGCACCCACCGCCAACTCCCAGTCCGGCTGCGGCTCTTCCCGCTGCTCGGCGATGGCGAGCGCGCAGCGCAGCGCGTGGTGGACCGACGAACTCCCGGTCAGCAGCGCGTCGTCGGCGGCCGTCCCGTCCTCCTCGCGGCGCCAGCCGATCTCACCGCCCGGCTGCTGCAGACGCAGCACCCATTCGACGGCCGCGTACACGGCGGGCCACATCCGGTCGAGGAAGGTGTCGTCGCCGGTGGACAGGTAGTGGTGCCAGACGCCCACGGCGATGTAGGCGACGAAGTTGGACTCGCGGGCACGGTCGGTGACGTCGTCGTGCGCGCCGTCGGCGTAGGCCGCGTACCAGGAGCCGTCCTCGTTCTGGTGCTCGGCGAGCCAGGTGTACGCCCGCTCGGCGGCCGTGTGCTCACCGGCCGCGTCCAGCGCCATCGCGGCCTCGGTGTGGTCCCAGGGGTCGAGGTGGTGCCCGCGGAACCACGGGATGGCACCGTCCTCCCGCTGCACGGCGAGGATGCCACGGACGGTCGCGGCAGCCTGCTCGGCGGTGAGGACCCCGGGCAGGACGAGGTGTTCTGTCCGGGGGGTGGTCACTTGGCGGCCACCTCGGCGTCCGACGGGGTGCCGGTCGCGGACCGGGCCCCGGTGCGGGGCAGGTGCGGCTTGGTGGCGTAGACGACGAAGCTCTTGCCCATGACCGGGTTCAGCGCCTGCTCGGCGACGCGGGTGGCCAGCGGCTTCTTCATGATGTCCCAGACGAGCAGCTTGTGGTACGCCCGTACCGGCAGCGCCTTGTCGTTGTCGACGCCGAACGCGCACTTCAGCCACCAGTACGGGGAGTGCAGCGCGTGCGCGTGGTGGCTGCCGTACGGCCGCAGACCGGCTTCCTTGATCTTCCCGATCAGCTCGTCGGCCTTGTAGATGCGGATGTGCCCGCCCTCGACCTCGTGATAGGCGTCGGAGAGCGTCCAGCAGACCTTCTCGGGGCCGTAGCGCGGCACGGTGACGGCTATCCGCCCGCCGGGCCTGAGCACGCGCACCATCTCGGCGAGCACGCCCTTGTCGTCCGGGATGTGCTCCATGACCTCGGAGATGATGACGACGTCGAAGGACTCGTCGGGGAAGGGAAGCGCCAGCGCGTCGCCCTCCATGGCGGTGGCGGTCGCGCCGGCCGGGGCCTCACCGGCCTCCGCCATCGCCGCGAACCACTTGGCGACCTCGCGGATCTCCTCGCCGTTCTGGTCGAGCGCCACGACCTGGGCGCCGCGCCGGTAACACTCGAAGGCGTGGCGTCCGGCCCCGCAGCCGAGGTCCAGGACGCGGTCGCCCGGGGCGAGCGGGAACCGGGAGAAGTCGACGGTCAGCACGTGGCCCTGCCTTCGGAATTGACAACCTCTGAAGAGACAAAGTCGGGGGAGCCGTCCTCCGGCGCGACGGAGACCCCGACGCCGGCGGGGGCCGCCGGACGGGCGGCGGCGTCCGTGGTCTGCCCACGGGCGGCCGGCCGGGTCCCCGGGTGGCGGTCGGGCCGCGGCGCCGCGGTGGCGATCGCCTCGCGGTAGCGGGCCACCGTGCCCTCCGCGGCGCGGGCCCAGGTGAAGTGCCGCAGCACCCGTTCGCGGCCGGCCCGGCCCAGGCGGGCGCGCAGCTCCGGGTCGCCGAGGAGCCGGCTCAGCCCGGCGGCCAGCGCTCCGGCGTCGCCGGGCGGCACGGCCAGGCAGGTCTCCCCGTCCCGTCCGGCGACCTCGGGAATCGCGCCGCCGGTCGTGGCCAGCAGCGGGGTGCCGGTCGCCATCGCCTCGGCGGCGGGCAGCGAGAAGCCCTCGTAGAGCGACGGCACGCAGGCGACCTCGGCCGAACGGACCAGGTCGACGAGTTCGGCGTCGGAGATGCCCTTCACGAACTCGACGGCGTCCCCGAGGCCGTAGCGCTCCATGGCCTGCGCGACGGGCCCCTCGGCGGGCCGCTTGCCGACGACGACGAGATGCGCGGCGGGGTGCTCGGTCCGTACCTTGGCGAGGGCTTCGACAAGGAAGACCAGCCCCTTCAGCGGTACGTCCGCGCTGGAGGTGGTGACGATCCGGCCGGGCACCTGGGGTACGGCGGGATTCGGCGCGAAGAGGTCGGTGTCGGCGCCGATGTGGACGACGTGGACCCGGTCCCCGCGGACACCGAGATGGTCGACGATCTCCTGGCGGGAGGTGCCGGAGACGGTGAGCACGGACGGCAGCCGGCGCGCGACCCGCTTCTGCATCCGGGTGAAGGCGTACCAGCGCCGTACGGACAACCGCCGCTGCCATCCCTCGGCCACGTCCAGCTCCAACTGCCGGTCCACGGTGATGGGGTGGTGGATGGTGGTGACGAGGGGCGCGCCGACATCCCCCAGCAGGCCGTAGCCCAGCGTCTGGTTGTCGTGGACGACGTCGAACTCCCCGGCGCGGGCCCGCAGATGACGGCGGGCCCGGAGGGAGAAGGTCAGTGGTTCGGGGAAGCCGCCGGTCCACATGGTGGCCACTTCGAGCGCGTCGACCCAGTCCCGGTACTCGTCCCGCGCCGGCGTCCGGAAGGGGTCCGGGGAGCGGTACAGATCCAGGCTGGGCAGCTCGGTGAGGGTGAGCTCGGGGTAGCCCTCGTCCAGGACGGGGTACGGCTGGGACCCGATCACCTCGACACGGTGGCCGAGCCGGGCCAGCTCGCGGGAGAGGTGCCGTACGTAGACGCCCTGACCGCCGCAGAACGGGTTCCCTTTATAGGTGAGGAGCGCGATGTGGAGCGGTGGCTCTCCCCCGCTCTCGGCTGCGCTCGAGCGGGAGGGGCCCCCACCGGCGGCGGGTTCCTGGTCGGCACCCGTCCGCCTGGCCTCAGCGGTCACTCCGGGCCCCCTTCTCCCTGCACTTTCCCGCGAGGTTACGCCGGGACGCTAATCTAGAACAAGTTTCAGACTTGATCGTTCAGGAGGCTCTGAATCTACCGGCAGGTAGGGGCCGAGTGAGCAGTGGATCAGGTGATTCGCGCCACGGCGCGACCCCTGCCATGCTGTCTGATCACTCGCCCTGAGCGCTGCCCTCACCGACTGTCACGGACGGGACCCATGCCTGCGGAAGCCAAGGTGGACATCGGCACCGGATCGGCCACCCCGCCGCTCACCGAGCGGCAGGAGGCCCGGCGCCGCCGGATCCTGCACGCGAGCGCCCAGCTGGCCAGCCGGGGCGGTTTCGACGCGGTGCAGATGCGCGAGGTGGCCGAGTCCTCCCAGGTGGCCCTCGGCACGCTCTACCGCTACTTCCCCTCCAAGGTGCACCTGCTGGTCGCGACCATGCAGGACCAGTTGGAGCACATGCACGGCACGCTGCGCAAGAAGCCGCCGGCGGGCGAGACGGCGTCGGAGCGGGTCGCCGAGACCCTGATGCGGGCCTTCCGGGCCCTGCAGCGCGAGCCGCACCTGGCCGACGCGATGGTCCGCGCCCTGACCTTCGCCGACCGCAGCGTCTCCCCCGAGGTGGACCAGGTCTCCCGGCAGACGACGGCGATCATCCTGGACGCCATGGGACGGACCGACCCCACCCCGGCCCAGCTCTCGGCCGTCCGGGTCATCGAGCACACCTGGCACTCGGCCCTGATCACCTGGCTGTCGGGCCGCGCCTCCATCGCCCAGGTGAAGATCGACATCGAGACGGTCTGCCGGCTGATCGACCTGACGGAGCCGGAGCGGAAACCGTAGGACCGCGGGAGGGCATGCGAAAGACCTACGAGACGGGTTCCCTTCGCCGGCATGGTCCGGATCAGGTGAATGGAGGTCGCCGTCCGGCCCTACTGCTGCCTTTCGACCTCTCAGCCCGACCGTCGACGTCGGCACCGGCGGATGCTGGTGCATCTGCGTCGCGCCAGAGTCGGCTACTCCGCTCGGACTCCCTCACTCGCCTCGTAGGCTGTTTTCAGCATAGAACGTACAGACGAGAATGGAACACCCCAATGGGGGATTTTTTCTACTTTTTCGGCCACCCGCTCCTCCTGTCGAGGGACCGGCTACCCCACCGTCTCCAGCCCGTCCCAGCTCCGCCCGGCCGCGGTCTGGCCCGCCCAGCGCTCCAGCAGCAGCCGGGCCTCCGTCTCCGGGGCCGCCAGGCAGACCCGCTGGGCGCCCGCGTGGACCGTGCGGGACTGTTCGCGGGTGCCCTCGCTGCAGCAGGAGCAGAGCACCTCCAGGCTGCTCGCGGGTTCCGCGCCGAAGCCGTGCTCCACGAAGAGGGCGACCAGCGCGTCCAGGTCGGCGGCCTCGCCGGCGTTCACCGTCACCTCCAGGGTCGGCAGCCCGGACGACCGGAGCAGGAGCAGTTCGTCGAAGACGGGGAACTCGCGGCCGTCGACCACCCGGCGCCCCGTGGGCTCGCCGTCGTGCACGACGATCTCCCCGAACCGCCGCCCCGCCGTCACCGGCACGTTCATCACCCTCCCCCGCGTCGGGCACAGCCGGTCGATCCACACGACCTCCCGCTCGCCGCCGGTGTCGAGGCGCACACAGGCCGCCCCGAACCGCCCCTCGATCTCCCCCTCCCCCGCCGGGAGTTCGATGCCGAAGCCGGCCCAGGCGTCACGGGCGGTGGCCCAGTCGCCCTGGATGGTGGCCGCGATGCCGAGGTTCCAGAACGCCGGGTCGCCCTCGCCGCGCGGAGCACGGGCGGCGGCCTCACGCCCCAGTGCGTGGGCCTTGGCCCAGTTGCGCAGGAACTTGTGGGCGAGCGCGGCGTCGTACCACCACACCGCGCTCCGTTCCTCGTCCGGGAACCGTGCGAGAACCCGCTCGAACAGCCCGGCGGCGGTCAGCCACTCCTCGGCCCGCCACGCCTCGTAGGCCTCACCGATCAGGCCTTCGGCCTCGGACTTGCGCACGTTCCCCACCCTGGTCGGCCCGACGGACCGCAGGAGCGTATCCCAGCCCACTGACAGCGCCGGCGTGGCCGGGACGGGGGTACCGGGCCGTACCGGGGTGGCTCAGGTGTCCGCTCCCAAAGTCCCTGGCGGATCCCCTGCCCCCGGTCGGAGAATCTCCCCCATGGCACTCATCCACCACACCACCCTCAAGCCCACCAAGGTCGAACTCCTCGCCGGCTGGCTCCCCACCCGTCGCTGGTACCACGGGCCCGCCGCACCGGAGTTGGTGAAGGGCGGCGGCTTCCGGCTCGACGACCCGGAGGGGGAGGTGGGGATCGAGTTCATGGTCGTCACCGAGGGCTCGGCCGCCTACCTGGTGCCCCTCACCTACCGTGCCGCCCCGCTCGACGGCGCCGAGCACGCGCTCATCGGCACCATGGAACACGGTGTGCTCGGCACCCGCTGGGCCTACGACGGCTGCCACGACCCCGTGCTGACCGCCGGGTTGGCGGCCCTGATCGAGGGGCGTGCCGCGGCGCAGGCGCAGAGCGTCACCGACACTCCCGACCGCGAGGTCGCCCGTGGGTACACCGGCGCCGGACCGATCCCCGGCCTCGGCGCCCCCGCCGACACCGACGAGAACACCGAGTTCGCCGTGGCGGAGGGCGGCCCGGTGCTGCGGCTGCGACGCGTACTGACCCCCGGCTCGCTGCCGCCCGCCGACGCGGCCGGATACGTCACCGGAGCCTGGCAGCGACCGGACGGCACCCGCGCCGGCGCGTTGTTCGCGGCGCTCGAACCGCGCTAGGGCCCATCCGGCGGATCACGCGGCGGACGCGGGGTCTGCCACGCCCTCCTCCCCAGCGGCGTTGTCCTCGCTTGTCGACATCCCCAGCCCTCGGCCGGGAGGTGTCCACCGCGTTGCCGCCCTCCTCCGCCTTGCCGGTGGACGCACCGGACCCCGCCCACCAGTGCCGACGAGGCGCCACGACTTCCCGCCCCCTGATCCTCAACACGCCCTAGTCCTCCGGCGGGAAGACCGGTTCGCCACTGTCCAGCAGGGTGATCGTGATCGCTTCCACCGGGCAGTTCTCCGCCGCGTCCAGGATCCTGCCGTTGGCGTCCGACTCCGGTTCCACGGGGTGGGACTGCATGGCGGAGTCGAGGCGGAAGGCCCCGGTGGCGCGGTTGACGCACTGGGCCGAGCCGATGCAGACGGAACGGTCGACCTCGACGTGCCAGCGGTCACCCATGGCCCCTCACGCCTCCCAGCCGGCCGGGAGGTGGATCATCTTGTGTTCGAGGAACTCGCCGTAGCCCTCGGGCCCGAACTCCCGTCCCAGACCGGAGTTCTTGTAGCCGCCGAACGGTCCCAGCATGTCCAGGCTGAAGGTGTTGACGGAGTAGGTGCCGGTACGGACCTGACGGGCGACCTCGATGCCGTGCGCCACGTCCGCCGTCCACACGCTGCCGCTCAGCCCGTAGTCCGAGTCGTTCGCGATCTTCAGGGCCTCGGACTCGTCACCGTAGGGGAGGAGGCAGATCACCGGGCCGAAGATCTCCTCCCTGGCGATCCGCATGGAGTTGTCGACGTCGCCGAAGAGGGTCGGCTCGACGTACCAGCCCTTCTCCAGACCCGGCGGCCGGCCCCCGCCCGTGAGGATCTTCGCGCCCTCCTCCTGGCCGATCCGGATGTAGTCCAGGTTCCGCTGCTGCTGGCGGCGGGCGACGAGCGGGCCCACCTGGGTGGCCGGGTCGAGCGGGTCGCCGACCTTCAGGGCGCTCGCCGCGGCCGCGAAGGCGTCGGCGAACTCGTCGTACCGGGAGCGCGGGACGAGGATGCGGGTCTGGGCGACGCACGCCTGGCCGTTGTTCATCCAGGCCGCGGGGACGATCCCGGCGACGGCGGCGGCCGCGTCCGCGTCCGGCAGCACGACCGCGGCCGACTTGCCGCCCAGTTCCAGGGTCACCCGGGTGAGGTTCCTCGCGGCCACCTCCATCACCCGCTTGCCGGCCGCGACCGAACCGGTGAAGGAGACCTTGTCGACGCCCGGGTGCGCGACGAGGTACTCGCTCACCTCGCGGTCGGCCGGAAGGATGGACAGGACCCCGTCCGGCAGCCCGGCCTCCCTGGTGATCTCACCGAGGATGTAGGCGTCCAGCGGCGACTCGGGGGACGGCTTGAGCACCACCGTGCAGCCGGTGAGCAGCGCGGGGGCGAGTTTGGCGGCGGCCACGAACTGCGGCACGTTCCAGGGCACGACGGCCGCCACGACCCCGACCGGCTCCCGCCGCACCAGGATCTTCCCCAACACCCCGTCGCGCGTCTCCTCGTACGTGAAGTCGCGGGCCACCCGGATCGCCGCGTCCCACACCATCATCGCGCCGAGGGCCTGGGCGAGCACGCTCCACGAGTACGGCGAACCGTTCTCGGAGGAGATCACCCGCGCGATCTCCTCGTGCCGCACGGCGATCGCGTCCTTGATCCGGGTGACGACCTCGATCCGCTCGTCGAGGCTCATCCGCGGCCAGGGCCCCTCGTCGAAGGCCCGCCGCGCGACCCCGACCGCCCGGTCCACGTCCTCCCGCGAGGCGTGCGGCACCCGCCCGAAGACCTCCTCGGTGTGCGGCGACACCACCTCGATGACGTCCCTGCCCAGCGGGTCGGTCAACTCCCCGCCGATGAACAGCTGCCCATGCTCCAGGAACTCGGTCATGGCGCCCCACCACCTTTCCTGACGATGTTTCAGAACTGATACCAGTTCTAGTTATAGTGAGCAATGGCCGTGCGGCGGTGCGGGGGCGGAGGGTGGCGAATGGCGAACAGTCAGGGCGAGCCGGGTGAGTCGGCGGCCGCGCGGGCCGGGGTGACCGTGCACGATCTCGGCGGGGGCGTCCGGTCCGTCGAGGTTCCCATTCCGGACAATCCCCTGGGGTACACGCTGGTGTACGTCGTCGACACCGACCGCGGGCCCGTGCTGGTCGACACCGGCTGGGACGATCCAGGGTCGTGGGACGTGCTGGAGGCGGGGCTGGAGGCGTGCGGTACGGGGGCCGGCGAGGTGTACGGGGTCGTCATCACCCACCATCACCCCGATCATCACGGGCTGTCGGCGCGGGTGCGGGACGCCTCCGGGGCCTGGGTCGCCATGCACGCGGCCGACGCGGCCATCGTGCGGCGGACCCGGGAGACCCGGCCGGAGCGGTGGTTCACCTACATGGCGGCGAAGCTGACGGCCGCCGGTGCGCCGCAGGAGCACGTTGCGCCACTGCGCTCCGGACCCCGCCGGAGCACCTCGCTGCCGGGCCTGTCCCCCGCCCTTCCCGACCGCGAGATCCTTCCCGGTGAGCTGCTCGACCTGCCCGGCCGCCGGCTGCGGGGCGTGTGGACGCCGGGGCACACGCCGGGCCATGTCTGTCTGCACCTGGAGGAGGAGCACCCGGCCCGGCCGACGGGGCGCGGCCGCCTGTTCTCCGGTGACCATCTGCTCCCGGAGATCACGCCGCACGTCGGCCTGTACGAGGATCCCGACGACGCGACCGTCACCGACCCCCTGGGCGACTACCTCGACTCCCTGGAGCGCATCGGCCGCCTCGCGCCCGCCGAGGTCCTCCCGGCCCACCAGTACACCTTCGCCGACGCGCCGGCCCGGGTACGGGAGCTCCTGGCCCACCACGAGGAACGTCTCACCGCTCTGCGCGTGCTCCTTCGGCAACCCCTGACCCTCTGGGAGTTGGCCGTGCGCATGGAATGGAACCGGCCCTGGGAGCAGATCCCCTACGGATCGCGGAACATCGCCGTCTCGGAGGCGGAGGCACATCTGCGGCGTCTGGTGAAGCTGGGGCTCGCGGAGCCGGTGACGGGCAGCGAGCCGGTCAGGTACGTGGCGGTGTAGGAGCCGCGGTCAGCTGACGGAGGTCTCGGACGTGATGAGCATGTCCGCCAGGTCGGCGAGGGTGGTGAGCTGGCGCGGGTTCATGTGCGGCGCGCGCGCCGCCAGCCGGACCAGGCCGCTCTCGCGCAGCCGGGACAGCGGGTCGGCCCGCGCCTCCAGTCCCTGCAGTACCGGCTGGAGCGCCTCGTACAGCGCCTCGGACTCGCTGGCGGTGAAGAATCCTGGCGGCAGCCCGAAGAACCGCCGCAGGCGGTCGGTGTGTTCGAGGCCCGGCATGCCGCTCTTGCGCCACTCGCCCAGCCACTGCCTGCTGGTGCCGGCGATCGCAGCGAGCTCGCCCAGCGAGTACCGCTTGCCGTCGGGACGTCGCCGGTGCTCGCGAATGAAGTCCAGCCGCTGCCGCACCCGTTCGGCCAGCTCCACCTCGGGCGCCGTGGCGCCGCCGAGCAGTTCGGCGACGGTACCGACGGGGATCCCGGTGCGGTAGGACAGGTCGGCCACGTCGAGCACCTCGGACAGCCGCCCGGGCCGTCCGGTCAGTTCCCCGAGTCTGCCCAGTACGCCGGTCAGCGGGGTGTGGTCGTCACTCACCAAGGTCCCCCAGGAGGCACGTCGTCGGCGGGCCGGCCTGCCGAGCGGTCGGCGGGCCGAACGGACGCGAGGTTATCGAACTCCCCAGCCCACTCACCAGACATGACAAGCGTCACTGCGGATTTGGGCAGCAATCGTTGACATATGACGGTTCGCCAGAAAGGATCTGGAACGATCACGTCGCCAGGCCACGGTCGAACCGACCCGCCCCGGGTGCCGCATATGGGGGAGCGGCATCCGTGGCGATCAGCCGCCCCGCCTCCTCCGGAAGGTGAGGCGAACCGATGCCGCAGCCCGTCCTGCTCCTCGGCGCCGGCCGCCGGTGCGCGTACGACGAGTTCGTACTGACGCGCATCGCCGCGACCCGCCCCGTGGTGCTGGTGGACGCCGCGCCGCCCGACTGGGCACGGCCGTGGCTGGCCGGTCACCTCGCGGCGGACCCCGGCAAGGACGGGGCGACGGCGTCCGCCGTGGTGCGGTTCGCGGCCCGGTACCGGGTCCGCGGGGTACTGGCCCACTCGGCCCGGTACACGCTCGCAGCCGCCCGGATCGCCGGGCAGCTGGGGCTGCCCGGACCCTCCCGAGCCGCGGCCGCCGCCTGCGCCGACCCGGCCGTTCTGCGGGCCTCGCTCGCCGCCGGCACGGTCCCCGCCGACGACGCGGGCACGCCCAGGGTCTGCGCCGAGACCGTCGTCCTGGACGGCGAGATCCGCATCGTCGCCATCACCCGGACGACCCTGGGCCCGGCGCCCGCCCGGCAGCCGCTCCGGCACACCGTGCACGCCCACGACGGCCTGCTGCACAACCGTTTCCTGCGGCTGGCCGTCGACCGGACCGTGCACGCCCTCGGCCTCACCCGGGGGGTGCTGCACATCGGGCTGCGGCTCACCGACCGCGGCCCCCGCGTCACCGACGTCACCCCGTGCCTGCCGGGCGACCTGATCCCGCTCCTCGTCAAACGCGCCACCGGCGTCGACCTCGCCCAGGCCGCCGCCGCCCTGGCCACCGGCGAGGTGCCGGACACCACGCCCACCCGGCAGCGGGCGGCCTCGATCCGGTTCGCCTACCCGGCCGCCACCGGCCGCCTCGACCACCTGACCCTCTCCCCCGACGCGGCCCGGGAGCCCGGCGCCGAGCGGATGATCCTCACCCGGGACGCCGGCCACCACGTGACCGCCGGACCGCACGCGACCGTCGACGACCGCCTGGCACTCTGGGTGGCGGTCGGCGAGGATCCCGCCGGTTGCGACGACGCCCTGCGCCGGATGGGCCGCCACCTGTCCGCGGGCATCGCCCCGGTCGTGACCGCGGCCTAGGGCCGGCCGGCGGTCACAGCAGGGTCCGTATCAGCTTCTCCGCCGCGCCGAGCAGGTCGACCTCCCGGCGGCTCATCGTCGGGTTGGCCGCCCGTCGTCGCAGGGCCTCCGCCAGCCCCCGCTCGGTCAGTTCGGACGGATCGGCGAGCAGGGCCACGAGCAGTTCGCGGGCCATCGGCAGGTCGCCGACCGCGACCTGGGCGAGGATCACCGCGGACATGGCCCAGTCCAGCCCCGGCGGCCCGTCCTCGGCGTTGGTCCAGTCGATGACCCGGGGCCCGTCCGGAGTCAGCATCACGTTGTCGGGATGCAGGTCGAGGTGGAGGACGCGCGAGCCGGGGTCGGCCGGGTCCCGCCCGGGCACGGCGTGCAGCCGCCGCAGCAGCGAGGCGAGCAGCGCACCGCCCTCCGCCGGATCCGTCTCCGCCGCGAGCAGCGCCGTCAGCATGGTCGGCCCGGACAGCCGCTCCATGACCAGGTCGGTGCGGGACGCCGCGGGCCGCACCCGGGGCACCGGGTAGCCGTGCCGCCGTACGTACGTCATCACCGCGCCCTCGGCGGCCGCGTCCCCCCAGCCGTCCCGGTCCCGGCGCAGCACCCACGCCTCGTCGATCTCGTACACGTCGGCCGAACGTCCCGACCCGAGCAGTCTCCCCGTCATGGCATGACCATAACCAGCGGCTACGACCCACGGCCGCCCCTCGGCCTCGGAACGGCGGCCGGTAAAGTAGCCGGGTCGTCATCACCCGTACGGGGGAAAGCCGGTGCAAACCCGGCGCCGGCCCCCAACCGGTCCTCGGCTTCGCCCGAGCCGGGGACACCGATGTCCGTGAACCGTCGCACCGACGGTGAGCCGGACCGCCCCGCACGGGACGTTGATCGGCCAAGTGCGCCGGCACCCGTCGGCGCACGGCACCGTCGAGGTTCACGGAGCCGAGCCGCCGGGGTGTCCCGCGCCGCCCGGCTCCCCCGCAGGGAGAGGCACCCGCCGATCATGACCGTCCTCCGCCGCAGCGCCGCGGTGCTGGCCGCCACCGCCGTCATCGGTGCCGCCACGCCCGCCCTGACCGCGACGGCCGCCGACGACCCGTCCCCGTCCGCCTCCACCGTGCTCCCCTCGGGGCTGTTCGGCCGTACGGACCCCCGGTACGACGGCGTCTGGCGCCAGTCGCTCGCCCTGCTCGCCCAGCACACGGCGGGGGTGACACCGGCGACGAAGGCGGTGGACTGGCTGACCGGGCAGCAGTGCGCGAACGGCGCGTACGCCAGTTTCCGTGCCGAGCCGGGCGCGGCCTGCGGCGCCAAGGTGACGGTCGACACGAACAGCACGGCCGCCGCCGTGCAGGCGCTGACGGCGCTCGGCGGGCACGACGACGCCGTCGGCAAGGCACTGACCTGGCTGAAGGCGCAGCGGAACAAGGACGGCGGCTGGGGTTACACCCCCGGCTCGCCCAGCGACACCAACTCCACCGCCGTGGTCGTCGGCGCGCTCGCCGCGGCCGGTGAGAGCCCGGACAGGGCGACGGACGGCCTCCTCGCCAAGTGGTCCCTGCCCTGCGGCCGGGACGGCGGCGGCGCCCTCGCCTACCAGCCGGACAAGGAGGGGAAGCTGGCCGCCAACGCGGACGCCACGGCCGCCGGAGTGCTCGGCGCCCTCGGCAAGGGGTTCGTGACGAAGGCCGGGACGGCCCCCGCGGACGGCCACGCCTGCGCCGACTCCGACTCGGGCAAGGCGCTCGCACCGGCGGACGTGGCCCGCAACGGCGCGGCCTACCTGGCGGAGGCCACGCACGGCAAGGGGTACCTGGTCTCGGCCCTCGCCGGCGCCAAGGCCCAGCCGGACTACGGCAACACCGCCGACGCGGTCGTGGCCATGGCCGCGCAGGGCTCGGCCGAGGCCGCGAAGCAGCCGTACGCCTGGCTGGAGGCCCATGCCGTGCCGTGGGTGGAGCAGAGCGGTCCCGCGGCCTACGCGGAGCTGATCTTCGCTGCGCACGCGATGGGCGCGGACCCGCGCGACTTCGGCGGTACGGACCTGGTGGCGGGCCTCGGCGCGACCGGCCCGGCCCCCGCGAAGGCGGCCCGGAACACCGAGGAGAAGGCGGACGAGAAGGAGTCGTCGGGCACCGGCGTCTGGTGGATCGTCGGTACCGGGCTCGTCGCCGGCATCGGCATCGGATTCCTGTTCAGCGGGCGCCGGAAGCAGCGTCAGCCGTGACCGGCGTCCGCCGTGCGGCGCTGCTGGTCATCACCGCGTCGACCCTGCTGGCGACGGCCGCGCCGGCGGAAGCCGCCGGTTACCGCTACTGGTCCTTCTGGGAGCGGGACGGCGCACGGTGGACGTACGCCACGCAGGGCCCCGCCACCGCCCGGCCGGACGACGGCGCGGTCGAGGGGTACCGGTTCGCGGTCAGCGAGGACTCGGGAGACGCGTCGCGGCCCCGCGGGACGGCGGACTTCGGCACGATCTGCGCCGGTACGGCCGCGGTCGGTGGCCGCAAGCGGGTGGGGCTGGTCATCGACTTCGGCACGACGGCGGACGCCCCGTCCGCGCAGCGTCCGCCGGTGCGGCGGACCGCGTGCGCGGTGGTGCCGCGGGACGCGACGGCGGCGGAGGCGCTGGCCGCCGTGGCCAAGCCGCTGCGGTACGACACGAACGCGTTGCTGTGCGCGATCGGGGGGTATCCCGCGCAGGGGTGCGGGGAGAAGGTGGCGGCGGGCGGTGCGCCGGCGGCCGGTACGCCGAGGGGCGGGCCGTCGGTGGGGCTGCTGGCCGGGGTGGGGGTGGTCGTGGTGGTCGCCGCGGGGGCGTTCTGGCAGGCGCGGCGGCGAAGGGATGGCTGAGCGGAGCACTCCTCGTACCCGCGGTCTGCACCCCGGCGCCTGGTGGCTGTGGGCGCTGTCCCTCGGGGTCGCCGCCTCGCGGACGGCCAACCCGCTCCTGCTCGCCCTGCTCGTCGCGGTCACCGGTCATGTCGTGGCCGCCTGCCGGAGCCGGACGCAGGGGGCCCGTTCGTACTCCGCGTTCGCCAAGCTCGCGCTCGCCGTGCTGCTCGTCCGGCTCGCCTTCACCGTCTTCCTCGGCTCCCCCGTGCCCGGCTCGCACATCCTCGTCACCCTCCCCGAGATCCCGCTCCCGCACTGGGCGCAGGGCATCCGGCTCGGTGGCCGGGTGAGCGCCGAGGCGCTGGTGTTCGCCCTCTACGACGGCCTCAGGATCGCCACGCTGCTGATCTGTGTCGGTGCCGCGAACGCGCTCGCCGATCCGGGCCGCCTCCTCAAGTCGCTGCCCGGCGCCCTGTACGAGCTGGGCGTGGCCGTGGTCGTCGCTCTCACCTTCGCGCCGAACCTGATCGCCGACGTCCAGCGGCTGCGCGCCGCCCGCCGGCTGCGGGGCCGTCCCGACTCCGGGGTACGGGGGCTGCTCCAGGTCGGACTGCCGGTCCTGGAGGGCGCGTTGGAGCGCTCGGTCGCCCTCGCCGCCGCGATGGACGCGCGCGGTTACGGCCGTAGCGCCGACGTACCGGACCGGGTCCGCCGTACGACGGCCGCGCTGACCCTCGGCGGGCTGCTCGGCGTGTGCGCGGGAACGTACGGGCTGCTCACCGCCGAGGGCGGCGGATACGGGCTGCCCCTGCTGCTGGCCGGGGTGGTCGCCGCGCTGGCGGGGCTGCGGCTCGGCGGCCGCCGTTCGCTGCGCACCCGGTACCGGCCGGACGCCTGGGACGGGCGGGCCTGGCTGGTGTCCGGGTCGGGCGCCGCCGTCGCCGGGCTGGTGGCGCTGGCCGCGGTGCGGGATCCAGGCGCCCTGCAGCCCGGGGTGGTACCGCTGGTCGCCCCCACGCTTCCGCTGTGGCCCGCGGCCGCCGTACTGCTCGGCCTGCTGCCCGCCCTGGTCGTACCGAAGGAGCCGTCGTGATCCGCTTCGAGAACGTCTCCGTGACGTACGAGGGCGCGGCCGAACCGGCCGTGCGCGGTGTCGACTTCGAGGTCCCGGAAGGTGAACTCGTCCTGCTGGTGGGCCCGTCCGGTACGGGCAAGTCGACGATCCTGAACGCGGTCAGCGGGCTGGTGCCGCACTTCACCGGAGGCACCCTGCGCGGCCGGGTCACCGTCGCGGGGCGGGACACCCGGACGCACAAGCCGCGTGAACTCGCCGATGTCGTCGGCACGGTGGGGCAGGATCCGCTCGCCCACTTCGTGACCGGCACGGTGGAGGACGAACTCGCCTACGGGATGGAGTCGTTGGGGATCGCTCCGGCCGTGATGCGGCGGCGGGTCGAGGAGACCCTCGACCTGCTCGGGCTCGACGGGCTGCGGGACCGGGCGATCGCCACCCTCTCCGGCGGGCAGCGGCAGCGGGTCGCGATCGGGTCGGTGCTCACCCCGCATCCACAGGTCCTGGTCCTCGACGAGCCGACCTCCGCGCTCGACCCGGCCGCCGCAGAGGAGGTGCTGGCCGTGCTGCAGCGGCTGGTGCACGACCTGGGGACCACGGTGTTCCTGGCCGAGCACCGGCTGGAACGGGTGGTGCAGTACGCCGACCGGGTGGTGCTGCTTCCGGAACCGGGGGCCGCGCCCGTGTGCGGCACGCCCGCCGAGGTGATGGCCGTGTCGCCGGTGTGTCCGCCGGTGGTGGAGCTGGGGCGGCTGGCCGGGTGGTCGCCGTTGCCGATGACTGTCCGGGACGCCCGGCGACGGGCGGGCGGGCTGCGGGAGCGGCTCGCCGGGCGGGTCCCGGAGCAGCGGACCCCCGCCGACAGCACGGCTCCCGCGGGTACCACCACTCCTCCGGCTACCCCGACGACCGACGCCCGCCCCGCCGCCCCTCTCCCCGCACAGGGGCCCGGCCGCCGATGGGCCGCCGCCGCCCGCCTCGGGCTCGGCACCGGGCGGCCCACCGCTCCGGCGGTCCCCTCGGTCGCCGCCGACGCGCCCGCTCCGCCCCTCGCCGAGGTCCGCTCGCTCGTCGTGCGCCGGGGCCGGGTGGACGCGCTGCGCGGTGTCGATCTCAGCGTCGCGCCCGGGGAGACGGTCGCCCTCATGGGCCGGAACGGCGCCGGGAAGTCCACGCTGCTCGGCGCCCTGGTCGGGCTCGTGGAGCCGGGTTCCGGGACGGTCCGGGCCGGCGGCGCGGTGCCGCGTCGCACCCGCCCGCACGATCTCGTACGCCTGGTCGGTCTGGTTCCGCAGGAACCCCGTGACCTGCTGTACGCCGACACGGTCGGCGTCGAGTGCGCGGCCGCCGACCGGGATGCCGGGGCGATGCCGGGGACCTGCCGTGAGCTGGTGTCCGGACTGCTGCCCGGGGTCGCCGACGACACGCACCCCCGTGATCTCTCCGAGGGGCAGCGGCTGGCGCTGGCGCTGGCCGTGGTGCTGACCGCCCGGCCGCCGCTGCTCCTGCTGGACGAGCCGACCCGTGGCCTCGACTACGCGGCGAAGGCCCGGCTGGTCGGCGTGTTGCGCGGCCTCGCCGCCGACGGGCACGCGATCGTGCTGGCCACCCACGACGTGGAGCTGGCCGCCGAGATCGCGCACCGGGTCGTGCTGCTCGCGGAGGGTGAGGTGATCGCGGACGGGCCGACGGACGACATCGTCGTGTCCTCGCCGTCCTTCGCGCCGCAGGTGACGAAGGTCCTCGCGCCCCAGCGATGGCTGACCGTGACCCAGGTGCGAAAGGCGCTGGCATGACCGGCCCGGTACGGCTGGGCCCCCGCTCGGTGGCCGCCCTGCTCCTGGTCAGCGCCGTCGGCGTGGTCGCCGTCGGCTGGCCCTTCCTCGCCCCGCCCGCCTCCCGGATCACCTCGCACGCCCAGGACGCGCCCTGGCTCTTCGCGGGCCTGCTGCTCCTGCTGGTCGCCGTGCTCGGGGCGACGATCTCCGAGTCGGGGCTCGGTCCGAAGGCGGTCGCCATGCTCGGCGTACTGGCCGCGACAGGGGCGGCGCTGCGGCCGATCGGCGCGGGCACCGCCGGGATCGAGCCGATGTTCTTCCTGATGGTGCTGAGCGGGCGGGTGCTGGGACCGGGCTTCGGGTTCACCCTCGGTTCGCTCACCATGTTCGCGTCGGCGCTGCTCACCGGCGGGGTGGGGCCCTGGCTGCCGTTCCAGATGCTGGCGATGGGCTGGTTCACGATGGGAGCCGGGCTGCTGCCGGGGGCCGCGCGGCTGCGCGGGCGCGGTGAGCTGGCGCTGCTGGCGGGCTACGGCTTCCTGGCCGCGTTCGGCTACGGCATGGTCGTGGACCTGGCCGGCTGGCCGCTGCTGGCCGGCACCGCCTCGGACATCGCCTTCGACCCGCACGCCGGGCCCGCCGCCAATCTGGCCCGGTTCCTCGCCTACAGCCTGGCCACCGCCATGGGCTGGAACCTGGGCCGGGCGCTGTGCACGGTCGTCCTCACCCTCGTCCTCGGGCCGGCCCTGCTGCGGGCGCTGCGCCGGGCGACCCGGCGGGCCGCCTTCGAGACCGCGGTCACGTTCGACGGCCCCGGGGCGTGAGGCGGCGTACGCGTCCCGTGACGCGACCGGTGAGGCGCCCCACATGACCCAGATCACCTACGATCCCGGGCAGTAGCGCGGTTTTCCCGAAATGCCCGCTAGGTAACCGCCCTGACCTGCACTTTGAGAGCCACGCCACATCGCGGGTGAAAGTCTCCTGTGCGACCACAACTAGTAAAAGGGGTGATTGCGGACGGGAGTGCGGCCTGCTTCTCTGGACGACGTCGCCAGGCACCACCGGCTCCCGGCCGGCCGCGGAGCCGACGCACACGGCCACCGCTCACGGGCGGTTCCGGAGCACGGCGGCCCCCCTGTCCCCGATGAACGAGGTTCTCCGTGTCCGTGTCCGTCATCCGCCGCATCGCCTCCCCGAAGAAGGTCCTCACCGCCGCCGCCGTGGCCGCCGCCACCGCCGGTATGGCACTGAGCGCGGCGCCCGCCCAGGCCGCCACCGGCTCGGCCTCCTCCGCCCAGGCGATCGCGCACAAGATGATCCCGGACGCCGCACAGTTCAACGCGTTCAGCAAGATCGTCTCGCACGAGAGCGGCTGGAACCCCAGTGCCACCAACAGCTCCTCCGGCGCCTACGGCCTGGTCCAGGCCCTGCCGGGCTCGAAGATGGCGTCCGCCGGGTCCGACTGGAAGACCAACCCGGCCACCCAGATCAAGTGGGGTCTGGACTACATGAACTCCCGCTACGGCAGCCCGACGGCCGCCTGGAGCTTCTGGCAGGCCAACGGCTGGTACTGAGCCGGCCGGCCCGCTCCCCGGACCTCGGCACCCTCGCTCCCCTCCTCCCGGGCGAGGGTGCCGACGCATGTCCGGACGTGGTGGACTTGAGACCCAGGAGCAAGCGGCCGCGGCCGCCCGGTCCGGCGCGACCCCACCGGAGGAGCGATGCCCACGGCGACCCCGCCCCGCGATCCCGAGACCCGCGGTGTGCGACTGGTGTACGCGCTGCTGGCCCTGACCGTGCTCAGCGGCATGATCGACGCCGTCAGCTATCTGGGCCTGAGGCATGTCTTCACCGCGAACATGACCGGCAACGTGGTCATCCTGGGTTTCGCGGCGGCCGGGGCGCCGGGCTTCTCCGTCCCCCACTCGGCGGCCTCGCTGGGCGCCTTCCTGCTGGGCGCCGCCACGGGCGGCCGGGTCGCGGCCCGGTTCGGCGGCGGCTCCCGCAGACGGTGGATGCGGGTGGCCCTGGCCGCGGAGGCGGTCCTGGTGGCCGGGGCGGCGGCGGTGGCCTTCGCCCGGCCCGGCGGGACGGCGACCACGTACACCCTGATCGGGCTGACCGCCTTCGCGATGGGGCTGCGCAACGCGAACGTCCGCAAGCTGGGGATCCCCGACCTGACGGCGACCACGGTCCTGACGACCACCCTGACCGGCCTCGTCTCCGAGTCCCACCTGGGCGACGCCAGCAGGCCGCGCTCCCCGCGCCGCGTGGCCGCGGTCCTCGCGCTGATCGCGGGCGCGGTCCTGGGCGCCTGGCTGGTCCTGCACCACAGCCTCGGTGTTCCGCTGCTCGTCGCGGCGGTGGTCTCCGGGGTGCTGGCGGTGGTGACGGCCGGGCGGGAGTGACGGACGACGGGGACCGGCGTCTCGGGGGAGGCAGGAACGGGGCGTGGGAAGGGGGTGCTCCTGCCTCCCTCGGGGCGGGCCGGCGGCGCCGGGAGCCGTCGGCCCGGGTCGGGGGGTGGCGAGGGGTCACACCGTGCTGACCTGGAGGTGCTTCACCCCGTTGATCCACGCCGAGCGCAGCCGGTCCGGGTCGCCGACCAGCCGCAGGGTCGGCATCGCGTCGGCGATCGCGTTGAAGATCAGGTCGATCTCCAGGACCGCGAGGGACTTGCCCAGGCAGTAGTGGGGGCCGCCGCCGCCGAACCCGAGGTGGGGGTTGGGGTCCCGGGTGATGTCGAAGGTGTCGGGGTCGGCGAAGACCTCGGGATCGTGGTTGGCCGAGGCGTAGAAGACGCCGACCCGGTCACCCTTGCGGATCAGCCTGCCGCCCAGCTCGGTGTCCTGGGTGGCGGTGCGCTGGAAGGAGTTGACCGGGGTGGCCCAGCGGACGATCTCCTCGGCGGCGGTCGAGGGGCGCTCGCGCTTGTAGAGGTCCCAGGCCTCGGGGTGGGTCAGGAAGGCGTGCATGCCGTGGGTGATGGCGTTTCGGGTGGTCTCGTTCCCGGCCACCGCGAGCATCAGCACGAAGAAGCCGAACTCGTCGGAGTTCAGGTTGCCCTCGTCCTCGGCCGCCACCAGCGTGGAGACGATGTCCTTGGCCGGGCACTGCTTGCGGTCGGCGGCCATGTTCATCGCGTAGGCGATCAGCTCGGTGGCCGACTCGGCGCCCACCTCCTCGGTGATCGCGTACTCCGGGTCGTCGTACGAGATCATCTTGTTGGACCAGTCGAAGATCTTCGCCCGGTCGTCCTGGGGGACGCCGATCAGTTCGGCGATCGCCTGGAGGGGGAGCTCGCAGGCGACCTCGGTGACGAAGTCGAAGGGGCCCGAGTGGGTGCGGGCCGCGTCGGTGATCGCCCGGGCGCGGGCCCGCAGCCGGTCCTCCAGGGCGCGGATGGAGCGGGGCGTGAAGCCACGCTGGATGATCTGGCGGACCCGGGTGTGCTCGGGCGGGTCCATGTTCAGCAGGATCAGCCGCTGGGCGTCGATCGCGTCCCGCGGGATGTGCTCGGTGAAGCGGATGATCGCCGTGTTCAGCCAGGACGAGAAGAGCTCGGGGTGCGTGGAGACGTACTTGACGTCCGCGTGCCGGGTGACGGCCCAGTAGCCGTCGTCCGCGAAGCCGGCGATGCCGTGCGGCTGTTCGATCCAGCGGACCGGTTCCGTCCGGCGCAGCTCTGCGAACTCCGGGAGCGGTACCCGGCGATGGAGCAGATCGGGGTCGGTGAGGTCGAACCCGTCGGGCAGCGCGGGACAGGGCATGGCGACTCACTCCCACCGTGTACGAACCTGGATACGTAGGCTCCGACCCTGTTCTGACGGACCATCAGAAAGAGTCGGTTGCGGTGAAGGTAGTAACGGGTTCTACAAGTAGCAAGGGGCACGGTCACCTCAATTGCGTGCACCCCTCTTGCGGTTGTGGACGGGCTGTCAGCAGACTGCACACAGAACTAGTACGCGTTCTAGTTCTGCGTGGCGGGCCGGGCCGGGACGCCCCTGCGCCGCGCGGGTGACCGAGGAGAGGAACCGAGCCCCCATGGCCGCGGAACCCGTGATCGTCGAAGCCGTACGCACCCCCATCGGCAAGCGCGGCGGCGCGCTCGCCAACCTGCACCCCGCCTATCTCCTGGGCGAGACCTACCGTGAGATCCTCGGCCGCACCGGCATCCCCGCCGACTGCGTCGAGCAGATCGTCGGCGGCACGGTGACCCACGCCGGCGAGCAGTCCATGAACCCCGCGCGTACGGCCTGGCTGACCGTCGGGCTGCCGTACGAGACCGCGGCCACGACCGTCGACTGCCAGTGCGGCTCCTCGCAGCAGGCCGCGCACATGACCGCGAACATGATCGCCGCCGGGGTCATCGACGTCGGGATCAGCTGCGGGGTCGAGGCGATGTCGCGGGTGCCGTTGGGCTCCGGCTCCAAGCACGGGCCGGGCAAGCCCTTCCCCGACGAGTGGAACGTCGACCTGCCCAACCAGTTCGAGGCCGCCGAGCGCATCGCCCGCCACCGGGGACTGACCAGGGCGGACGTCGACGCGCTCGGGGTGCTCTCGCAGGAGCGGGCGGCCCACGCCTGGGCCGAGGAGCGCTTCAAGCGGGAGACCTTCGCCGTACAGGTGCCGACGACGGAGGAGGAGCAGCACGCCGGGCAGGGCATGTGGCGCCTGGTCGACAGGGACGAGGGTCTGCGCGACACGTCCCTGGAGGCGCTGTCCGGTCTGAAGCCGGTGATGCCGACGGCGGTCCACACCGCGGGCAACTCGTCGCAGATCTCGGACGGCGCGGCCGCCATCATGTGGGCCTCGAAGCGGATGGCCCGCGCCCTGAAGCTGCGCCCGCGGGCCCGGATCGTCGCCCAGGCCCTGGTCGGTGCCGATCCCCACTTCCACCTCGACGGCCCGATCGACGCGACCCGGGCCGTGCTCGGCAAGGCCGGCATGACCCTCAGGGACATCGACCTGGTCGAGATCAACGAGGCGTTCGCGTCGGTGGTGCTGAGCTGGGCCCAGGTCTTCGAGCAGAGCCTGGACAAGGTCAACGTCAACGGCGGCGCCATCGCCCTGGGCCATCCGGTGGGGTCCACCGGCGCCCGCCTGATCACCACCGCGCTGCACGAACTGGAGCGCACGGACAAGGAGTTCGCCCTGGTCACCATGTGCGCGGGCGGCGGCCTGGCAACCGGGACGATCATCCAGCGGCTGTAGCGGACCGGGCCCGCCGGACGCGGCCCACCCGCATGCCGCCCGGCTGACCCGCCGGCCCCCACCGCGTCGCCACGCCACGGGGGGGGGCGGCACCGGCACGAGCACGCGGCGGCACCCCGGATCCTTGGTACGAAAGAAGCCCGTGAGTACGACAGAAGCCCGTCGTACAGGCGGGGAACACCCTTCTTCGACCTGCCGGGGAAGGGACGGGAGCCGCCTTGGCAGGCGGGTGCCGGCCGCGACTGGTCACGAGGCGGCCGGCCTCCGACGTCCGGCGGTAGTACACCCGGCTGCCCTCCCGCGTCCGGTTCAGCAGCCCCACCGGTGCGGCCTGACCAGGTGGTACGACACGGTGGACGCGCTCATGTGCAGGCGCCCGGCGAGTTCCGTCGTGGCCCGCGGGCGTCCCCGGTCCGCCGGCAGCTCCAGCCGGGCGTGCGCGATGACCCTGCCGGGTCCGCGACCGGTTGGCGAGCGCGTCGGCCTCGCCGCCGTGGCCGACGCCGGCGATGTGGTGGATCCAGTAGGTGTACGAGTGGTGCGTCATCGCCGCCCGGGCCGGCACCGCGCCCGCGTCGAAGGTGCCGGAGCTGGAGGGCGGCGGCCAGGCCGATGCGCACTCCGCCGTCGCGCTGCCCGCGGGCGGCGAGGCAGCCGAGCATCACCGGCGGGACCGGGACGATGCTGGTCCGGCCGAGCCAGAGGGCGCTGCGGAACGGCACCGAGAGCATGAGCGGGCTGATGGCGACCGGCGCGGCCGGCTGCGCGGTACGGCGGCTCACCGGCTGGGCGGCGCCCGCGCGGCGGCCATGCCGAGGGCGACCACCAGCAGCAGCGTGCCGAAGGGGGTGCCGGTGAACTGCGTCGAGTCGTACAGGGAGCCCTTGACGTGCAGCACGCCCTCCGGGCCGACCCAGGTCTCCAGATCGGTCAGCCGCTCCCCGCCCGGGGTGGCGAGGACGGCGGCCGGCTGCCGTACCGCGAGGACGGCGGCCACCGCCCGCAGCCCGAGCCGGACCCTTCTGAACCGCGTCCCGGGTTCCGCTCCCCCGCCGTCGAACACGTCCGCCGGTCTCCCGCCGTGCTTCACATCCACGCCGCGCCGGCCTCCGGGGCGCGACAAGGGTCACACCGGACGGTCCGCTCACGGCCGCGGGAGCGGGCAGACGTCCCTGCGTACACCGCATTTAGCTGCACACTGCACGGATGCGCGTACGCGACGTGATGGAGCCAAGTCCTCCTATCGTCGTTCTTCGACCCGTCCGGCGCCGTACGGGCCACGCCCCTGTCCCCGTCGAAAGGTAGGCGAGCCCCGTTTTGGCGACCGCCACAGCCGTCACCCCGTCCCTCACGGTCCCCGGCCCCCACAGGCCCGCCCCCGCGCCGACCGTCACCGACCCCGCGCTGGTGAAGCGCGCCGTGAAGGCGGCCGCGCTCGGCAACGCCATGGAGTGGTTCGACTTCGGCGTCTACAGCTACATCGCGGTGACCCTGGGCAAGGTCTTCTTCCCGTCCGGCAGCCCGACCGCCCAGCTGCTGTCCACGTTCGGCGCCTTCGCCGCGGCCTTCCTGGTCCGTCCGCTCGGCGGCATGGTCTTCGGCCCGCTCGGCGACCGCGTGGGCCGCCAGAAGGTGCTCGCCGTCACCATGATCATGATGGCGGCCGGCACCTTCGCGATCGGCCTGATCCCCTCCTACGCGACGATCGGCGTGGGCGCCCCCGTCCTGCTCCTCGCCGCCCGCCTGGTGCAGGGCTTCTCCACCGGCGGCGAGTACGCGGGCGCGTCCACGTTCATCGCCGAGTACGCGCCGGACAAGAAGCGCGGCTTCTTCGGCAGTTGGCTGGAGTTCGGCACGCTGGCGGGCTACATCGGCGGCGCCGGTCTCGTCACCCTGATGACGGCCCTGCTCTCCGACGGCGACCTCACTTCCTGGGGCTGGCGCATCCCGTTCCTGATCGCGGGCCCGATGGGCATCATCGGCCTCTACCTGCGGATGCGCCTGGAGGAGACCCCCGCGTTCGCGGCGGAGGCCGAGAAGGCGGAATCGTCCCGCCCGAAGGTCCCCCTCCGCGAGATGATCACCGGTCAGTGGCAGGCCCTGCTGCTGTGCATGGCCCTGGTCCTGGTCTTCAACGTCACGGACTACATGCTGCTGTCGTACATGCCGAGCTACCTGACGAGCGAGCTGAAGTACGACGAGACGCACGGCCTGCTGGTGGTCCTCGCCGTCATGACCCTGATGATGATCGTCCAGCCGTTCGCCGGTGCCCTGACCGACCGCGTCGGCCGCCGCCCGGTGATCGCCGCGGGCTGCGCGGGCTTCCTGTTCCTCTCCGTCCCGGCCGTGCTCCTGATCCGGCAGGGCGGCCTGCCGGCGGTCGGCCTCGGCATGGGCGCCCTGGGCCTGCTCCTGGTCTGCTTCACGGCGGCGATGCCGGCGGCCCTCCCGGCCCTGTTCCCGACCCGGGTCCGCTACGGCTCCCTGTCGATCGGCTTCAACATCTCGGTGTCCCTCTTCGGCGGCACGACCCCGCTGGTGGTGACGGCCCTGATCGGAGCGACCGGCAACATGATGATGCCCGCGTACTACATGATGGCGGCGGCGGTCGTCGGCGGCTTCGCGGCCTGGCGCATGACAGAGACGGCGGGCAAGCCCCTGCCCGGTTCGGCGCCTTCGGTCGAGGCGCCCCTCTAGGAACGCCTCACCTCCGGCCGGGGCGGCCCGCCAGGAACGCGAGGGGGCCGCGCGCCCGGCGCCCGGACCCCGCCCGGTCCGAGCGATCCGCACCCCCCGTGCGTACCGTCGGTGGACAGACGGTGGCTGTCCGGGACAGGCTCCGGAGCCATGCCCTCCGCTCTACCGTCCGTGGTCGGTGATCCACACCCGGGCGGAGGGCACCGGCTCACGGTCGGGCGCGCACGTGTTCTGCGGTCCTGCTCATCCCCCTCGGCATCCAGCTGAACGGGCTCGCCGTCCCCGCCTTCGCCTGCGGCTGCGGCGCCCTCGTCCCCGGCGGCCGGCAGACGGTCTCCGTCGGCCGGGAGGAGTCGGTCCTGCGCTGGGACGGCACCCGCGAACAGCTCGTGATGCGTCCGACGGCCGACGGCGACGCCGACCGCGCCGCCTGGATCATGCCCGTCCCGCACCGCGCCACCGTCACCCTGGCCGATCCGGCGCTCTTCGACGAACTGCACACCCTCACCGCCCCGGTGCACCGCACCCGGCGGCACTTCTGGCCCCGGAACGGCGACTGGCCCCTCACCGCCGGAGCCGCCGCGGCCCGCCGCCCGGCGTCGGCGTGGTCGGCCGCCGCCGGCTCGGCCCCTTCGCCCCGGCCCGGCTGACCGCCACCGGCCCCGGCGCCCTGGACGGCCGGCTGCACAGCAACGGCTTCCCGCTCCCGCCCCGCCTGGACACCGCGCTGCGGCCGTACGCCGAGCGGCGCTGGGAGTACGTCGCGGTCAGGCTCGCCCGCAAGACCGCGGGCTTCGCGCTGACCGGCGCCCTCGACCCGCTGCACCTCGCCTTCGCCAGCGACCGGCCCTCGCCCGGTGCGGCTGTCCGCGCTCGCGGCCACCCCGTAGTCGCCGGGCCTGCACGTGCTCGCGGCGCACCGCGTGGAGCCGCGCGCGGCGATCGGCGGCGACCGCCGAGGGTCCTCTTCGCCGGCCGGCTGAGCCGTCCGGCCGGCGGTCTGCGCGGACTCGCCGCCGGCGCCCCGTATCTGACGGCCGTCGGCCAGGAGTTCCCGTACCCGTCCCGGATCTCCGACGACCACGTGCTGCGCCGGGCGTCCTCGGACACCCCCTTCCAGCAGGCCGTCCACGAGGACCGGCTGCGCGAGGCGGCCGGTGTCCCACTCTGGCTCCTGACGGCCGGCGCCGCACTGCCGGCCGTCACGGCCGGCTCCCTGCCGGCGATACGGCACTCCCGCCGCCCGGTCCTGCCGCCGCCACCGATGCCGCCCCCGGCCCGGCCCGGTGAGCCGATCGGCTGAGTACCGTCCGGTACCGGGGCGGTGGATCACCGACGCATCCGCCCTCTGAGTAGTGCTGAGCAGATAGCTTTCAGTGGGCAGTTACCGGATATCCGAAAGGCAGCGGACGCATGAGCGGCTCTCAGCTCTGGGACGACGTCGACTTCTACTTCACCAGCCAGCTCTCACCCGACGACGAGGTGCTCCAGGCGGCCCTGCGCGAGAGCGAGGCCGGCGATCTCCCGCACATCAGCGTGACCGCCGGCCAGGGCAAGCTGCTCCAGCTCCTCGCGCAGATCCAGGACGCCCGGAACATCCTGGAGATCGGCACCCTGGGCGGCTACAGCACCATCTGGATGGCCCGCGCCCTGCCCGCCGACGGCAGGCTGATCTCGCTGGAGTACAACGCCCGGCACGCCGAGGTGGCGGTCCGCAACATCGCCCGCGCCGGACTGGAGCGCATCGTCGAGGTACGGGTCGGCCCCGCCCTGGAGTCGCTGCCCAAGCTCGCCGACGAGAACCCGGCCCCCTTCGACCTGGTCTTCATCGACGCCGACAAGGCCAACAACCCGCACTACGTGGAGTGGGCGCTGCGGCTCACCCGCGCCGGCAGCCTGATCGTCCTCGACAACGTGGTGCGCGAGGGCCGGGTCGTCGACGAGGCGAGCAGCGAACCGGACGTGGTCGGCACCCGTGCCGCGATCGAGCTGATCGCCACCCACCCGAGGCTGAGCGGTACGGCGATCCAGACGGTCGGCAGCAAGGGCTACGACGGCTTCGCCCTGGCCCGCGTACTGGCTTAGGGCGTGTTGTGAAAGTCCCGTCTGCCGTGCGACGCCATGCACGCACGCTCGCCGCAGCGGGCGAAAGCCCAAGTACATCCCGTACGAGGACTTCCGTCCGGCATGCCGGGAGCACGCACCTGACGCCGCACGGCCCGCCCTCCGGGCGAACGACGGGACTTTCGCAACACGCCCTGGTCGGCCGGCGGGCTCAAGCCTCGTGGTAGAAGCCCACGTTGACGCTGCGCGGGGCGGTGCGGTCCCGGACGACGATCTCGCCGGAGCCGCCCCGGGGCAGCGCGACCGTGACGCCGTACCCGATGGTCTGGGCGTACTCGCCGACCTTCAGCAGCACCTCGGAGGACGGTTCGGTCTGGGAGCCGCGCAGCCAGGTGACCTGCCAGCCACCCTCGGGCCCGCACAGGAACTCCAGGTGCACCCGCGAGACGAACAGCCAGTCGTCGGGCGTGGCGAGCCGGCAGACGGAGGCATCGCGGCCCACTCGCAGCACGGCGCCCGGTTCGCTGGGCGCGTCGGCCATGAGCATGCCGGCCGTTTCGCCCGCGTCCCCGGACACGGAGGCCATGGTGAGTTCGAGCACGTGCTTTCCCCCTGCGCGGTTCCTGAATCGTTCGTGGATCTCCGGCGCATGATAAAACGCCCGGCGCGGTGGCGTCCGGCACAATGAAGTCATGACCGAGCGAAAGCCACCCGGGGTACCGTTCGAGTCCTGGGTCGACAAGCAGATCAGTGATGCGCAGCAACGCGGCGAGTTCGATCGACTCACCGGCGCGGGGCAGCCGTTGCCGACCGACCTGGAGGCGTCGTACGACGAACTGTGGTGGGTCAGGCGGAAGATGGCCCGGGAGGGCCTGACGATGCTGCCTCCGGCCCTCGCGCTGCGCAAGGAGGCGGAGGACGCTCTGGCGGCCGCCTACGCGGCCCCCTCGGAGCGGATCGTCCGCAGGATCCTCACGGAGGTCAACCTGAAGATCCGGGACATGATGTTCAAGCCGCCGCCCGGGCCCCCGCTGGGCAAGAAGCCGTACGACGTCGAAGAGGTCGTACGCGAGTGGCGGGAGCGCCGGGCGGCGTCGGACTCAGACGTGTAGCAGCCGGTCCGCCAGTTCGCGGTACTCGCGCAGGGCCAGCCGGAGCTGCTCGGTGTCGGTCGTGCCGGGGTGGTCCCGGTCGGTGTCCTGCCAGCTGCCGCGCAGGGTGCGGCGACGCCGGTCGACGGCGTCGGTGAAACGGGCGCTGAGTTCCTCGACGGCCCGGTCGGCCTCCTCCACGGCCGCGCGCGGCTCGTCGACGAAACCGGTGAGCGCGTGCTGCAGGCGCTCCTCCAGCTGTCCGCACTCCTCGTTCGGCATCAGCCGGCCGTCGCTCGCGCCCGCCCGGTCGTCCCTGGTCACCGGCCGGCCGGCGGTGCGGGCCGAGTCGTCGCGAGCCGCGTCCGGCGAGTGGCCAGGACCGTTGCCGGCCACCAGCACCGCCTGCCCGGGCGCCTCTTCCCGGTCGCCCGTACGCTCCGCCGCGGCGGACTCCCGCCCGGGGGTGGCCCCCCTGGCGGAGGTGTCGCCACGGTCCGCCGTGGCCCCGGTCGTGCGTGTGGCCGTGCGCTCCTCGCGGCCCGGCATCGCTTCGTCGCCGGGATATATGTCGCCGCTCATGGACTGGCGGTCGTTCCCTGTCGTCGCGTCGGTCATGTGGGTCAGCTCTCCTTCGGGCGGCTCCGGTCGGCGGACCAGGGCAGATGCGGGTGGCCGCCGGTGTCGGCACCGACACCGGCGCGATGGCGCCGGCCGGTACCGCCGGCCGGCGAGGTGACCAGGTCGTCGAAGAGGGAGCGGGCCTCGATCATGGCCGTACGCATCTCCTCGGTGGCCGCCTGGCTCTGCTGCGTCCCGCTCACGGGCGCCTGGGCGGCGCGGTGGACGCGTCGGTAGCCTTCGACGTGGTCGGCGTGGTGCACGGACAGCGCGGCGACCTGGTCGTCGTACTCGGCACCGGCCGGGAACCCACGGGCGGCCGCCACTTCGGCGAGCAGCCGGTCGGCCTCGGTCACGGACTCCCGGGGCGACTCGACGAAGTGCTCCTGCGCGGTCGTCCAGCGTGCCGCGTAGCGTTCGCGCTCCGCCTCTTCCAGCGGACGCTCGTGCAGGTCGCCGTGGCGCTGAACCCGTTCGGCGAGTTCCTGCTCGGCCGCCTTCGTGTCGCCGCTGTGCTCGGCCACGACCCGTTCGTACTCGGGCCCGAAGCGCTGTTTCAGACCGTGCGGGCCGCGGCTCCTGGAGCGCGCCGCCAGCACGGCCGCGACGACGACCACGGCGGCCACGATCACGATCGCGATGATCAAGCCTGTGGACATGGTTGCCTTCCGGTGTCTCGGCCCGACGGGCCGGCTCGCCCTCCGGGTGACCCGCACGGCGCCCCGCAAACAGGTCCGGACCGGGCGGCCGGACCGGACCCGCCGCGAATTCGGTTGCACGGTCCCCCCTGACCCGCCCGAGACTGTCGTCCATGACCACCTGGACGATCACCACGGAACGCCCCGGCTCACCCGTCGCCGCCGACCTGTGGCGGGCGTACTACACGGAGGTCAGCGACCGCTGGTACCTGCGCCACGAGGACCGGCGCACCGACCCGGCCGAGCTGGAACGGGAGATCGCCGCCCGGTCCGCATCCGAACTCGCCCCGCCCACCGGGCGGTTGCTGGTCGCACGGTACGGCGGTGCGCCGGCCGGCAGCGCGGGCGTACGGCTCCTGGACCCGGCCACCGCCGAACTCACCCGGGTCTTCGTCCACGAGGGGCTGCGCGGCCGGGGCGGTGCGGCGCTCCTCGTGGCGGCGGCCGAGGACGCGGCCCGGGCGCTCGGGGCCGGGCGGATCGTGCTGGACACCCGCACCGACCTCGTCGAGGCCCGCGCCCTGTACGCACGGCTCGGCTACGCGGAGACGGCACCGCACAACGACGACAGGTACGCCGAGCACTGGTTCCGCAAGGAACTCGTCAACTGACCGGTCGGGAGGCCGGGTTCTGGGGCTGCTCGCGTTCGGTCCCGCACAGTTCGTCGGTCAGTTCGCGTACCAGGCGGTCCAGGTCGGTGGGCCGGTCCGCCGCGGTCCACCAGTCGCCGAGCAGCTCGGCCAGCGACTCCTCACGCGCCCTGGCGAGCCGCTCGGCCATCGCGCGGCCCTGCTCGGTCAAAGTCAGGTCGAGGCCCAGCCGGTCGACGAGGTGCCGCTCCTCCAACTGGCGGGCGCCCTCCAGCACGACGGTCATCGGGACGGCCCCGCGTTCGGCGAGCCGCCCCGGCTCCACCGACCCGTACCTGCGGATCCGCAGCAGCAGCCAGCCGGCCGCGGGCAGCAGATCCGCCCCGGCCCGTTCGTTGATCTTCCGGTAGACCTCCCGGCGGCCCTCCCGGGTGCCGAGCAGTGACAGGGCCCGGCAGCACTCGTCGTACGACGACCGCTGCACCGGGTTGGGCGGGATGGTCTCGGAGGCGTCCGGCGCGGTGACCGAGCCGCGCAGCCGGTCCTCCTTGAGGAACCAGGCCAGGACGAAGCCGAGGGCCGCCACCGGGGCCGCGTACAGGAAGACGTCGGTGATCGAGGACGCGTACGCGTGCAGGGCCGCCGGGCGCAGCGCGGGCGGCAGTTCGGAGATGCCGCGCGGGTCCGCCTCGAGGGCGTCGGGAGTGACTCCGGCCGGGAGGTTAACGCCCTGGAAGGCGTCGGCCAGCTTGTCGCCGAGGCGGCTCGCGAAGACCGAGCCGAAGATGGCCACGCCGAAGGAGGCACCGATGGAGCGGAAGAAGGTCGCGCCGGAGGTGGCGACGCCGAGGTCCTCGTACGAGACGGAGTTCTGCACGATCAGCACCAGCACCTGCATGACCAGCCCGAGGCCGAGGCCGAAGACGAAGAAGTAGCTGCTCATCTCGACGGTCGAGCTGTGTTCGTCGAGCCGGTGGAGCAGCAGCAGGCCGAAGGCGGTGACGGCGGTGCCGGCGATCGGGAACACCTTCCAGCGGCCGGAGTGGCTGACGATCTGCCCGGACAGGGTGGAGGACAGCAGCAGGCCGATCACCATCGGCAGCATGTGCACACCCGACAGGGTCGGCGAGATGCCCTGCACGACCTGGAGGAAGGTCGGCAGGTAGGTCATCGCGCCGAACATGGCGAAGCCGACGATGAAGCTGATCACGGCGGCGAGCGTGAAGGTGCGGATGCCGAAGAGCTTCAGCGGGAGCACGGGTTCCGCGGCCCGCCGCTCGACGGCCACGAAGGCGACGGCGAGCAGCACCCCGAGCACCGCGAGACCGATGATCTGCGGCGACCCCCAGCGCCAGGTGGTCCCGCCCAGGGACGCCACCAGCACCAGGCAGGTGGCGACGGCGGCGATCAGCGCGGTGCCGAGGTAGTCGATCCGGTGGCGGGCGGCCCGGCGCGGGATGCGCAGCGCGACCGCGATCACGGCTAGCGCGACCAGGCCGAGGGGCAGATTGACGTAGAACACCCAGCGCCAGCTCAGATGCTCGGTGAGCACCCCGCCGAGCAGCGGCCCGAGCACACTGGTGGTGCCGAAGACGGCGCCGAACAGGCCCTGGTAGCGCCCCCGGTCACGAGGCGGCACGAGGTCCCCCACGATCGCCATCGACAGCACGATGAGCCCGCCGCCGCCCAGCCCCTGCAGCGCGCGGAAGGCGATCAGCTCACCCATGTTCCGGGCCATCCCGCACAGGGCCGACCCGACGAGGAAGATCACGATCGCGGCCTGGAAGAGCCGCTTGCGCCCGTACTGGTCACCGAGCTTGCCCCACAGCGGGGTGGCGGCGGTGGAGGCCAGCAGATAGGCGGTGACCACCCACGACAGATGTTCGAGCCCGCCCAGGTCACTGACGATCGTCGGCAGCGCGGTCGACACGATGGTCTGGTCCAGCGCGGCGAGCAGCAGGCCCAGCAGCAGCGCCCCGATCGGGACGAGCACATTGCCGGGTACGTGCTCCGCGTCCTTCGCCTGGGTGTGCGTCATGTCCAGGGCCATGAGACCTCCCGGATGCTCTCAGCCATCTTCCATCGTGGACGGTGTCTCCCGGTATGGCCCGTCGAGCCCTCTTCGTGCCGGCTGAGACAAGGGGATCCCGCGGACGTACGTGTGGGAGCGACGCATAATCTGTGGAGTTCGTGAGGGTTCGCGGGGGACGCGAGGGGACCCGTGGGGAGGGGGACGACCACCGTGACGGAGACCACCGGCGGCCACCGGTGCCCGGAGTGCGGGGCACCGAGAGGGCCGGACAACACGCCTTCCTGCGACTGCACCCGGCGGGCGTCGGACGCCCTGCGCGCCGCCCGCACGGCCGAGCAGGCGGCCGCGGAGGACTTCGACCCGCTGCGGATACGGCCGTACGTCGACCTCTCCGCGGGCGGCACCGAGGCCGGGGCCGGCGCCGAGGGCGGGAGGACCGGGCCGCTGCCGCTGCCGGTGGCCGAGGGGGCGACCGTGCCGCTGCGCGCGGTACCGGAGCCGGCGGGGCCCGGCGACACCGCGGTACCCCCCTCCGGCCCGGTGGAACCCCGCCGGCGCCGGCCCCGGTGGGTGCTGGTGCTCTCGATCGCCGGGGCGGTGGCCGGGATCCTCGCGGTGGCCGGTCTCGCGAGCGGCCTGTTCTCCCATGTGACGCCGGAGCGGGCCGCGGCGGCGCCGGACGACGTCCGGGAGAGCGTGCCCGACGTGACACCGGGCTCGGGGTCGCCGTCCCCCACGGAGCCGGTGACGTCGGCGGGGGCACAGGCCCCGGCCGTGCCGTCCACGTCCGCCGGTACGAGCGCGCCGCCGACGGCCTCGCCGTCACGGACGGTCGGCGCGAGTCCGTCCGCGACCGCGTCCCGGTCGGCCGCGCCGACCCGGTCGGCGTCGGCGACCGGTACGGCCGCCTCCGCGGAACCCACCTCGGCACCGGCCCTGCGCCTCGGTGACAGCGGCGCCGAGGTGACGGAGCTCCAGCTGCGGCTGGCGCAGCTGAGGCTCTACTCGGGGAACGCCGACGGCCACTACGACCGCTCGACTCAGGGCGCGGTGCGGACGTACCAGCTGGCGCGGGGGATCCTGACGGACGAGTCGGGGGTGTACGGGACGGCCACCCGGACGGCCCTGGAGTCGGAGACGACGGAGCCCTAGGGGCCGGCCACGGTCGTGGGCGGCCGCGGCGCCGCCGTCGCCGCTCGCGCCCCCTCCCCGCGCCCCGGGGGGGGTTGCCCTTGAAGCCGGCTTCAGGGTCGATGCCGGGAAGGGGGCGGGGAACCGCGCGAGCGGCCCCCACCTGGCCCGCGGCCGCCCGACCGGCGCCTCACCCCACGTGCAGCCGCAGCGAACCGTCCGCCACCGCCTCCACCCGCACCCGCGTCAGGTCCCGCACCACCACGTCCGGCCCGTGCACACCCGCCCGCGCACCGACGCCCACCACCCGCATCCCCGCCGCGCGCCCCGCCGTGATCCCCGCGCCCGAGTCCTCGAAGACCACGCAGTCCGCCGGGGCGACGCCGAGTTCGGCCGCGCCCTTCAGGAAACCCTCGGGGTCCGGCTTGCTCGCGCCCACCGACTCCGCCGTGATCCGCACCGCCGGCAGCGGCAGCCCGGCCGCCGCCATCCGCGCCGTGGACAGCGCCACGTCCGCCGAGGTCACCAGCGCGTGCGGCAGCCCGTTCAGCGAGGCCAGGAAGGCCGCGGCGCCCGGGACCTCGACCACGCCCTCCATGTCGGCGGTCTCCTCGGCCAGCATCCGCGCGTTGTCCGCGAGGTTCTGCTGGACCGGCCGGTCCGGCAGCAGCACCGCCATGGACGCGTGTCCCTGGCGTCCGTGGACGACCTTCATGACCTCGTCGCCGTCCAGTCCGTGCCGCTCGGACCAGCGCCGCCAGATGCGTTCGACGACGGCGTCCGAGTTGACGAGGGTGCCGTCCATGTCGAGGAGGAGGGCGCGGGCGGTGAGGACGGTGGCCGTCATCGGGCAGCTCCTAAGCAGACCGGGGCAGAGCAGAGCCGGGCAAAACAAAACAGAGCGGCCCCGCCCGCCGGTCAGGGAAAACGAGCGGGAGCCACTTTGTTTCTCTACGGTACAAAACAGGGTGGTCATTCCGCCAGCGGTGCCGCCTGCCGTTCACCGACTCTTCAGCTCACCGGGCCCCGGCGGGACGCGTCCGGCTCAGCCGGCGATCGCCTCCCACAGGCTCCACACGCCGAGCGCCAGCATCAGCACGGCCGCGATCTGCGTGATCAGCCGTAGCGGGACCTTCCTCATCAGCGCCTTGCCGCCGACGATGCCGAGTCCGGCCACCGCCCACAGGCCGAGCACCGCGCCGAGGCCGACGGAGACCGGGTCGTCGTAGCGGGCCGCGAGGTTCGCCGTCATGATCTGCGTGAGGTCACCGAACTCGGCGACCAGGATGAGCATGAACCCGGTGCCGGCGACCTTCCAGAAGGACTGGTCGGCGGGCTTGCGGATCTCCTCTTCCTCCTCGCCCTTCTTCAGCAGCAGCACGGCCGCGCCGCCGAGGAAGAGCACGCCGGTCAGGGCGTGCACGATCTGCTGCGGCAGCAGGGTCAGCACGCTGCCGGCCGCGACGGCCAGCACGACGTGCAGGAGGAAGGCGGCCGCGACGCCCGCGAAGACGTAGGACGCCCGGTAGCGGGTGCCCAGGACCAGGCCGGCGAGGGCGGTCTTGTCGGGCAGTTCGGCGAGGAAGATGACGCCGAAGACGAGCGCCGTCACGGTGATGCTGATCAAGGGTCCTCAATCGGTCGGGGCGGCCCCACCGAGAGTGCTGCATTTCGCGCGGAACACACGACACCTCGGCACGGCAGCACACATGGATCCACCCGCGCCGCTGTACGGCACGGGCGTGCACTGCTTGCCGAAGGTCTCGCCGGCGGCCTCGTGACCGAGGTCCGCCTCCGGGCGCCGGCTCAGACGGGCTGAGCAGTATGTCGACGGTCCGGCGAAGAGCTACTCCCCTTCAACGCCCTCCACGGTACGTGACCACCGCACCGATCCCCAAGGCCGCGGGCCCCGTATGTGAGTCACGTCGCACACCTTGTCGTGTCATGCACACGTCACTAGCTTCTTACCGAGCGCTCACCCCCCGGCAACACGGGAGCGCGAGCATTCCCACGCTCGCGCTCCAACACCCCACCCCCACCAGGGAGTTCGCATGCCGAAGTTCTACGCGCGTCGACGGCTCAGCATACTCGCCGCGTTCACCGGCCTCATAGCCTCCGCCGCCCTTTTCAACTCCCCGAGCGCCTCCGCCGCCCTGCCCACCCCGGTCAGCGCGTCCACCGCCCGCACCTACCTCGCCTCCCTCACCGTGGCGACCGAGGTCCGCACCGGCTACGCGCGTGACCTGTTCCCGACCTGGGACACCATCAGCGGCACCTGCAACACCCGTGAGTGGATCCTCAAGCGCGACGGTTCGAACGTCGTGACCAACTCCGCCTGCACCGCCACCAGCGGCAGCTGGTACTCCCCCTACGACGGCGCCACCTGGACCGCCGCCTCCGACGTCGACATCGACCACCTGGTCCCGCTGGCCGAGGCCTGGGACTCCGGCGCCCGGAACTGGACCACCGCCCAGCGCGAGGCCTTCGCCAACGACGTCACCCGCCCGCAGCTGCTCGCCGTCACGGACAACGTCAACCAGTCCAAGGGCGACCAGGACCCGGCGACCTGGATGCCGTCGCTGACCTCGTACCGCTGCACCTACGTCCGCGCCTGGGTCCAGGTGAAGTACTACTACGGCCTCTCGGTCGACTCCGCCGAGAAGAGCGCGCTCACCAGCTACCTCTCCGGCTGCTGACACACCCCGCGGACGGCCCGGCAGCCAGAGGGTCCCGCTCCCCCGCCTTCCGGCCACGCTCCACCCCCCTTCCCGCCTTCTTTCCCGCGTCGAAGCCTCCCCGCCGGCCTCCGTCGTTCCGTACCGTACGGGGCGACGGGGGCGAACCGACCGGGAAAGAGGGCGGGCGAACGTGGCCGGACTGCGCCTGGGACCACTGCTGAGGTACACCGACGGCTCGTCGGCGACCGTCTGGGTCGAGACGAGCCGTCCGTGCACCGCCGAGGTGCGCTGCCCGGACGGGGCCGGCGGCAGCACGCGCACCTTCCAGGTGGCCGGCCACCACTACGCCCTGGTCCCCGTCTCCGGGCTGACGCCGGGGACTTCGACGCCGTACGAGGTGATCCTGGACGGCACCCGGGCGTGGCCGCCGCCGGACTCCTCCTTCCCGGCCCCGGTGATACGCGCCCCCGGCGAGGGCGACGAGCTGCGGGTGACCTTCGGCTCCTGCCGCTGGGCCGCGCCCCCGGCCGACGGCCACGACCCGGTCGGCCCCGACGCTCTGGACAGCCTGGCCTCGCGTGTCGCCGCCGGCGGTGAACGGCCCGACGTGCTGCTGCTGTTGGGCGACCAGGTGTACGCCGACGAGACCTCGGCCGCGACCCGTCACTGGCTGGCCGCGCGCCGCGACCTGTCGGAGCCGCCCGGCGCCGAGGTCGCGGACTACGAGGAGTACACCCGCCTCTACTACGAGTCCTGGCTCGACCCCGAGGTGCGCTGGCTGCTGTCCACCGTGCCCAGCTGCATGATCTTCGACGACCACGACGTCATCGACGACTGGAACACCTCCGCCGCCTGGCTGGCCGACATCCGGGACACGCCCTGGTGGCAGGAGCGGCTGCTGAGCGGACTGATGTCCTACTGGGTCCACCAGCACCTGGGCAACCTCTCCCCCGCCGAGCTGGCCGCCGACCCGCTCTACGCGGCCGTCCGCGCATCCCCCGACGGCACCGACGAGTTGCGCGCCTTCGCCGCCAAGGCCGACGCCGACCCCGCGTCGGTGCGCTGGAGCTACCGGCGCGACTTCGGCCGGGTGCGGCTGCTGATGGTGGACACCCGGGCGGCCCGGGTGCTGGACGAGGACCACCGCGCCATGCTCGACCCCGGCGAGGCCGAGTGGCTGGGCCAACAGGCGCTCACCGACCGGGAGTCGTACGACCATCTCCTGGTCGGCACCTCACTGCCCTGGCTGCTGCCGCACCTCATACACGACCTGGAGACCTGGGACGCGGCCCTGTGCCGGGGCGAACGGGGCGGCCGCTGGGCGCAGTTCGGGGAGCGGCTGCGGCGCGCGGCCGACCTGGAGCACTGGGCGGCCTTCCCCGCCTCCTTCGCCGACCTGGCCGGCGTGCTCGCCCGCACCGGCTCGGGTCCCGGGGCGCCCGCGTCGATCTGCGTCCTGTCCGGGGACGTCCATCACGCCTACGTCGCCGAGCCCGCGTGGCCGGCCGGCACCGGCCCCGCCGCCCGTGTGCTGCAACTCACCTGCTCGCCCGTCCACAACTCGGTGCCACCGACGATCCGGGTCGGCTTCCGGTTCGGCTGGAGCGCCCTGGCCCGGTTCCTGGGGCGGCGGTTCACCCGGCACGGCCGGTGCGCGCCACCGCCGGTGACATGGCGGAAGAAGGGCGGCCCGTGGTTCGGCAACCAGCTCATGACGCTGACCCTGCACGGCCGTTCGGCCCGGCTGCGGCTGGAGCGGGCCCGGCCCGGCGGCACCCTGGAGACCGTGCAGGAGTCCTCCCTCACCGCCCCATGAGGGACATCCGAGGCGCGTGGGGCGCGCGTTGGCTTCCGTGCATCACGACGGCATGATGAGGCGGACCGTCCGCTTCCTCATCCCGTGCGGGCGGTGTTCCTGCCCAGCGCCCCCACCCGCCCGGGAGTCACGTCGTTGTCTGTCTCGCCCCAGGAATCCGCCCCGGTCGCCGTCGCCCTGGTCGGCGCCGGACCGCGCGGCACCAGCGTCCTGGAACGCCTGTGCGCCTCCGCACCCGAACTGCTGCCCCCGGGGGATCGCGCCTCACGGTCCACGTGATCGACCCGGCACCGCCGGGCGCGGGCCGGGTCTGGCGTACGGCGCAGTCGGCGGAGCTGCTGATGAACACCGTGGCGAGCCAGGTCACCCTGTTCACCGACGACAGCGTGGAGTGCTCCGGCCCGGTCCGGCCCGGCCCCAGCCTGCACGAATGGGCGGCCGGCGAACTGGACCCCGACGCCTACCCGACCCGCGCCCACTACGGCCGCTACCTGGAGTGGGTGTTCGCGAGGACGGTCGCCCTCGCCCCGGCGGCGGTCCGCGTCGAGACGCATCGCGCCCGTGCCGTGCGCCTGGCCGACGACCCCGACGGCCGTCAGACGCTCACCCTCGACGACGGCCGCGCCCTGCCCGGTCTGGCCGCGGTGGTGCTGGCCCAGGGGCACCTGCCGGCGACGGCGACCCCGCGGGAGCGCGCCGACTCGGCACACGCCGCCCGGCACGGCCTGCGCCACCTGCCGCCCGCCAACCCGGCGGACGTCGATCTCACCCCCGTCGCCCCGGGCGAGCCGGTGCTGCTGCGCGGCCTCGGCCTCACCTTCTTCGACCACCTGGCCCTGCTCACCACCGGCCGCGGCGGCCGCTTCGCCCGCACCCCCGACGGCGCGCTGCGCTACACGCCCTCGGGCCGGGAACCGCGCCTGTACGCGGGCTCCCGGCGGGGCGTCCCCTACCAGGCGCGCGGCGACAACGCCAAGGGCCCGTACGGCCGGCACACCCCGCTGCTGCTCACCGGCGAGACGATCGCGAGCCTGCGCAAACGCGCGGACTCCGGCGAGCCGCCCGACTTCCTCGCGGAGGTCTGGCCGCTGGTGGCGAAGGAGGTGGAGACGGTCTACTACACCGCTCTGACCGGCGACCCGGAAATCGCCGAGCGGCTCCTCATGGCCGACGGCCGGCCCGCGGAGAGCGCCGTACTCGACGCGGCAGGCGTCCCCGAGACGGACCGCTGGTCCTGGGAACGTCTCCAGCACCCCTACGGGGAGCGGGAGTTCACCGGTCCGGCGGACTGGCACGCCTGGCTCCTCGGGCACCTGCGCGAGGACGCGGCACAGGCCGCCCTCGGCAACGTGCGCGGCCCGCTCAAGGCGGCCCTGGACGTACTGCGCGACCTGCGCAACGAGATACGGCTGGTCGTCGACCACGGCGGTCTGACCGGCACCTCCCGGCGGGCCCACCTGGACGGCTGGTACACCCCGCTCAACGCGTTCCTGTCCATCGGCCCGCCCCGGCGCCGCGTCGAGGAGCTGACCGCGCTGCTGGCGGCGGGCGTGGTGACGGTGCTGGGCCCCGGCCTCGCGGTGGGCCGGAGGGACGGCGCGTGGGTGGCGCGCTCGCCGCGGGTGCCCGGCTCCGAGGTCCGGGTGACCACGCTGATAGAGGCCCGCCTCCCGGAGCCGGACCTGCGCCGCACCACCGACGAACTGCTGGCCGGACTGCTGCGCGAGGGCGCGTGCCGCCCGCACCGGGTGGACGGCCACGAGACCGGGGGCCTGGACGTGGCACCACGCCCGTACCGGCTGCTCGACCGTCACGGTCTGCCGCACCCGAGGCGGTTCGCCTTCGGCGTGCCCACGGAGGGCGTGCACTGGGTGACCGCGGCGGGCGCCCGGCCGGGCGTGGACTCGGTGACGCTGTCGGACGCCGACACCATCGCCCGCGCGGCCCTGCGCACGGCGACGCCGGGGCACACGGAGCAGCCGGCAGTGGAGCAACCGGATCCGGAGCAACCGGATCCAGGGCAACCGGATTCAGGGCGGCCGGTGGCGGGACGGTCACCGGACGAACAGCCGGACGCGGGGCAGCCGGTGGCGGAACCCGCGGGCGCGGGGCGGCCGGACGGGGGGCGGTCAAAAGCCGGGCAGGCGCCGGGTGGGGCGCAACCGGTCGGGGCGCAGTCGGAGGGTGGGCCGGCCGCGCCGGGTGCCGGGCGGGACACGCCGGTGGCCGCTTAATCCTTTGCGGAGTCCGCAAGCCCCCCGTGAAACTCCTGTCACACCCTCCGCGTACGCTGTATGGCTGGCGTCGGGGGCGCAACAGGACAATCACGGGGGAACCGTCGTGTGGGAAAGCATGGGGTCACTGGAGGCCGGGCCATGGATATACGCCATGGTGGCCCTCTCCGTGCTGCTTGATGTGTTCCTGCCGGTCCTGCCCAGCGGCGTACTGGTCATCACCGCGGCCACGGCAGCGGCGGCGGGCACCGGCGCGGCTCCCGGACAGGTCCCGCACGCCGTGCCCGACATCCTCGCGCTGACCCTCTGCGCCGCCACCGCGTCGGTCCTCGGCGACCTGGTCGCCTACCGGCTGGCCTGGCGCGGCGGGGCCCGCCTGGACCGTGCCATCGCCCGCTCCCGACGGATGAGCAGCGCGCAGGAACGTCTCGGCGAGGCCCTGTCCCGGGGCGGCGGCGCACTGGTCGTACTGGCCCGTTTCGCGCCCGCCGGCCGCTCGATCGTCTCCCTGGGCGCCGGCGCGACCCACCGCCGTGTCCGCGAATTCCTCCCCTGGTCCGCGCTGGCGGGCCTCAGCTGGGCGGTCTACAGCGTCGCCCTCGGCTACCTGGGCGCCCAGTGGCTGGGCGAGACCTGGCTGGCGACGGCGGTGTCGGTGGTGGCGCTGTTCGGGGCGGGCGCGGGAGCCGGGTTCCTGATGCGAAGACGCCCGGCCTGACCCCGGCGGCGGCCCCGCCGCCTCAGCCGGCGGCTTCGCGCACCGCCTGCCCCCGCACCTCCAGCCCCCCGAGCAGTGCGGCGGTAGCCTCCGCCACCGCGTCGACCGCCCGCTCGAACACCTCCCGGTTGTGCGCGGCCGGCGCCCGGAACCCGGACACCTTCCGCACGTACTGCAGCGCGGCAGCACGGATCTCGTCCTCGGTGGCCTCCTCGGCCAGCTGAGGCGGACGCAGGGTCTTGATACTCCGGCACATGGCCCCAGTCTCCCGCAGTCCCCCTGTCTCCTGCGAGGATCGTCCCGAGGCGGCCACCGCTCCCGGGGCCGACCGACGAGAGGACAGCCCGATGACGAACACCCCGGACATCCCCGAGACCCCGGACAGCGCACCCGGTTCCCGGCTCACCGTCGCCGTGCTCGGTCCCGGCGGCGTGGGCGGCCTGCTCGCGGCCCTGCTCTCCCGCGCCGGCCACCGCGTGCTGTGTCTGGCCGCCGAGCAGACCGCCGACACCCTGCGCGCCTCCGGAATCCAGGTCCGCAGCGCCCTGTTCGGCGACTTCACGGCCTCCGTGGACGCGGACACGGCCCTCCGCGAACCGGTCGACGCCTGCCTGATCACCGTCAAGGCCACCGCCCTGGACGCGGCCCTCACCCGGATCCCGCCCGCGGCCCTCGGCGACGCCCTCCTCGTACCGTTCCTGAACGGCGTGGAGCACCCCGCGCTGCTGCGCGCCCGCTACGCCCCCGACCGCGTGGCCCCCTCCGTGATCCGTGTCGAGTCCACCCGCACGGCCCCCGGTCTGATCGAACACACCAGTCCCTTCGCGGAGATCGACCTGACCGGCGCCAAGGTCCCCCGCACCCGTCTGGAGGCCCTGGCCGCGGCCCTCACCACCGCCGGTCCGGCCACCCGCGTCCTGGACGACGAGACCACGGCCCTGTGGGCGAAGATGTCCTTCCTGGCGCCCTTCGCCCTGCTCACCACCCGCTACGGCCTCCCCCTCGGCGAGGCCCGCACCCGGCACCGCGACGAACTGGCCTCGCTCGTCGCGGAGACGGCCGCGGTCAGCCGCGCCTGCGGAGCCCCTGCCGACCCGGCCCAGGCCCTGGCCCGCTACGACGCCTTCCCGCCCGCGGCCAAGTCCTCGATGCAACGCGACGCGGAGGCCGGCCGCCCACTCGAACTCGACGCGATCGGGGGCGCGTTGCTGCGCGCGGCGGACCGCCACGGGGTGCCGGTGCCGGTGACGGCACGGATCGTGCGGGAGCTGCGCGAAGCCGGACGCTAGGGGGTGCTGCGAAAGTCCCGTCGTTCGCCCGGAGGGCGGGCCGTGCGGTGTCAGGTGCGTGCTCCCGGCATGCCGGGCGGAAGTCCTCGTACGGGATGTACTTGGGCTTTCGACCGGTGCGGCGAGCGTGCGTGCACGGCGTCGCACGGCAGACGGGACTTTCGCAACACGCCCCAGGGCCTGTCCCGTACCGGAGTCCGGGCGGCGGCGATGAAGGAGGCCATCTTCTCGCGGCTCTTGACCCCGGGCGCGGTCTCGACGCTGCTGGAGACGTCGACGCCGTAGGGGCCGAAGGCCTCGACGACACCGGCCACGTTGTGTTCGTCGAGGCCGCCGGCGATGACGACCCTGCCGGGCACGTCCGCGACCCAGGCGGGGATGTCGGCGAACACGCCGCTGCCCGCGCTGGCGTCGTAGAAGAAGTACTGCAGGGCCTCCGGCCGCTCGGGCGGGGTGCCGGAGGCGAGGGCGAGGTTCGGGACGGCGGCGGTCTCGTAGATCTGGACGGTGTCGACGTACTCGGCGACCTCGGCCGTCTCGGCGTACGTCAGCGCCACGGCGAAGACCGGGATCCGCCCGCGCGCGTATCCGGCGAGTGCCACGGCCCGCTCGGGCGGGCAGTACCGCTTGCTCCTCGGCGTCACGACGATCCCGACCGCGTCGTACCCCAGCTCCACGGCCCAGTCGATCTGCCGCTCCTGGGTGAGCCCGCACACCTTCACGAACACCGGCCGCAGCCCGCTCATCCCGCCCGCTCCATCCTCCCGCCCGGCGGGAACGCCCTCACACCGCCCACCCTCTCATCCCGGGCCGGGGTCCACTGTCAGTGGCCGCTGGCACCATCGCCCGCATGACGGACACGAGCGAGGACTGGCGGGCGCTGCTGACGCGGTGGAGCCAGGAGTGGGCGGACGCGCAGGACGCGGTGGCACCGGAGGGTGCGCGGCCGGCGCGGGACGAGGAGGCGTTACGGACTCGGTGGCTGGGCTTCCCGCCCGCGGCCGAGGAGCGGATACGGGTGCTGGAGGAGCGGCTCGGGCGGCGGCTGCCGCCGTCGTACCGGACGTTCCTCGCGGTGAGCGACGGCTGGCGGTACGCGGGCGATTTCGTCTGGCTGCTGGCCGGCACCGACCAGGCCCGGTGGCACGAGGACTCGTCGGGGTTGTCCGAGTTCTTCCCCGGGGAGCTCGACGCGGACTCCAGACCCGAGGACGTGCTGCTGGCCGGGATGTGGGGACGGGCGCTGCAGGTGGACGTGGAGTCGGACGCCACCTACGTCCTGCTGGACCCGGGCGACACGGACGCCTCCGGCGAGTGGGCGGTGTACACCTGGGCGCCCTGGTACGGGGACCAGCCCACGCGGTACGGCTCGTTCGGCGCGTTCATGGCGGCGATGTACCGGCAGTTCCACAGTCTCGCGGCGGGCCGCTCCGAGCGGACGGGGACGGAGTTCGTCAACGCCACCACCCGGGCCCAGGACGCGGCCGTCGAGGCCGCGCGGCTGGATGCGCTGGACGGGCGGTACGAACAGGCCGAGACCGCGCTGGCGGAGGCGCTGTCGTACGGCAGGCCGCGGGCGGCGGGGCTGCGCGACCAGATCCGCCGACTGCTCGGCCGGACGTACATGGTCTATTTCCACGGCCTGGCGGACGACCCGGTGTACACCCGGGAGATCGTGCCCGTGCTGCTGGGCGAGCATGTGCGGACGCGCCGGGACCGGGCGCCGGGGGCGCACGATCTGCCAGGCGCCTCCGACGCGGTGCGGGAGGCGGCGGACGACGTGCTGCGGCAGATCCGGGAAGGAACCTTCCGCTACACCGCCGAGGGTCCTTTCGGCCGTGCCGTGGAAGAGGCGCGTGAACAGGCGCGGTGGGGCGACACGGACGCGGCCTGGCACACCCTGCGGGCCGCGCTGCCCGAGTGGCGTCCGCTCAGTACCGACCATCTCGCCCCCGTCGGCCTGTGCGCCGACCCGCTCCTCGGCCCGCTGATCACCCCGGAGCGCGGTCGGGAACTGCTGGCGACCCCCCGGGCGGGCCGGCCGGGCGGCACGCCGCCGCCCGGCGCCGACCTGGATCCGCCGGGCCTGGCCTGGCTGGCGGACGGAGACCCGCAGAACGTGCTGACGTCGTACCGCTTCCTTCTCGTGGAGGGGGTGGCACCGGCCGGTCTGCCGGCGCTGCTCGGCGCCGACGAGGCCACCGTCCTCAACGCCCCGTCGACGCCTCGGGAGGCGCGGAGGCACCTTGAACGCGGCGCGGACGATCACCCCTGGGCGGACCGTGCGGTGATGTCCGTGGGCCGGGCGGGCCCCGGCTGGAGTTTCGCCTTCGCACCGAGCCCGGGCGGACGGTTCGACGAACGGCGCTTCGTCTCCCCTGGCCTGGCCGCCTCCGCGGGCACCCGCGTGGTCACGGTGTGGAGCGAGTCCCGCAACGGCCGTCCGGGCGTCTTCCACCTTTCCGTCGCGGAGCACGGCGAGGAACGCTACGGCTGTACCTTCCGCGACACCGCGACCGACATCCGGGGTCCCGTACCGGAGGCGTTCCTCTCCTCCGCGGACGCGTCGGCCGAGGACCGCTCGCGCCGTGCCCTTGCGGCCCTCGCGTCCGAACTCGGCGTCGGCCTGCCGCGGTTGGCCCTCACCAAGGGCCGCCTGCACACCTTCCGCACCCGCCCGTGGAACCGCCCTCCGGCGCCGGGCGAGGGTTACGTGACCATCCGGATGGGACCGGTACGGCCGTAGCGGGGCGGTCCGCACCCCACCCCCGCTCGAACACATGAACCCCACGAACCGACTCGCCACCTAAAATCGAACAGGCGTACCATTGCGGACGTGGCTGCCACCTATGACTTCCCGAGTGACCTCCTCGCCGGTCAAGAGGAGCTGCATCAGGTCCGGGCCGAGCTGTCGGCCCTCCTGAAGCGGCTCCCCTGGTCGGTCGTGCCGCTGGAGGGGTTCAGCGACGGCGGCGGCTGGCGCAAGGTGGAGCGCCCCGCCTCCCCGGGCTGGACCGAGGACGAACAGGCCGAGGTGGAGAAGCTGCGCCGCCGCGAACACGAACTCGCGGTCTTCGTCAGCGGCCATCGCTTCTGGGCGGAGGTCACGGCGCCGGACCGGGTGGCCGCCCGAAGCCGCCTCAAGCACGCGCGCGAGGAGGACTGAGAACGGAAAGAGGACCCCGGCCGATCCGGCCGGGGTCCTCCCACACGTGGGCGCGGACGGTTTCGAACCGCCGACATCCTGCTTGTAAGGCAGGCGCTCTACCCCTGAGCTACGCACCCTGAACGAGTCGACAGCCTACATTGCCCGAGGCAGTGTCCCGCAAACCCGTATCCGGTGCGACCGCCCGGTGAATGCCGCGGACCGATCCCGGGAACCGCGAACTGACCGGCTCGTGTGTTCGTCTTTCACGAGTGGGAGAATTGCAGCAGCCGCCAGGACACAGGGCGCACCGTGGCACGGGAGAGGGAGAAGTGACGGGGACATCGGCGACTTCGGCGGTATCCGAGCAGTCGTACCCGACTCCCGCACGGGCCCGGCGCACGCCGCTCCGGGATGTTCTGGGGCTGATGAGCCTGCCGTTGCTCGCCGTGCTCGTGGTGCCGGAGGCGTTCGCCGGGGGTGGGACGCGGCGGTGGTTCGGGGGGCGGGCGGACGCCCAGCGGGCCGAGGCGCAGGCGGCCAAGGACGCCGCGGCGGGCGCCTTCTACGAGCTGGACACCGCCCAGCGGGATCTGCGGATCTCCATAGAGACCATCTCCGCCGTCGACGACACTCCGGCCGCCCGTCGTGCCGTCTCCGACTTCGAGGCGCTCGGGCGGCGGATCGACGAGGTCAGCAACCGCTACATCCAGGCCATCGACGCCTACGACCTGGAGCGGGACGACCTCGAGGCCGCCACGGCGTCGCGGGCGCGGGGGGAGATCTCCGGGGCCAGGGACGAGCTGGTCCGGGTCAAGGGGGAGCTGGACCGGTTCGGGGACTCGCTCGGGCCGCTGCTCGGCAAGGCCGAGACGCAGCTGGCGCGGCTGGCGCCGGCCGTGGAACGGGCCCGGCAGGCGTTGCTGGCGGCCAGCAACGCGCTGGACGCCGTGCGCGGGACCCGGATCAGGGCCGATGAGCTGGCGGCCCGGCTGGCCGCGCTCTCGCCGGAGCTGACGAAGCTCAACCAGGGCGCGGGGCAGCATGGTGTGCAGGCCACCCTGGAGCGGGCCGGGCGGGTGCAGCGGGAGGCCGAGGCCATCCGGGTCGAGGCGGAGCGGCTGCCGGAGAAGGCCGCCGAGATCGATCACCGGCTGGTGAGTCTGCGTACCCGCGCCCAGGCGCTGACGACCCGGGCCGGCCAGGTGGATCCGGTACTGAGCGAGCTGCGGCGGCGGTTCTCGGCGGCCTGCTGGCAGGATCTGCAGCAGGTGCCCCGGCAGGCCGGGGAGAACGTCCGGCAGGCCGAGCAGAAGCTGAAGGAGGCGCAGGCCGCGCGGGACGCGCAGAGGTGGGCGGACGCCACCTCGCTGCTGTCGACCGTGCGGGCCCTGCTGAACGGCACCGACGAGGCGGTGTCGGCGGCCGGTGACCGGCTGGCCCGGCTGAACGCCGTGCAGAAGGACCCGCAGGCGGAGATCGACCGGACCCGGTTCGCGATCCGGGACGCGCAGCGACTGGCGATGTCCGGGCGCAACAGTCCCGACCCGCGGCACGCGCGGCCCCTGGACGACGCGGTGGCCCGGCTGGAGCGGGCGATCGGGGCGCTGGCGGGACGCCATCCCGACTACTGGCACTTCCTGACGGAGACGGAAGCGGTACGGCAGAGCGTGGCGCGGGTCGTCGGGCAGATCCGGGAGGACCGGGGCACCGGGCATCCGTGAGCCGTTGCCGACCGGTCGGTGCGGGCGGATATTGGGTAGGCGACCCGTATTCGAGATCAGGAGGCGGACATGGCCTCACACCCAGCGCATCCGGAGACGCGTCGGCGGCAGATCCTGTTCGACGAGGCGATGCCCGTCGACCACCGCCTGAACATGGTCTACCGGATCGGGGCGGGCCTGATGGGCCTGTTCCTGCTGGCCTTCGGCATCCTCGGGCTCACCGACAACATCGGGTTCTTCGACACCGGCGGCAACACGGCGATCGGTCTGAACACCAACGGCACGCTGAGCGTGCTGTCGGTCTGTGTCGGGCTGCTGCTGTTCGCCGGGATGGTGATCGGCGGGAACTTCGCGTCCACCCTGAACATGGTGCTCGGGGTGCTGTTCATCCTGAACGGCTTCCTGTTCCTGGCCCTGCTCGAGACGGACTCGAACTTCCTGGCCTTCAGGATCCAGAACGTGCTGTTCAGTTTCGTGGTGGGCATCGTGCTGATGGTGTTCGGGATGTACGGCAGGGTCAGTACGAACCTGCCGCACGACAACCCCTACTGGCGGGCCCGCCACCCCGAGGCGGAGCAGCGGGCCCTCACCGCGCGTGATCAGGTGCGGTAGGCGTAGTAGTACGCGTTCGGGTACGAGGCGACGAGGCTCGCCACCGACCTGCGCAGGGTGTTGTTCGAGTGGTACGTGACGTACGGGACGCCGTTGCTCTTGTACGTCACGATCATCGTGTGGTCCTTCGAACCGTCGCGGTCGAAGTCCATCTGGATGACGTCGCCGACTTCCGCCTGGTAGACGTTGGCGAGCGGCTGGGTCCGCTTGGAGTTCTGGGCGAACCAGGACCACTCGTTGACGCCGACGAACGAGTCGGACTGGATGTCGGCGGTGCCGAACCACTTCGTGTAGTCGTAGACGTAGCCCGGGACGTGCTTCCAGCCGCCGGCCTTCAGGGACTGACTGACGAAGTTCGTGCAGTCGCCGCCGTCCGCGTGGCCGTTGAAGTCCGGGTAGTCCTTGTTGTAGACGTTCCAGTACTTCTCGGCGTAGGCCGCCATGGCCTTGTAGTCGTACGTGGTGCTGGTCTTCGGGACGGCCACCGGGTTGCGGGTGGTGGCCGCGCGCGGGGCGTTCGGCATGGTGTCGCCGTCGTCGGCGGGCGCGGGCGCCTTGACCGAGGGCTTGGACAGGGTGTTGACGGCGAGGCCGCCGTCGTCCGTGTCCTTGATGGTGGTGAGCTGCCAGGTGCCCTGCCGGTCCGCCTTGAAGGTCAGCTCGTGGTGGGACTGGAAGCCGGTGGTCTTCGGCGCGTTGCCGGCGGCCTTCGCGTAGGTCAGCGTCGTGGTCTCGGTGACGTCGGCCTTCGCGGTACGGCCGGTGACCCGGGTCGCGTCGAGCGTGACCCGGGTGTTGCCGGCGCTGTACGTCTCGCCCAGCTTGGCGAGGCTGTTCTGGCGGCCGCGCAGCTGGGTCAGCGCGGAGTTCTCGTCACGCGACTGGGTGCTGGACATGCGGACGTCGCCGGAGAAGCGGGACGTGCTCTGCTTCGTGGTGGCCCCGTGCACGAGGGCCTGGGTGCGGTCGGTGAAGACCGCGTCGGCCAGCTTCTGGAAGGTCGCCTTGGTCGCGGCGTCCACGGTCGGATCGTCGACGACGGCCGCGCCCGCGCTCCAGTTGGGCACGAGGGCGACGCCGGCGACGACCGAGGCCGCCGCCGCCGTGACTATGGCCGTACGGCTGCGCTTACGGCTCAGTTTTCTGGATTTCAATGGTGTTTCCCCTCTACGCCGGTACACCTACCGGGCGACGGCATCTTCGCACGGCGTGTGTGGCTGCTGTGAAGGGGGTTGCAGAACTGGAATCAGCCGTCAGCGAGCCTCACTTGACGATGGCCGACCAGTCGGCCGGGGCCTGCGCCGGGTCCAGGGAGCGCAGCCGGGCCAGGGTCTGCGGGTCCTGGGCGTCCATCCAGTCGGAGAGTTCCTTGAAGGAGACGCATTTGACGCCCTTCTTGGTGCAGATCTTCGGGATGATCTGGTCGATGGCCTTCATGTAGATGCTGCCGTTCCAGTCCTCGAAGTGGTTGCCGATGAACAGCGGGGCCCGACTGCCGTAGTAGACGCGGTTGAAGCCGTTCATGTAGGAGTCGACGGTCTGCTGTTCCCAGGTGGCGTACTGGGACGGGGCGCCGTCGACCTCTCCGTTGGACTGGTTGTAGAGGAAGTTGAAGTCCATCGACAGGGCCTGGATGTTGTTGCCGTAGGGCAGCAGTTCCAGCGGGAAGTTCCAGAGGCCGTCCTTCTTGGACGGCCATATCTGGTAGTCACCGGGGGAGCTGGCGTCGTACCTCCAGTTGTAGCCGTACTTCTGCAGGGCCTTGAGCAGGTTGGGCTGGCCCTCCAGGCAGGGGGCGCGGCCGCCGACGACCTCCTGCTTGAAGTCGAAGGGCAGGGCGGGGATGTCCTTGAAGCCGGTGTTGGTCTTCCAGTTCTCCACGAAGTCGTAGAACTGGTCGATCTCGCTCTTCCACTGGGCGACGCTCCACTCGCCGCCGCCCTTCTTCTCGCAGAAGTGGCCGTTGAAGTGGGTGCCGATCTCGTTGCCCTGGTCGTAGGCCTCGCGCAGCTGCTCCAGCGTGGTGCGGATGTGGGCGTCGGTGGCGTAGTCGATCGCGGCGTCGCCCGGGGAGTGCATGGGCCCGGTGTAGAGCGTCTTCTTGCTCTTGGGCAGCAGGTAGATGCCGGTGAGGAAGAAGGTCATGTGGGCGTTGTACTCCTTGGCCATCTCCCGGTAGTGCGAGAAGAGATGGTCGTCGCCCTCCAGGGCGCCGTCCCAGGAGAAGACCACGAACTGGGGCGGTTTCTCACCGGGCTTGAGCTTCTCCGGCTTCAACTGGCCCTTCTGCGGACCGGTGTACGACGTGGAGCCGTCCCCGAGGACCTTGGTCCTGCCGTCCCACTTCGGGCTCGCCGACGCCGACGGGGCGGCATTCTTGCTGCCGGCCGCGGTCGGCGCGGTGTCGTCCTGTCTGGAGAGCACCAGATAGCCCGCGACGAGGGAGGTCACGACGAGGAAGGCGGCCAGGGTCAGGAACTCCGGGCGGGCTGGACGGCGGTCGCGGGTGGGTGCCTTGCGACGGTGGCCGCCGGTTGTCGACTTCGTGCGGGGCTTCATGCGGGGCTCATTCTGCGGGTGGAGTGGGGAGCTGTCGGCTTCGGTGGTCAGTCAAGGCCCATGGCCTTGGCCCAGACCGCGTAGGGGACGCTGTCCTCGCCACTGCCGGCGAGTCCCTTCAGCGGGAGCGGCTCCAGGGATGTGTTCAGGTCGATGCGGTAGACGACGACGGACGTGGTCACGGAGTCCGCCGTGCCGGTGTACCAGGAGGCGGTGTCCTTTCCGGAGGCGTTGGTGCTGCCCGCCTTGCCCGCCACCGAGCTGCCGGCCGTGGCGCCCGGATGGGCGAGGCGGAACGAATCGGTGAGCGCCTGCTCGACGTCCTGGGCGACGTCGTCGCGGACGGCGCGGGTCGGCTTCGGGGTGTCGAGGGCGACCCGGCGGCCGTTGCGGGTGATCTTGGCGACCGAGTACGGCTCGGTGTGGGTGCCGCCGGCCGCGAAGGTCGCGTAGCCGCTAGCCATGCGGATCGCGCTGGGGGTGGAACTGCCCATGGACAGTGCCGGCACCTGCGCCCCGATGCTGTCGGAGAGCAGCCCGGAGGCGACCGCGGTGGACCGCACCCGGTCGAGCCCGGTGTCCATGCCGAGTTGCATGAACGGCGTGTTCACGGACCGGGTGAGGGCCTGGGCCAGGCTGATCTGCCCGTAGGACGTGCCGTCGTCGTTGTTCGCGAAGACCTTCTTGCCGCTGCGGTCCCAGTACGGCCCGTCCGGTGTCGTCACCGGGATCTTGTCGTCGCCGTCGTAGAGCGTCTCCGGGGTGACCGGGGTGGCGGTCCCGCCGCGTTCCTTGTGGACGCCGTTCTGGAGGGCGGCGGCATAGACGAAGGGCAGGAAGGAGCTGCCGGCCGGGACGGTGGTCGAGTTGGACTCGTTGAAGCCCTGTCTGCGGTGGTCGGGTCCGCCGTACACGGCGACGATCCGCCCGTCGGTGGCGACCGAGGCGGCGCCGTAGTGCGCGGCCTCGGCGAGCTTCGGATCGCTCTCCTTGGCCTCCTTGCGGGCCTGGGTGACCGCCTTGGTGAGGATGTCCTCCTTCTTGCGGTCGAACGTCGTGTAGATCTGGTATCCGCCGAGGTCGAACTGTTTGTCCGAGATGTGGGCGGACTTCTTGGCGTACTGCTGGGCCAGTTCCACCAGGTAGTCGCTCTGACTGCCGGTGTCGTAGACCTTGTTGTTCTTGATCGGCTCCGGGAAGGTCCTGTACTTGGCCCGCTCGGCGGGCGACAGCTTGCCGATCTTGACCATCCGGTCCAGGATCCAGGACCAGCGTTCCACCGCCCGCTTGTGGTTGGCCTTGCTCAGCGTCGGGTCGTAGAGCCCGGCGCCCTTGAGCAGCGAGGCGAGCATGGCGGCCTGGCTGGCGTTCAGCTGGCTGACGTCCTTGCCGTAGTAGGCCTGGGCGGCTCGCTGGATGCCGTAGGTCCCCCGGCCGAACCAGCTGGTGTTGAGGTAGCCCTCCAGGATCTGGTCCTTGCTCATCCTGTTGTCGAGCTTGAGGGAGATCATCGCCTCGGTGAATTTACGGCTCACCGTCTGGTTCTGTGTCAGATAGACGTTTTTCACATATTGCTGAGTAATGGTCGATCCGCCTTCGGTGTCTCCTTCACCGATCGTGCGGTACAGGGCGCGGGTGATGCCCTTGACCGAAATGCCGGGGTCCGAGTAGAAACTCTCGTTCTCCGCCGCGAGAACCGCCCAGCGCACGTCCACGGGTATGTCCTTGAGCGGCATGTCCTGCCGCTGCACCCAGCCGGTCCGGGCCATCGGGGTGCCGTCGGACCAGAAGTAGACGTTGTCCTGCTGGGTGGCGTACGTGTTGAGGTTGGACGGTATGTCCGTGGCCGCGTAGGCGACGACGAGGAACAGCCCGGTCAGGCCGATGCCGCCGAGGACGCCGCCCAGCCACTGCCGCCAGGACGGCATCCAGCGCCGCCAGCCGGTCCGGCCCGGCCGCGGGTACATCGGCCGCAGCTTCCGCGCGTACGGGGCCAGCGGCGCGAGTCGGGGCCCCACGAGGGCCCGGAATCCCGCCACCGCCGCCAGCGCCCGCTCACGCGGCGACAGGCGGGCGCTACGGCGCCGCTCGGCACGGCCGCCCGGGGCCGCCGACTCCGGCTCCGGCTGCCGCTGTTCGGGCACCCGGATCTGCATCGTGGCCTCCGCCCGCAGGGCGTCCACCTTCAGATGCAGGGTCTCGTCGTGCCGTGGCGGATCCGGCTCGCCGCCCCGCTCGCCCTTGGCCGTCTTCGCCGCTCTCCCCGCCTCGGAGTCGGCGGCCCGCTGTGCGTGCAGCTCCTTCCACAGGGACTCCGCCTTGCTTCGTGCGAGCTCCTGCGCACGCTGAGCGTCTTCGCCCTTCTGCCGCAGAGCATGCTCCGCACGCAGGCCGTCGACCTTCAGATGCAGGGTCGCGTCCGGCTCGAACGGCTTTCGATCCCGGGATCCGGCCTGGTCATTGCCGTCTTCCGGGTCGCCCGTCCGCTCCGTTGCGTCCGTCACGACTGCGTCTCCCCTCGCACTCGGTCTTGCGCGCGCGGTTAGACACGACGGGTGGCAGGACCGCGGTGGGCGCGGCGCTGCGAGCCCCCCTCAACCCCCGGTCTTTCGGCTCCTCGCGGCCAGCTTAAATTATCAGCGATCTTTTCAATATCTCCGCACAAGTATCGGACAGAAAGGAACGCTCATGAAATTCTGAGGTGCAGTGATGCCCATCACTCCCTCAGTACTCCCGTTAGCCTGTCCCCATGCCCCGCTACGAGTACCGCTGCCGCACCTGCGGCGACACCTTCGAACTGTCCCGCCCCATGGCCGAGTCGTCCGCCCCCGCAGCATGCCCTCAGGGGCATGAAGACACCGTAAAGCTCTTGTCCACGGTGGCGGTGGGCGGCACCGCCTCCACGCCCGCCCCCGGTGCGGGCGGCGGCGGTTGCTGCGGCGGCGGTTGCTGCGGCTAACCCTCGCTGCGGACCGTCCGCAGGAATTCCCGCAGGATTCGTTCCCCGGCGAGCACTCCGCGTTCCGGCAGTGCGACGACGGCCGGCCCGGCCCATCCGGCGTCGGCCAACTCGCCGTGCCCCGGGCGCCAGCCACGGTCCGCGGCCAGCAGCAGGTCGGCGTCGAGCAGCGAGTCCCCGGCGGCCAGCGTCAGCACGGCCCCGGTCCGCCGCGCGACCTCCCGCATCGCCGCGCTCTTCGTCAGCGGCTTCGGCACGGCGTAGATCTTCCGCCCCTGCAACGACACCGTCCAGCCGCGGTTCTCCGCCCACACCGCGAGGTTCTTCACCCATTCCCCGGGCAGCAGTTCCCGCTCCACGACCAGATAGGCGAACAGGTCCTCCGCGACCCGGAGTTTGCGCAGCCACACCGGGTCGGCGTGCTCCGACAGATACGCGCACACCTCCTCCAGCGGCGCGCACTCCTCGGCCAGCCGCGCCTGCACCCACTCGTGCCAGTCCCCGTCGGACACCCCGTCCACCAGCAGATGGCCGCCGTTGGCGCAGATGGCGTACCGCGGCGCGGGCCCCGGCAGGTTGATCCGCTCGTACTGCTTGCGGGTCCGGGTGGTCGTCGGCACGAAGACGGCCGCGTCGCCGAGCTCGGTCAGCAACTGCGCGGAGGTCTCGGTCAGGTAGGACAGCGGCCTGCTCTCGTGCACCTCGACGCAGAGCAGCCGGGGCGCCCGCGCGTCCGGCATGGTCAGGGAGAGCGCGCCCGCCGAGTAGATGAGCGTACGGTCGAGGTCGCTCGCCACCAGCACGGCCATCAGCCGTTCACCGCCCTGCCGTCGGCGCCGGTCGCCCCGCGCGTGTACTTGGGATGGATCAACCCGACACAGGTGTACGGCAGTTCACCGACCTCCTCGACGGGCACTCCGCGCTGCTCGGCCAGCAGCCGCACATGGTCGAGGTCGGCTCCCGCCCCGGCCCGCGCCAGGATCTTCCAGGGCACCCGGCGCAGCAGCACCCGGGTGGTCTCCCCCACCCCCGGCTTGACGAGGTTCACGTCGTGGATGCCGTACTCCTCGCTGATCCGCTCGACGGCCGCCCAGCCCTCCCAGGTCGGCGTGCGGTCCGCGACCGCCAGCTCCTTGACGGCCGCGTCCACCGCGTCGACGGCCTCCGCGAACCGGTCGGCGACCGCGTCCAGGAACGCCACCGACACATCGGCCCCGGCCAGCTCGCGGTAGAACTTCGCGCCGTGGAAGTCGTCGGGGCCCACCAGGTCGGCCCGCAGCACGGTCCGTGAGATCAGCCCGGAGACGGTCGAGTTGAGGCAGGCGGAGGGGATCAGGAAGTCCTCCCGGGTACCGTACGTCCGCACGCACGACCCGGGGTCCGCGAGCACCGCGATCTCCGGGTCGAACCCGCAGACGCCCTCGCGCTCCTCGAACTCCGCGACCGCGTCGGCGAGTTCCCGGGTGATCGCGCCCTTGCCGGTCCAGCCGTCCACGAACACGACGTCCCGCGGGTCGTGACGGTTCGCCAGCCAGCGCAGCGCGTTCGCGTCGATACCGCGGCCGCGCACGATCGACACCGCGTAGTGCGGCAGGTCGAGGTCGTACCTGAACCGCGCCCAGCGGCGCATCAGGACGCCCACCGGGGTCCCGGCGCGGGCCAGCGAGACGAGTACCGGCCGGGCCGGCCGTTCGGCCAGGACGGTCTCCGTGACGACCCCGACCGCCTGTGCGATCCGGGCGGCCGAGGTCTCCAGTGCCGCGTGGAAGAGCGCCTGGTACCGCTCGCTCGGCTGGTACTCGACCGGCAGCGACTCCGCGTAGTGCGCGCCGCCGCTCTGGATCGCCTCCTCGCGCTCCTCGGTCGGCGCCTCCAGCGTGACGTCCGAGAGGTCCTGGAGCAGCCAGCCGACGTCCTCCGGCGGGTACGAGGAGAAGGCGGGGCCGCGGAGGGGCTCGGGCAGCATGGCGGGGCTCTCTTCGGTCAGCGCGGGGACGTACGACGGTACAACCGCGAGCAGGACATGCGGGACATACGCGCCGAGCCGGGCCAACAGACCGTCCGGGGCGTGCAGTTCGGGGGTGTCACCGGCCGAGTCGACGAAGACGACCACGGCGTCGAAGCCGGCGCCGGCCACGTTGTACGCGTAGCGCTCGCCGGGGCCGTCGGCGGGGTCGTCGTGGGCCGGGAAGACGAGCCGGCTGCGGATGGCGTAACCGGGGTCGTCGACGGCCAGCACGGGTGAACGGGTGGTCGTGGAGTACCGCACCTCGGCGGCGACGAGGGGCTCCAGCTCACGGGCGACCCGGAGGGGGGCGTACATCAGCTCCTCGAAGCCGAGCGTGAGCACGCGGCGGGCGCCCAGGGGCAGTGCCTCGGCGAGGCGTGCGGCCATGGCCGGGAGGGCCGTCTCGAGGCGTATTCGGTGAGCGGGGGTGAATCCGTGCCGTCCCCCGTCGGGGAGACCGTGCGGCCAGTGCAGGTCGACGCGGGTGACGTTGCCGGTCGTCCGCGGGCCGGTGGGGGCCGTTCGCGCCCCCGCGGCGGTGGCCGCAGTCTCAGCACAGCCCCGCGCCCCTGGGCGGGGGGACTGGCCGTCGGCCTCAGGAGCAACCGCGGCGAGGGGTGCGGGGAACCGCGCGCTCAGCCCCGACGGCGCCGCACCCGCCCGGTCCTCCTGCCCGGCACCCTCCTCGTACCGCGCCACCAGCTCCTGCCCTTTCTCCAGCACCCCCGCCGGCAGGCGAACGGTGCCGGAGGCGCCGGCCACCAGGTCCGCCCTGGCGCCGATCTCACCGGCGAGATCCGCGAGGCGCCCCGCGTCCGCCGGTGACCGCATGTCCACCAGGGCCACCACGACGTAACGTTTCCGCGGATAACGGGCGTGCAGATCCCTGATCGTGTTCAGGATCGTGTTGCCCGTGGAGAACTCGTCGTCCACCAGGACCAGCGGGCCCTCGCCGGAGAGCAGGGCGGGATCCTCGGGGAGCAGAAGGTGGGACGTGGCGTGCGAGTGGGACTCCTCGAAGCCGCCGGCCGGGGTCACCCCGGGCACCGGGCGGCGCGTGGAGTGCAGGTAGGGGGCGAGGCCGATACCGTCGGCCACCGCATGCCCGAGGCCGGTGGCCGTCTCGGCGTAGCCCACCACCACCGCCCGGGCCGCCTCCTCGTCACCGAGGAGCTCGCGCACCCGGCGGCCGAGGGTGAACCCGTGGCCGTACACCACCGTCGGCGACTGGGGGACGTGCTTGCCCAGCACGTTGGAGACCAGCAGGTGGGCCCGTTTCGGGTTGCGGCGCAGGGCGAGCCCGAGGAGGGCCCGCAGGCCGTCGTCGCCCACGATGTCCACGCCGAGCCGCTCCGCGACCCAGCTGCCGGACCAGTCCCCGTTGTTCACTGCGATGTTCATGTGCTTCCTGTGCCGTCCGCTAGGGCCCGTCAACCGGGGATTCCGGCGGCGAGCAGCTCCACGAAGCCCACGTCCTCGTTGGCCACGCCGAACACCTCGGCCCGCAGCATGGTCCGCTCGGCCCAGGCGCGGTGCGGCTTCACCTCGTTCATCTTGTTCGTGTACGCCGACCGAAGTACACCCCCACCGCCCCGTTCCGGCCGCAGGATGTCCTGGGCGTCGCAGAACTCCTCGTGACTGACGACCGACAGCGCGTGCACGGGCAGGACGTGCGAGGGGTGGATGCAGGTCTTGCCGAGCAGCCCGTTGGCCTGGTCCAGGGAGATCTCCCTGAGCAGGCCGTCCATGGCGTGCTCGATCAGCCGGTCGCGCAGTTCCACGGCCTGCCCCTCCAGGAAGGGGCTGGTCCGCAGCATCGGCTTGAACATGCGCTCGGGCACCCGGAAGTACTCCCAGACCGGTCCGGTCACGGTGAACCCGGTGCCGTCGGCCCGTCCCAGCATGTTCACCACGTCGGCGATGACGGAGGCGATGATCTGCACGTCGTAGGCGGTCATGTCGGGTGCCCGCCGCAGCCCGTACGACGAGCAGAAGTCGGTCACACCGAGACGCAGCGCCAGCACCTTGTCGCGGTACTTGTCGACGGCGCGGGCGATGCCCTCCAGGGCGTCCACGCGCGTCTCGCGGTACATCAGCTCGGGCGTCTCCAGGACGGGCATCCCGAACAGCCGGCGGCCGCTGCGCGTCTCGGCGCCGTCCAGGGCCTGCAGGAAGGGGATGCCGCGCTCCTCGGTGAACTTAGGGAACACGAAGCCGGACAGCAGCGACACGCTGTCCCCGAGCCGTCTCACCAGATCGGGGATCTGCTCGGGCTCGCGGACCCGGATGAAGAGCAGCGGGACCTCCGCGCCCGCCCGGACCCGGGCGGCCAGGTCGGCGAACTGGCGGACGAGGTTCTCCTCGCCCGCCACCACGTCCTCGTCGCCGATGGAGTCCTCCAGGCACAGCACCATCGAGACCACGCCGACCCGTGCCTGCTTGACGACGTCGTCGGCGAGCCGCTCCCGGGTGGCCGGGCTGTACAACGTGGCGCCCAGGGCGGCCGAGAGCAGCCGGGCGGGGGAGTCGGCGGTGAACTCGCACGGCTCCTGGTGGAAGAGACGCTGGCGCACCTCAGGTGCGATGTGCCCGAAATGACGCATAAAACTCCCCGTGGCGTGGGCCCAGCCTGTGGATTGGGTAAAGGGTGGCCGGTAATAGTACGTACAAAGCCATGTCGAGGGTTCCCGCCGGGCATGAATTCCAGGTAACCCGCCTGTGTCGGGCGCGAGGCCCCCCGCGTTGTCGTGACCAGGACCGAGAGGGCAGGATGACCGCATGACGCACGCGATGCTGAAGGGGTCGAACGTCCCGCTGAAGGCCACCACGGTCCGGGCCGTGCTGCGCTGGACGCCCGGGCAGGGAGTTCCGGACGTGGACGCCTCGGCGCTGCTCCTCGGCCCCGACGGACGTGTGCGCTCCGACGAGGACTTCGTCTTCTACAACCAGCCCCGGCACCCGTCCGGGAAGGTCTGGCGGCTCGGCAAGAAACGGGTGGCCGAAGGCCTCACCGACACGATCCAGACAGATCTCTCCGGTGTCGAGCCCAATGTCGGCCGAATCCTCCTGGTCGCGTCGGCGGACGGCATCCCCTTCGAACACGTACCCGCCCTGCGCATCTTGCTGTACGACGCCTCGGCCCCCGACGCCGAGCCGCTGGCCCACTTCGACATCAAGCCGGAGACCGGCGCCGAGACGGCCCTGATCTGCGGCGAGCTGTACCGCAGGGGCGAGGGCTGGAAGTTCCGCGCGCTGGGCGAGGGGTACAGCAACGGCCTCAAGGGCCTGGCGACCGACTTCGGCATCTCGGTGGACGAATCGGAGACGCTGGACGAGCCCCAGGCCGCCCAGCCCCTGCCGCCCGAGCAGCCGACCTCCGTCCCGGCCCAGCCCGCGTACGGGTACCCCCAGCCGGCCTCACCGGCCCCGCAGCCGGCCTACGGCTACCCCCAGCAGCAGCCCCCGTCGGGCTACGGCTATCCCCCGCCGGCCCCGGTCCCGGTGGCCACGGTCCCGAACACGGACTTCCGGCTGCCTCCCCAGGGGCCGCAGTTCATCGGACGATGACGGGGGCCGGACCACCGGCCTACTTCTCCACCTTCGTCTTGTAACCCCGCCCCCACTGCAGCCCCCACCCGTACAACCGGTCCAGCTCGCCCTGGAACCCGTACACGAACTTCACCTCCCGCCGGACGACCAGTTCGCCCTTCACGTTCTCGATCATCACCACCGCACAGGACCGGGCCTGCGGATGCCGTTCGTCCAGGCCGATCTCGATCCGCGGCCCGTTGCTCGGGTACAGGGTCACGATCGCGTGGGTGCGGTCGAACGCCGGCGTCTGGTCGTAGATGTACACGAAGACCAGCAACCGCTTGATGTCGTCGCGGTGGTCGAGGTTGACGTACATCGTCTCGCCGGACGCCGACCCGAACCGGTCGTCGCCGCTGAGCTTGATGTACGGCGGGGCGTTGACGTCGCCGAGCAGGCCGCCGAGCGGCTGTACGACCCCCTTGCTCCCGTCGGACAGCTCGTACAGCGCCCCGAGGTCGAGGTCGACGTTGACCATGCTCTGCCCGTGCCCGATCACCTCCGGCGGCCTGAGCGCCTTGAAGGGGTGCCGGAACAGGCTGGTCCGCTGCTCGCCGTCGAAGTCGGAGGTCCGCATCCGCCAGCTCAGGTTGACGCGCAGGTTGCCGGTGGCCGCGCCCTGCTTGGTGAGGGACACCTGCTGGTGCCGCTTGGTGAGCTCGATGGAGTTGGACGCGGCGCTGCCCGAGTCGAACTCGGCCGCCCTTCCGCCCAGCAGCCCGTCGAAGAAACCCATTCCCGCCCCCAGAGACTTCCGCCGACGCCTCGGGGCGGCCGACCGCGTCGGCCGCCCCGAACAGAGCGTTCCTCGTGCAGAAGGGTGTCACACCCTTCGTTTTCGGCCCGGTGAGCCGGTTCAGACCCCGGACGGGACCTCAGCCTTCTCGTCCGTCCCCGCATTTCCCTCGGCCGCCGCCAGCCGCTGGTTGCGTCGCACGGAGGACCAGAACGACCAGGCGATCAGGACGACGCCGACGAGACCGGTGATGACCTCGTTGATCTCGTACTGGATGGTGACCATCAGGATCACGGCCAGCGCGCCGATCGCGTAGTGGGCGCCGTGCTCCAGGTAGACGTAGTCGTCGAGGGTGCCCTGCCGGACCAGGTAGACCGTGAGCGAACGGACGTACATCGCGCCGATACCGAGGCCGAGGGCCATGAGCACGATGTCGTTGGTGATGGCGAACGCGCCGATCACGCCGTCGAAGGAGAAGGACGCGTCCAGGACCTCCAGGTAGAGGAACATGAAGAACGCGGCCTGACCGGCGAGCACGACCGCCGATTTCTTCTTGCCGGTGCGCTCGGCCTCCTCCTCCGCCTCGTGCTCACGCTCCTCCTCGGCTTCGAGCCGGTCCTCGAAGAAGCCGGAGAGACCACCGACGATCATGTAGGTGATCAGGCCGGCGATGCCGGCGATCAGGACCGTCTGCGCCTTGTCGACATGGCCGCCGCCGTGCTGGTGGGCGTGGGTGGCGAAGGTGAAGGAAGTGATCAGCAGGACGATCAGGGCGATGCAGACCGACAGCATGTCGACCTTGCCGAGCTTGGCGAGCGGGCGCTCGATCCAGCGCAGCCACTGGATGTCCCGGTCCTCGAAGATGAAGTCGAGGAAGATCATCAGCAGGAACATGCCGCCGAAGGCGGCGATCGCCGGGTGGGCGTCGGTGACCAGTTCCTGGTAGCGGTCCTTGTTGTTGAGTGCGAGGTCGACGGCCTCGATGGGGCCCATCTTGGCGGTGACCGCGACGATCACCACGGGGAAGACCAGCCGCATGCCGAAGACCGCGATGAGCACACCGACCGTGAGGAAGATCTTCTGCCAGAAGGCATTCATCTTCTTCAGGATTCCGGCGTTGACGACCGCGTTGTCGAACGACAGGGAGATCTCGAGGACGGCCAGGATGGCCACGATCCCGAAAGCCTCCCACCCCCCGTAGAAGACCGCGGCGACCAGGCCGAGCGCGGTGATCGCGAACGACCAGCCGAAGGTTTTCAGAAGCACTGGTTACCCAATCATGGTGTGTGGGGGTACCTCCCAGACGGAGTCTGGAGGAGGATCTCCCCTCGCGCCGTACTCGGCTTTACTCATTGTTGACCACGGAGTCTAGAGGGCATCGGTGTCCTACGGCTCGCGCGGGCCCTGCATCCGGCTGTGACGAGTGCTACGAAACGTTCACACCGAAGTCGAGCGCGATGCCCCGCAGCCCCGACGCGTACCCCTGGCCGACGGCCCTGAACTTCCATTCGCCCTGGTACCGGTAGAGCTCGCCGAAGATCATGGCGGTTTCACCGGAGGCGTCCTCGCTGAGGTCGTAGCGGGCGAGCTCCTGGCCGTCGGCCTGGTTGACGACCCGGATGAACGCGTTGGAGACCTGCCCGAAGGTCTGGCCGCGCTCGTCGGCCATGTGGATGGAGACCGGGAAGGTGATCTTGTCGACGTCGGCCGGCACCTTGGGCAGGTCGACCAGAATCGATTCGTCGTCGCCCTCGCCCTCGCCGGTCAGGTTGTCACCGGTGTGCTCGACCGAGCCGTCGGGGCTCTTGAGCTGGTTGTAGAAGACGAACCACTCGTCACCGAGCACCCGGCCGTCCTTGCACAGCAGCGCGCTGGCGTCCAGGTCGAAGGGGGCGCCGGTGGTGGAGCGGGCGTCCCAGCCGAGTCCGATCATGACGTTGGTGAGGTTCGGTGCGGCCTTGGAGAGGGAGACATTGCCTCCCTTGGCGAGCGTGACGCCCATGGTGATGGTCCTCCCCTAGTGGTGCTTCTCCGGTTGTCCTGCGCGTCCGGCGCCGACCGTAAACGGTGCGGCGCCGGACAGAGCGGACGTGCGAGAGCCCGGGCCCCCGGCCTGGCTCAGACGTTGACGCCGAAGTCCTGGGCGATGCCGCGCAGGCCGGAGGCGTAGCCCTGGCCGATGGCGCGGAACTTCCACTCCGCGCCGTTGCGGTACAGCTCACCGAAGACCATCGCGGTCTCGGTCGAGGCGTCCTCGGACAGGTCGTAGCGGGCGATCTCGGCGCCGCCCGCCTGGTTCACCACGCGGATGAAGGCGTTGCGGACCTGGCCGAAGGACTGCTGGCGGTTGTCCGCGTCGTAGATCGACACCGGGAAGACGATCTTGTCGACGTCGGCGGGGACCGTGGCCAGGTTGACCTTGATCACCTCGTCGTCGCCCTCACCCTCGCCGGTGAGGTTGTCGCCCGTGTGCTCGACCGAGCCCTCGGGGCTCTTCAGGTTGTTGAAGAAGACGAAGTTCTGGTCGCTGCCGACCTTGCCCTCGGTGTTCAGCAGCAGAGCGCTGGCGTCCAGGTCGAAGTCGGTGCCGGTGGTGGTCCGGACGTCCCAGCCCAGACCGACGAGGACCGCGGTCAGGCCCGGGGCCTCCTTCGTCAGCGATACGTTGCCGCCCTTGCTGAGGCTGACTCCCACGAGTTCTCCCTTGTGGTGTCCAGGGGCGGGGAGCCCCCGTCGTGCTTCGGATACCGGATCAACGATTCGATCCTAGTGACGGGTTCCCGCCCCCTGCAGGCCCTGGACCCCGAAGAATTACCGGGTGTCGGCCACGTGCACCCCTGGGGGACCGGCGGGCGGTCTACAGGGCGTCGAGGGCCCGCACGTAGTCGTTCAGGTCGCGCGCGTCCGGCAGTGCGTTGACCACGGTCCACCGCACGACGCCCTCCTTGTCGATGACGAAGGTGCCGCGGACCGCACAGCCCTTGGCCTCGTCGAAGACCTCGTAGGCGCGCGAGGTCTCGCCGTGCGGCCAGAAATCGCTGAGCAGCGGGTACTCCAGGCCTTCCTGCTCGGCGAAGACCCGCAGGGTGTGGATGGAGTCGTTGGAGACGGCGAGCAGCTGGGTGTCCCGGTCCTCGAACTGCGGCAGGTTGTCGCGCAGCTCGCAGAGCTCACCGGTGCACACGCCCGTGAAGGCGAACGGGTAGAAGAGCAGCACGACGTTCTTCTCGCCGCGGAAGTCGGACAGCCTCACGGACCGGCCGTGGTTGTCCTTGAGCTCGAAGTCGGGCGCCTTGTCGCCGACCTGGATCGCCATCGCTGCATCCCTTCGTCAGGGTCTGTTCGGGTGAGAACACCCTATGCGGCGGCCTTCGGGCGGCGATCACGGCAGGCCGGCGGACGGACCGGGACACGGTCCGTCCGCCGGTCGGGGCTCAGCGCTTCTTGGCGGCGCCCTTCGGGGTCAGCAGCCGGCTGCCGTTCCAGTCCTTGCCCACGCTGACGCTCTTGGTCTGCGAGAGGCCGGCGGTCGTGGCCGCCTCGCCGATGTCGCTCGGCTCGACGTAGCCGTCACGGCCCGTCTTCGGAGTCAGCAGCAGGATCCAGCCGCCTTCCTCCATGTACGTGACGGCATCCACCAGCGCGTCCGTCAGGTCGCCGTCATCCTCACGGAACCACAGCACCACGGCGTCGGCCACGTCGTCGTAGTCCTCGTCCACCAACTCGGTGCCGATGGTGTCTTCGATGGACTCACGGAGTTCCTGGTCGACGTCGTCGTCGTAGCCGATCTCCTGGACCACCTGGTCTGGCTGGAACCCCAGCCTGACGGCAGGGGTGGTCCGCTCCTCCGCGTGGTCCGCGGTCGCGCTCACGGGTTGCCTCCTGATCATGTCTTGTTGATTAACTCAGCCACGCGCGTGCGCGAAGCATTGGCCGTAGTCCACACGGGCGGGACGGATCGCGCAAGTACCCGGCCGTTCAGACCGCCGAAACGGTGACGATCCCGGCCGTGTCGCCGCAACTCCCGGCACCGTATCGCAGTCAGGTGTGGCACACACCACTCCCTTTTGCCCGCAATGTTCCTTTCGGAATCATCCTCACATACGACGGTCGAACGAGTTTGCCAAGCGCGTCACACCTCGGGCGTATCGTTGCGTTTTGGCCGGGACCGAGTTACCTCGCGGTAGAGATGACGTGCGCTGCCACGGGGTGGACGATGGACAGCGGTGCGGTGGAAACGCAGGGACGTGCGGGAAATCGCAGGAAAACGCAGGTAATCATTGCCCCTCTGACAGGTAAGGAACAGCGTGGCTTCCGGATCCGATCGCAACCCGATCATCATTGGCGGCCTTCCGAGTCAGGTTCCTGACTTCGATCCCGAGGAAACCCAGGAGTGGCTCGACTCGCTCGACGCCGCCGTGGACGAGCGCGGCCGGGAACGGGCCCGTTATCTGATGCTCCGCCTGATCGAGCGCGCCCGCGAGCGGCGGGTGGCCGTGCCCGAGATGCGCAGCTCGGACTACGTCAACACGATCCCCACGCGCGCGGAGCCGTTCTTCCCGGGCAACGAGGAGATCGAGCGCAAAATCCTCAACGCGACCCGCTGGAACGCGGCCGTCATGGTCTCCCGCGCCCAGCGTCCGGGCATCGGCGTCGGCGGTCACATCGCGACCTTCGCCTCCTCCGCGTCCCTCTACGACGTCGGCTTCAACCACTTCTTCCGCGGCAAGGACGACGGCCGCGGCGGCGACCAGGTCTTCTTCCAGGGCCATGCCTCCCCCGGCATCTACGCGCGCGCCTTCCTGCTCGACCGGCTCGGCGAGGAGCAGCTGGACGGCTTCCGCCAGGAGAAGTCGAAATACCCGAACGGCCTCTCCAGCTACCCGCACCCGCGCTCGATGCCGGACTTCTGGGAGTTCCCGACGGTGTCGATGGGCCTCGGCCCGATCGGCGCGATCTACCAGGCGCGGATGAACCGCTACATGCACGCGCGCGGGATCGCCGACACCTCGGATTCGCACGTCTGGGCGTTCCTCGGCGACGGCGAGATGGACGAGCCGGAGTCGCTCGGCCAGCTGTCCATCGCCGCGCGTGAGGGCCTGGACAACCTGACCTTCGTGGTCAACTGCAACCTCCAGCGGCTCGACGGCCCGGTGCGCGGCAACGGCAAGATCATCCAGGAGCTGGAGTCGGTCTTCCGGGGCGCCGGCTGGAACGTGATCAAACTGGTCTGGGACCGCACCTGGGACCCGCTGCTCGCCCAGGACCGCGACGGCGTCCTGGTCAACCGGATGAACACGACCCCGGACGGGCAGTTCCAGACCTACGCCACCGAGTCCGGCGCGTACATCCGCGACCACTTCTTCGGCGACGACCAGCGGCTGCGCGCCATGGTCGAGCACATGACCGACGACCAGATCCTGCACCTGGGCCGCGGCGGCCACGACCACCGCAAGATCTACGCGGCGTTCAAGCAGGCCACCCAGCACCGGGGTCAGCCCACGGTCATCCTGGCCAAGACGATCAAGGGCTGGACCCTGGGCCCCAACTTCGAGGGCCGCAACGCCACGCACCAGATGAAGAAGCTGACGGTCGCCGACCTCAAGGGCTTCCGGGACCGGCTGCACCTGCCGATCTCCGACCAGGAGCTGGAGTCCGGCCTGCCGCCGTACTACCACCCGGGCCGGAACTCGGAGGAGATCCAGTACATGCACGACCGGCGCAAGGGGCTCGGCGGCTACGTCCCGACCCGCGTCGTGCGCTCCCGGCCACTCGCCCTGCCGGACGAGAAGGTGTACGCGACCGTGAAGAAGGGCACCGGCCAGCAGTCCATCGCGACCACCATGGCCTTTGTCCGTCTCCTCAAGGACCTCATGCGGGACAAGGAACTCGGCCGCCGTTTCGTACTGATCGCGCCGGACGAGTACCGCACCTTCGGCATGGACTCCTTCTTCCCGAGTGCGAAGATCTACAACCCGCTCGGCCAGCAGTACGAGTCGGTGGACCGCGACCTGCTGCTCGCCTACAAGGAGTCGCCGACCGGCCAGATGCTGCACGACGGCATCTCCGAGGCCGGCTGCACCGCCTCCCTGATCGCGGCGGGCTCCGCCTACGCCACCCACGGCGAGCCGCTCATCCCGGTCTACGTCTTCTACTCGATGTTCGGTTTCCAGCGCACCGGCGACCAGTTCTGGCAGATGGCCGACCAGCTGGCGCGCGGTTTCGTCCTGGGCGCGACCGCCGGCCGTACGACCCTGACCGGTGAGGGCCTCCAGCACGCCGACGGCCACTCCCAGCTGCTCGCCTCGACGAACCCGGGCTGCGTGGCCTACGACCCGGCGTACTCGTACGAGATCGCGCACATCGTCCAGGACGGCCTGCGCCGCATGTACGGCGGCGACGCCGAGCACCCGCACGGCGAGGACGTCTTCTACTACCTGACCGTCTACAACGAGCCGATCCAGCACCCGGCCGAGCCGGCCGACGTGGACGTCGACGGCATCCTCAAGGGCATCCACCGGATCAGCGCGGGCACCGAGGGCACCGTCCCGGCGCAGGTCATGGCGTCCGGTGTCGCGGTCCCGTGGGCGATCGAGGCGCAGCGGATCCTCGCCGCCGACTGGAACGTGAAGGCCGACGTCTGGTCCGCCACCTCCTGGAACGAGCTGCGGCGCGAGGCCGTGGCGTGCGAGGAGCACAATCTCCTGCACCCGGAGGAGGAACAGCGCACCCCGTACGTGACGCGCAAGCTGAGCGGCGCCGAGGGTCCGTTCGTGGCCGTGTCCGACTGGATGCGATCGGTTCCGGACCAGATCGCGCGCTGGGTGCCGGGCACGTACCAGTCGCTGGGTGCCGACGGCTTCGGCTTCGCCGACACGCGCGGCGCGGCACGCAGGTTCTTCCACATCGACGCGCAGTCGATCGTGGTCGCGGTGCTGACCGAGCTGGCCCGCGAGGGCAGGCTGGACCGTTCGGTGCTCAAGCAGGCCATCGACCGGTACCAGTTGCTGGACGTGACGGCGGCGCACCCGGGCGCGGCGGGCGGCGACGCGTAGCCGCTGCGCTCGGCTTCGGCCGGGACGGGTGGGGGGACAGCGGGGAACTGCGGCCACGTCGTGGCTGGTCGCGCAGTTCCCCGCGCCCCTTCGGGGGCGCGACGACGCTTACGATGCCCGCATGGAGCGACAGTCCGCGCAGGTGCGTTGGGAGGAGCTGACCCAACGGCCGTTGCTGGCGCTCGCGGTGGCCTTCGCCGTCGCCTACGCGCTGCCGATCGTGGACGGTTCGGCCGGGCACACCCTCACCGCCGCGTGCACGGGCGCGGAGTGGGTGGTGTGGGGTTCGTTCGCCGTGGACTACCTGGTGCGGCTCGCCCTGGCGCCCCGGCGCAGGGAGTTCGTGCGCACGCACTGGATGGACCTGTGCGCGGTGGTGCTGCCGCTGCTCCAGCCGCTGCGGCTGCTGCGGCTCGTCGCGACGCTGACACTGGTGGGCCGGCGGGCCCGGATGGCCTCGCAGATCCGGCTGACGACGTACGTGGTGGGCGCGGTCGTCGGGCTGCTGATGTTCGGGTCGCTCGCCGTGCTCTCGGTGGAGCGGGACTCCCCCAACGGGAACATCCGCACGCTGGGTGACGCCCTGTGGTGGTCGTTCACGACGATGACGACCGTGGGGTACGGCGACCACGCCCCGACGACCGGGCTGGGCCGGATGATCGCGGTCGGCCTGATGCTGTCCGGGATCGCCCTGCTGGGTGTGGTGACCGCGAACATCGCCACCTGGTTCATCGCCCGGTTCGAGAAGGACGACGTGGAGGAGCGCCGGCAGACGGAGGCGATCGCCTCACTGACCGAGGAGGTCCGGGCGCTCAGGGCCGAGGTGGCGGCGTTGCGCCCGTCGGCGCCGGCGGGGTGCCCGGCGTGCCCCGTACAAGGGGCGGACAACTGCGCGGCAGGCCCCCGCCGGTCGACGGGCTAGACCGACACGCCCGCCAGCCAGAACAGCGCCAGCAGTGTGTCGATCGCCCCGAGCACCACCGCCACCAGCGCCGGTATGGAACTCTTCGGGTTCCATACCCGGCCCATGGAGAGCCAGCCGCACACGAGTGCCGCCGGCCCGAGCACGATCCCGAGGGCGAAGAAACCGACCACGGCGAAGATCGTGCCGATGATTCCGAGCGTGCCACGGTCCAGCCCGTCCCGCATACCTGTGCGGCCGCGTGAACGGGGGTACCCACGTGTTCGTTGGCCGAAGCTCGCCATCATCAACTCCCTGGTGTCCATGGACTGTTCGGGTGTGATGACCGGGTACCCCTGTTCCGCGCCGGCAGACCTGCCCGTGCGCTGCCCCCCTCCAGCAGCGCGCCGCGGCCCGGTCGCCCTCCCATGCTCTGCGGAGGACTTGACCCACTGTGACCTGCGGCGCGTGCCGAGTGCGAGGAATCCGTGGCGGCGTCACCCTGATAGGGGAATCCCACCGGAGGAAGACGGGCATATCGGACACTTCGGTGCGCTGAACCCGCGTCAGACGTGTCCGACGCCCGCGCCGGCCTCCGCGTTCTCGCCGCGCTTGGTGAGCAGCGCGACCAGGATCGCGACCGCCGCGACGCCCGCCGCGACCAGCGAGGCGAGGCTCATGCCGGAGATGAACGTGTCGTGGGCGACGTCGGAGATCTTCGCGGCGATCTCCGCGGGCGTGCCGTCGGCGACCGGCGCGACACCGACCTGGACCGCTTCGGAGGCCTGCGCCAGCTGTGCGCCGGTCAGCTTCGGCAGCCCCGCGCCGGCCCAGTTGCCCGGCAGGTCGCTGTCGACCTTGGAGGCCATCACGGCGCCCAGCACGGCCGTACCGAGGCTGCCGCCGATCTGCATCGCGGCCTGCTGGAGGCCGCCGGCCACACCGGACAGCTCCATCGCCGCGTTGCCGACGATGACCTCGGTGGCGCCGACCATGACCGGCGCGAGACCGAGACCGAGCAGGGCGAACCAGATGGACATCAGGCCGCTGCCGGTGTCCGCCTTCAGGGTGGACATGCCGTACATGGCGATCGCGGTGGCCGCCATGCCGCCGGCCAGCGGGATCCGCGGGCCGAGCTTGGTGATCGCGGCACCGGCCAGCGGGGAGCCGACGATCATCATGCCGGTGAGCGGGAGCAGGTGGAGACCGGCGTCGACCGGGTCCATGCCGTGCACGTTCTGCAAATAGAAGGTCACGAAGAACAGGCCGCCCATGAAGGCGATGGCCATCAGGACCATGAGCACGACGCCCGCCGAGAGCGGGACCGAGCGGAACAGGCCGAGCGGGATCAGCGGTTCCTTGACCTTCGTCTCCCAGAAGGAGAAGAGGGCGAAGCCCAGCACCGACGCGGCCATGAAGGTCCACGTCCTGCCGTCGCCCCAGCCCCAGCTCGGCGCCTTGATGAGCGCCCAGACCAGGCAGAACATGGCGCCGGAGAGCAGGGCGATGCCGAGCAGGTCGAAGGAGCGCGGGGCGTTCTCGGCGCGGTGGTCGAGCAGCATGACCACGCCGAGGACGAGGGCGAGCAGGCCGACCGGCACGTTGATGAAGAACACCGACTGCCAGCTGACGTGCTGCACCAGCACGCCGCCGAGGATCGGGCCGCCCGCGGTGGAGGCCCCGATGACCATGCCCCAGATGCCGATCGCCATGTTCAGCTTCTCGGCCGGGAAGGTGGCCCGCAGCAGGCCGAGCGCGGCCGGCATCAGCAGCGCGCCGAACAGACCCTGGAAGACGCGGAAGGTGACGACCAGGCCGATGCTGTCGGACAGGCCGATGGCGCCCGAGGCGGCGGCGAAGCCGACGACGCCGATCAGGAAGGTCTGCCGGTGGCCGAAGCGGTCACCGAGCTTGCCCGCGGTGATCAGGGAGACCGCGAGGGCGAGGAAGTAGCCGTTGGTGATCCACTGCACCTGGGCGAAGGTGGCGCCGAGGTCCTTCTGGATCGCCGGGTTGGCGATGGCCACGATGGTGCCGTCGAGGGCGACCATCATGACCCCGACGGCGACGGTGATCAGCGTGAACCAGGGGTGGCCGCGCAGGCCGGAGGCCGGCGGCCGTTCCGGCAGGGCTGCAGGTGGTGCGTCCCCCGAACCCGCCGTGTCGATCGTGGTCTGACTAGTCATACCGTCGAGGCTAGTGACAGTCACTGACAGTTGACAAACGAAATCACTAGTCAGTAACTGTCAGACATGGAAACGCTGCGCGAACGCAAGAAACAGCGCACCCGGGACGCGCTGCTGCGCAATGCGCTGGAGCTGTTCGTGACCCGGGGGTACGAGCACACGACCGTCGACGAGATCGCCGAGTCCGTCGACGTCTCGCAGCGCACCTTCTTCCGCTACTTCGCCAGCAAGGAGGACGTGGCCTTCTTCGTGCCACGGCTCACCGAGGCGCACTACGTCGAGTCGGTGCGCCGGCGCCCGGCCGGGGAGACCCCGCTGGAGGCGCTGCGCCGGTCCGTCGTGGACAGCTGGGACACCATCGAGGAGGCCGTCGAGCGGTACGTCCCGGTGGAGCTGCTGATGCGCACGTACAAGATGATCGAGGCGACGCCGGCCCTGTTCGCCGCTCATCTGCGGCGCCAGTCGGAGACGGAGGAGGAGATAGCGCGGATCGTCGCCGAGCGGGAGGGCGTCGACCCGGACACCGACCCCCGGCCCCGGCTCGTGGTCGCCGTGTTCGGCGCGGTGATCCGGGTGACCGAGCGGCAGTGGTCGGTCGGCGACGACTTCAGCGTCACGGCGATCCGCGAACTCACCGCGTCGTACCTCGATCAGATGGGGCCGGCGCTCACCGGGAACTGGCGTGAGAGCCCCGCGGGCCGGGACAGGCCGCAGGAGGCGTGATGAGCCACACGCGGGCCGAAACGTGATACCTGTCACTCGGTTACCGTGAGACCCCTTCGTTCTCCTAGTGTGTCCTCCCAGTGACTTCCTTCGACACCTCCCCGCCACTGAACGTCTGGCGCGCACTGCTCGCCCTGGCCGTGGTGTTCGTGATGCTCGCGACCACCGGCTGGACGGCCATGCGCGCGCACCGCGAGACCACCGCCCTGCAGACCTCCCTCAGCAAGTGGGAGCACGGCAGGATGCACGGCCTGCGCCTGCCGGACCCGAAGGCGTCCCCCGCGCTGCTCGGCCGCTTCTTCGCCACGCTCACCGCGCAGGAGCGGAGCCGGCTCGCGCACCGCTACCCGCTCGCGGTCGGCAACATGAACGGCGCGCCGGCCGCCCTGCGTTACCGGGCCAACCGCATCGCACTCGACCAGCAGCGGGCCGTCGACAGGCACCGCATGCACGACCCACGGCTCAGTGCGGCCGGACAGCAGGACGCCGGGCGCCGCATGCACCGTTACGAGGCCCTGATGGCCAAGGGCCGGCAGATCCTCGCCTTCGACCCGGACGGCAGCGGGCGGGTCGCCGAGGTGTTCGGCGATCTCACCAGGGCCGAGCGGATCTCCGTCGTCGTCCCCGGGGTCGACACCGACCTGCTCACCTTCCAGCGGACGAACCGCCAGTACACCGCCCCGGTGGGCATGGCCAAGGCGCTGTACTCGGCGGAGCACACGGCGAGCCCCTCGACCCGCACGGCGGTGATCGCCTGGGCCGACTACACCGCGCCCGACGGACTCGGCGTGGGCGCGGCGACCGGCTCGGCGGCCGAGCAGGGCGCCGTGCGCCTCGACGCGCTGCTGCGGGCGCTGCCCGGTGAGGCGCCGGTGTCGATGTTCTGTCACAGCTACGGCTCGGTGGTCTGCGGGGTGGCCGCGCACGACATGCCGGACCGGGTGTCCGACATAGCCGTGGCCGCCAGCCCCGGGATGCGGGTCGAGAACGCCTCGCACCTGGGCACCTCCGCCCGGGTGTGGTCGATGCGGGACGCCACCGACTGGATCCAGGACGTCCCCTACCTGGAGTTCGGCGGACTCGGCCACGGCGCCGACCCCGTCTCCTCCTCCTTCGGGGCACGGGTGCTGTCGGCGCACGACGCACAGGGGCACGCCGGCTACTTCGAGCCGGGCACGGACAGCCTGCGCAATCTCGCCGACATCGGGGTTGGCGCGTATGACGCGGTGACGTGTGCCCACGACGATGACGGGTGCCGGGCGGGTTTGTCCGGCACGTCGATGGCCGGACGCGCGTAGAGACAGCAGGAAGTGCGGTATGCGCGGGGATGGGACTGAGAAGCACGTGCCGCATACGATGAGCCGCATGGGTGACGTACTGGCCGGATTTCATGCCGCCTGGGAGTTCGAGTCCGACTCCGTGCTCATCCGCTATGAACGGGGGATTCGAACACCCAGGCTCTTCCAGACGCTGGGGGAACGCCGGGTGCCGTTCGCCGCGCTCACGGGGGTGACGCTCGCTCCGGGCAAACGGGGCACCGTGGTCCTGCGCGCCGAGCCGCGCCCGGGCGCTGATCCCCTGATGGAGGCGGCCGCCGGCCAGCTCAAGGACGGCAGCGACCCCTACCGGCTCGTCCTCCCCGCGGAGCGGGAGACGCTCGCGGAGTACTACGCCGACGAACTGCGGCCGCTGCTCACCGGGTCCGCGTCCGAACCGGCCGAGAGGTTCCTGGTGGCCGCGCCGGAGCCGCCCCGGCAGTTCAAGGCGTACGACGGCAAGGCGAGCTTCGACGGCAAGGCCGTGCACTTCCGCTGGTCGTGGACGGGCGCCTCGACCGCGAAGTGGAAGGCCGGCGACCAGCGGTTCGCGGTGGCCGACCTCGGGGGCGTGGAATGGCGGTCCCCGGAGGTCTTCGAGGGGCATCTGCGGCTGCTGCGCCGCACGGACCTCACGGGGGCCGCGCCGCCGGTACCGGCCGACCAGGACCCGGCGACCGTGGTCTTCGGGCTCGGGTACGGGCCGGTGCACGAGTCGCTGCCGTTCGCCGCGGCGGTCCTGGAGGCGGTACGGGCCAAGGGCGGGGCCGCGCTGCCGGCGTCGGCCGGCCGGCGGGACCCCGCCGACATCGCGGAGCGGATTCGCCATCTGGGCGAACTGCACGAGGCGGGGCTGGTCACGGACGAGGAGTTCGCCGCGAAGAAGGCGGAGCTGCTGGCGGAGCTGTGAGCCGCGGTGGTTCGACAGGGACGGTTCAGCTGCCGCCCGTCTCGTAGAAGCTGATCTTCCGGTCCAGCACCGACAGGGTGTCGTGCAGTTCGGCGATGCGGGACACGACGTCCCTGCGCGTCTGTTCCAGCAGCTCCCTGCGCTCCGCGTAGGTGCCGTCGCCCTCCCGCACCAGCTCGGCGTAGCGGACCATGTCCGCCACCGGCATCCCGGTCAGCCGGAGCTTGGTCACGAAGTCCAGCCAGTCCAGGTCGCTGTTGCTGTAGCGGCGCTGGCCGGTGTGGGAGCGGTCGATGTGGGACATCAGCCCGATCCGCTCGTACCAGCGCAGGGTGTGGGCGGTCAGTCCGGTGAAGGCGACGACCTCGCTGATCGTGTAGCGGTCCTGGCCCTCGGGGCGCGGATGCCGGCGGGGCGGGGCGGAACAGATGTCGGCGGGTGCGCGGTCGGACTGCTGAGTGGGGGCCGCGGTCGAGGTCTGCATCACCGTCATGACCCAACGCTATGACCTTCGAGTGCGCTCCAAGCAAGCGGAACCCGGCAAGACGGTAAGAATGCGCGCGACGCGGGCGCCGGCCGGTGACTAGCGTGCGGGGGTATGAGTCTCGTACGTCGTGCCAGGCCCGAGGACGCACCCGAAGTGCTGCGGCTGCGCCAGATCATGATCGACGCCCTGCCCGGCGGGGACACCGTCACCGACTGGCACACGCCGGCGCTGCCGGGGCTCCGGGAGAAGCTGGGCGAGCCGGACGGGGACTTCGCCGCGTTCGTCGTCGACCACCCGGACCGGCCCGACGCACTGGCCGCGCTGGTCGCCGGGACCGTCGACTACCGGATCGGCAAGGCGTCCAGTCCGCACGGCCGCTCCGGGTACGTCTTCAGTGTGGCCACCGACCCGGACGCGCGCCGCCGCGGGTACGCGCGCGCGTGCATGGCGGAACTGCTGGCCTGGTTCCGCGAGCGGGGCGCCGGGCAGGTCATGCTGACCGCGTCCGCCGAGGCCGAGTCCCTCTACGCCTCGCTCGGCTTCGTCCACAAGCCGGACCCCACGATGACCCTGACACTCTGATCCCCTTAGGCTCGTCCGCATGTCCTTGCGGAGCCTTGCGTTGATCGAGAACTGGCCGGTCCCCACCGCCGCGGCGGGTGCCGTCCGGGCCGACGGGACGGTCCTCGGCACCCACGGTCCGGCCGGGCAGCGCTTCGCGCTGGCCTCCGTGACCAAGCCGCTCGCCGCGTACGCGGTGCTCGTCGCGTACGAGGAGGGGGCGGTCGAGCTCGACGAACCGGCCGGTCCCGAGGGGTCGACGGTACGGCATCTGCTCGCGCACACCTCGGGGCTGGCCTTCGACGAACACCGGGTGACGGCGCCGCCCGGGGAGCGGCGGCTGTACTCCAACGCCGGGTTCGAGGTGCTCGGGGACCATGTCGCCAAGGCTACGGAGATCCCGTTCGGCGAGTACCTGCGGCAGGCGGTGCTGGAGCCGCTGGGCATGACGTCGACGGCCCTGGACGGATCGCCGGCGAAGGACGGCGTGTCCTCGGTCCTGGACCTGCTCCGCTTCGCGGCGGAGTTGCAGGCGCCGCGGCTGCTGGATCCGCGGACGGTGGCGGAGGCGACGCTGACCGTCCAGTACCCGGGGACCAAGGGCGTGTTGCCGGGGTACGGCCACCAGAACCCGAACGACTGGGGGCTCGGCTTCGAGATCCGGGGCGCCAAGTCCCCGCACTGGACGGGGTCTTCGTCCTCCCCCCGCACCTTCGGCCACTTCGGCCAGTCGGGCACGTTCCTGTGGGTGGACCCCGAAGTGGGGGTGGCGTGCGCCGCTCTGACGGACCGCCCGTTCGGCCCCTGGGCAGTCGGGGCGTGGCCGGCGTTCACGGATTCTGTACTGACGGAGCTGCCCGGCTGAGCCCTGCCGGACCCGGCGCCCAGCCGCACGACCGCCCGCGGTGGACAACGACCGTCGCTACCCGGCCATCTCCCACAGCAACAACTCCGCGTCCGTGATCCCCGACGCGTCCAGGTCCTTCGCCTCGGCGATCCGCACCGAGTCCCCCGGACCCAGCCGCTCCGCACCCACCCGTACCTCCCCCCGCACCACGTGCGCGTACACGTACGCCCCGTCCGGGACCGCCGTCCGCTCCCCCGCCGCCAGCCGGCGGACGTGCAGCATCGCCGCCGCCTCCGGGACCGCGTACGGCGTCGAGTCGGCGATGCCGCGGACGGTCTCGTACGACGGCTCACCGCCGGGCCGCACCGGCGCCAGCCACATCTGCACGAACACCAGCGGCCCGGCCCCGTCGTTGCGCTCCACATGGCGGACGCCCCCCGCCGAGCTGAGCCGCTGCACGTCCCCCCGGCGCACCACCGTCTCGTTGCCTGCCGAGTCCCGGTGGGTCAGTTCGCCCTCCACCACCCAGGTCACGATCTCGGTGTGGCTGTGCGGATGCTCGTCGAAGCCGGCCCCCGGGGCCAGCCGCTCCTCGTTGCACGCGATGATCGCGCCGAAGCGGAGGTTGTCGGGGTCGTAGTGCGGTCCGAAGGAGAAGGCGTGGCGGGAGTCGATTCCGGCCGCCGGGTCTCCTCCGGGGTAGCGTTCGGCCGCGCGCCGTACGTCCATCACAGCACCACCGTAGACCGCAGTCGGCACCCGGCGGCGCATGCTCCCGTCCGGATAAGGCACTCTTGTCCCCGTGCCCGAACCCGTAACGCGCAAGTCCGACCCCTCGGCTCATGCAGTCCACCAGCACTCCGCGACCCTGAAGCGGCTGGAGCAGTCGTCCGGCAGCCTCGCCGCCCAGGCCATCGCGCGGATGGACGAGACCCTGCCGTGGTACCGGGCCATGCCCCCGGAGAACCGCTCCTGGATCGGGCTGGTCGCCCAGGCGGGTATCGCGGCCTTCACCGAGTGGTTCCGGCACCCCGACGCACCCCAGGCCATCTCCACCGACGTCTTCGGGACCGCCCCGCGCGAGCTGACCCGGGCGATCACGCTGCGGCAGACCGTGGAGATGGTGCGCACGACGATCGAGGTCATGGAGAGCGCCATCGACGAGGTGGCGGCCCCCGGCGACGAGAGCGTGCTGCGCGAGGCGCTGCTGGTCTACGCCCGGGAGATCGCCTTCGCCACCGCCCAGGTGTACGCGCAGGCCGCCGAGGCACGGGGTGCCTGGGACGCCCGGCTGGAGTCGCTGGTGGTCAACGCGGTGCTGAGCGGGGAGGCGGACGAGGGCGCGGTGAGCAGGGCGGCCGCGCTGGGCTGGAACTCTCCCGAGCACGTGTGCGTCGTGCTCGGTACCGCGCCCGACGGGGACAGCGAGCTGACCGTGGAGGCGATCCGGCGGGCCGCCCGGCACGCCAAGCTGCAGGTGCTCACCGGGGTGCTCGGGGACCGGCTCGTGGTCATCGCGGGCGGCAACGACAACCCGCTGGCCGTGGCCAAGTCGCTGATCGGGCCCTATGCCGCCGGGCCGGTGGTCGCGGGGCCCGTCGTACCCGATCTGCTGGCCGCCACCCGGTCCGCGCAGGCCGCCGCCGCGGGGCTGAAGGCCTGTTCCGCCTGGCAGGACGCACCGCGGCCGGTGCTGGCGGACGATCTGCTTCCGGAGCGCGCCATGGCGGGCGATCCGGGCGCGCGCGAGCAGCTGGTGGAGGAGATCTACAGACCGCTGGAAGAAGCGGGCTCGGCGCTGCTGGAAACACTGAGCGTCTATCTGGAACAGGCCAGCAGCCTGGAGGGCGCGGCCCGAATGCTCTTCGTTCACCCGAACACCGTGCGCTACCGGCTCCGACGTGTGACTGACGTCACCGGATGGTCGCCCTCGGATGTACGATCCGCCTTCACGCTGCGGATCGCACTGATCCTGGGGCGTCTGGTCGATGGAGATCCCCAGCCATAGGATTTTGTCGGGGGTCCACAAAACCCCCTCGTGTTCTTCGTCCCTGTCCCCACGGGCGGCCGTGGGGCTCCCCAAGAGAGAGTGTGAGAGTGCTCGTACTCGTCGCTCCCGGCCAGGGCGCCCAGACGCCTGGCTTCCTGACCCCCTGGCTCGAACTCCCCGGTGCCCAGGACCGTTTGCGTGAATGGTCCGACGTCATCGGGCTCGATCTGGTGCACTACGGCACGAACGCCGACGCGGACGAGATCCGGGACACCGCGATCGCGCAGCCGCTGCTCGTCGCCGCCGGCCTCCTGTCCGGCACGGCACTCGGTGCCATTGCGGACATCGCGCCGGGCGCGGTCGCGGGGCACAGCGTCGGTGAGATCACCGCCGCCGCCTTCGCGGGCGTCCTGACCGACGTCGAGGCGCTGAGCCTGGTCCGCAAGCGCGGTCTGGCGATGGCCGAGGCCGCCGCGATCACCCGGACCGGCATGTCGGCGCTGCTCGGCGGCGACCCGGACGTCTCGGTCGCGCACCTGGAGAAGCTGGGCCTGACCCCGGCGAACATCAACGGCGCGGGGCAGATCGTCGCCGCGGGCACGCTGGAGCAGCTCGCCGCGCTGAACGAGGACAAGCCCGAGGGCGTCCGCAAGGTCGTCGCCCTCAAGGTCGCCGGCGCCTTCCACACGCACCACATGGCCCCCGCCGTCGACACGCTGGCCGAGGCCGCCGCCAAGCTCGCGCCCGCCGACCCGAAGCTCACCTACGTCTCCAACCGGGACGGGCGCGCCGTCGCCTCCGGCGGCGAGATCGTGGAGCGGCTGGTCGGGCAGGTCGCCAACCCGGTCCGCTGGGACCTGTGCATGGAGACCTTCAAGGAGCTCGGCGTGACCGCCCTCCTGGAGGTGTGCCCCGGCGGCACCCTGACCGGCCTGGCCAAGCGCGCGCTGCCCGGCGTGAAGACGCTCGCCCTGAAGACCCCCGACGACCTCGACGCGGCCCGCGAGCTCATCGCCGAGCACAGCTGAAATTAGGAGCCCACAGCGATGTCGAAGATCAAGCCCAGCAAGGGTGCCCCGTACGCGCGCATCCTCGGCGTCGGCGGCTACCGCCCGACCCGCGTGGTGCCCAACGAGGTGATCCTGGAGACGATCGACTCGTCCGACGAGTGGATCCGGTCGCGTTCCGGCATCGAGACCCGGCACTGGGCGAGCCCCGAGGAGACGGTCGCCGCGATGTCCATCGAGGCGTCCGGCAAGGCGATCGCGGACGCGGGCATCTCCGCCGAGCAGATCGGCGCCGTGGTCGTCTCGACGGTCTCGCACTTCAGCCAGACTCCGGCCGTGGCGACCGAGATCGCCGACCGGCTCGGCACGAACAAGGCCGCCGCCTTCGACATCTCCGCCGGCTGCGCGGGCTTCGGCTACGGCCTCACCCTCGCCAAGGGCATGGTGGTGGAGGGTTCCGCCGAGTACGTGCTCGTCATCGGCGTGGAGCGGCTCAGCGACCTGACGGACCTGGAGGACCGGGCCACGGCCTTCCTGTTCGGCGACGGCGCGGGCGCGGTCGTGGTCGGCCCCTCGCAGGAGCCGGCGATCGGCCCGACCGTGTGGGGCTCCGAGGGCGACAAGTCGGAGACCATCAAGCAGACCGTCCCGTGGGACCGTTTCCGGATCGGTGACGTGTCGGAGCTCCCGCTGGACAGCCAGGGCAACGTCAAGTTCCCGGCGATCACGCAGGAGGGCCAGGCGGTGTTCCGCTGGGCCGTGTTCGAGATGGCGAAGGTCGCCCAGCAGGCGCTGGACGCGGCCGGAATCAGCGCGGACGACCTGGACGTCTTCATCCCGCACCAGGCCAATGTGCGGATCATCGACTCGATGGTGAAGACTCTCAAGCTGCCGGAGCACGTCACGGTCGCCCGTGACATCCGCACCACCGGCAACACCTCGGCCGCCTCGATCCCGCTCGCGATGGAGCGGCTCCTGGCGACCGGCGAGGCGAAGAGCGGCGACACCGCGCTCGTCATCGGGTTCGGGGCGGGTCTCGTCTACGCCGCCACTGTCGTTACCCTCCCCTAGGCACTCCGTGCCGGATCATGCGTCCGGTACCGGAACCGCCGCCAGCAACACCGCAGCAACCGTCTGGAACATCTAAGAAGGAGCGCCTGACATGGCCGCCACTGAGAAGGAGATCGTCGACGGTCTCGCCGAGATCGTGAACGAGATCGCCGGGATCCCCGTGGAGGACGTCCAGCTGGACAAGTCCTTCACCGACGACCTGGACGTCGACTCGCTGTCCATGGTCGAGGTCGTCGTCGCCGCCGAAGAGCGCTTCGACGTCAAGATCCCGGACGAGGACGTCAAGAACCTGAAGACCGTCGGGGACGCCACGAACTACATCCTCACGCACCAGGCCTGAGACGTTCACTAGTCTCCGGCTGTAATGCCCCGCCACCCGGCGGTGGCGCCGTCGAATCCCGTATCCGTTGGAGAAAGAATTCCCGTGAGCCCGACCAATCGCACCGTGGTCGTCACCGGTATCGGCGCAACCACACCGCTGGGTGGCGACGCAGCTTCGTTCTGGGAGGCCCTGACCGCCGGCAAGTCCGGTGTCCGCCTCCTGGAGCAGGACTGGGCGGCCGAGCTGCCCGTCCGTATCGCGGCGCAGATCGCCGTCGAACCGGGCGAGATCATCCCGCGCCCGCAGGCCCGCAAGCTGGACCGGTCCGCGCAGTTCGCGCTGATCGCCGCCCAGGAGGCCTGGAAGGACGCCGGCTTCACCGCCAAGGCCGGTGAGGACGCGTCCGCCAACCCCGACCGGGTCGGCGCCGTGATCGCCTCGGGCATCGGCGGCGTCACGACCCTGCTCGACCAGTACGACGTGCTCAAGGAGAAGGGCGTTCGCCGCGTCTCCCCGCACACCGTGCCGATGCTGATGCCCAACTCGCCGGCCGCCAACGTCGGTATCGAGCTGGGTGCGCGGGCCGGTGTGCACACGCCCGTGTCGGCCTGCGCCTCCGGCGCCGAGGCCATCGGGTACGCCATCGAGATGATCCGCACCGGGCGTGCGGACATCGTCGTGGCCGGCGGCACGGAGGCGGCGATCCACCCGCTGCCGATCGTCGCGTTCGGCAACATGATGGCGATGTCCAAGAACAACGACGACCCCGAGGGCGCGTCGCGTCCCTACGACTCAGGCCGTGACGGCTTCGTCCTCGGTGAGGGCGCGGGCGTGATCGTCCTGGAGTCCGAGGAACACGCGAAGGCGCGCGGAGCGCGCATCTACGTCGAGGCGGTCGGGCAGGGCATCTCCGCCGACGCGCACCACATCACGCAGCCGGAGCCGTCGGGCAACGGCATCGCGCACGCGCTGCAGAACCTGCTCGACAACACGGATCTGAAGCCGGCCGAGATCGTGCACGTCAACGCGCACGCGACGTCGACGCCGCAGGGTGACGTGGCCGAGATCAAGGCGCTGCGCAAGGTGTTCGGCGACGACGTCGACCACATGGCCATCTCGGCGACCAAGTCGATGACGGGTCACCTGCTGGGTGGCGCCGGTGGTATCGAGACGGTCGCGTCGATCCTGGCGCTGGTCACCCGTACGGCTCCGCCGACCATCAACCTGGACAACCTCGACCCCGAGGTCAACGCGGACGTGGTGGCGGGCAAGGCGCGTCAGCTGCCCGAGGGGCGGATCGCCGTGCTGAACGACTCGTTCGGGTTCGGTGGCCACAACGTGGCGCTGGCGTTCCGGACGATCTGACTGAGGCCGTTCTGAAAGCTGTGGCCCGGACTCCGTGACGGAGTCCGGGCCACCGTGCGTCATGCCGTCGGCCGACCGCCGTCAGACCACCTGGTGGAGCCAGCGGACCGGCGCGCCCTCGCCCGCGTAGCGGAACGGCTCCAGTTCGTCGTCCCATGGCTTGCCGAGGAGTTTGGCGATCTCGGCCTCCAGGTCGGTCTCCCCGCGCTGTGAGCGGGTCATCGCGGCCCTCAGACGGTCCTCCGGGATCAGGATGTCGCCGTGGATCCCGGTGACCGCGTGGAAGATGCCGAGATCGGGCGTGCAGCTGTACCGCTCGCCCTCGGCCTTGGCGCAGGGCTCGGCCGTGACCTCGAAGCGCAGCAGGTGCCAGCCGCGCAGCGCGGAGGCCAGTTTGGAGGCCGTGCCGACCTCGCCCTGCCAGGAGAACTCGGAGCGCCAGGTGCCGGGGGCGGCCGGCTGGCGGATCCAGTCGAGGTTGACGCGCGTGCCTAGCACCCCGGCGACGGCCCACTCGACGTGCGGGCACAGCGCGCGCGGCGCGGAGTGCACGTACAGAACTCCACGTGTCGTCACCGGAACCTCCGGGCAGAGCGGGACATCTTGCTGGCTGGCTGGCGGCCGTGACACGACGGCCGCGTTGATGGCGAGGCTACCGTGCGGCGACGCAAGGAGTGTGACGTACCGTCGGTCCCACTGCCAGGAAACCCCTGCCATTCACCCAGGGGGACGCTTGTACGGGGGCGGACCGTTGCAGGGCGGGGGGCGGGAACTCCCGTGCGTTGTTATGGAGGGGGACGAACCAGTCGACGGAGAGGACCAGCGGGGTATGCGCAAGCAGCGGCGCCGGCGTTCGCGTGCCCTGATCGGTGTGGTCGCCGCGGCCGCCGCGCTGGCGCTGGCCGGGTGCGACGTGATCGGCGGCTCGTCGCCGGGGGGCGAGGGCGGACGGAAGCAGGCCCCCCGGGCCGTGCCGGTGTGGGACCGCAGCCCGGCCTCGATCGCGGCCGTCGGCGACTCCATCACCCGTGGTTTCGACGCGTGCACGGTGCTCTCGGACTGCCCGGAGGTGTCCTGGGCGACCGGCACCAGCGAGCAGGTGGACAGCCTGGCGGTGCGGCTGCTGGGGCGGGCGAGGGCGGCGGACCACAGCTGGAACTACGCGGTGACCGGGGCCCGGATGGCGGACCTGTCCGGGCAGATGGCGGACGCGGTGGTGCGCAGGCCGCAGTTGGTGACGGTGATGGCGGGGGCGAACGACGCCTGCCGTACGTCGGTGTCCGCGATGACGTCCGTGACGGCCTTCCGTGCCCAGTTCGAGGACGCCCTGGGCACGCTGCGCAAGTCGCTGCCGAAGACTCAGGTGTACGTGTCGAGCGTGCCGAACCTGAAGCGGCTGTGGTCGCAGGGGCGGAGCAGTCCGCTGGGCAAGCAGATCTGGAAGCTGGGCATCTGCCCGTCGATGCTGGGCGACGCGGACAACCTGACCGGTGCGGCGACCCTGCGCCGGGACCGGGTGCAGCAGCGGGTCGAGGACTACAACAAGGTGCTGGCGGAGGTCTGCGCCAAGGACCGGCGGTGCCGGTTCGACGGCGGGGCCGTGTACGAGTACCGCTTCGGCACGGATCAGCTGAGTCACTGGGACTGGTTCCACCCGAGCACCAACGGTCAGTCGAAGCTCGCGGCGATCGCCTACCGGACCATCACGGCGGCGAACCCGGTGGACTAGACCCTTGGCTTAGGGTTTCCCTCATGAGCGAACTTTTCGGCACACTTTCCGACGGCACCGAGGTGCACCGCTGGACGCTGGAGCGCGCGGGGACCCGGGTGCGGATCCTGTCGTACGGCGGAATCGTGCAGTCGGTCGAGGTCCCGGACCGGGACGGTCGGACGGCGGACGTGGTGCTGGGGTTCAGCGGCCTGGACGGCTACCTGGACCACCCGGGCCCGTACTTCGGCGCCCTGGTCGGCCGCTACGCCAACCGGATCGCGCAGGCCCGCTTCCCGCTGGACGGCGTGACCTACGCCCTGGAGCCGAACAACGGGCCCAACTCCCTGCACGGCGGGGTCAGCGGCTTCGACAAGCGGGTGTGGGACGTGGCGGCCGTCGAGCACGGGGTACGGCTGACCCGGGTGAGCCCGCACGGGGAGGAGGGCTTCCCGGGGCGGCTGGAGCTCGCGGTGACGTACACGCTGGACGCGTCCGGCGCACTGCGCATCTCCTACGAGGCGGTCACCGACGCGCCGACCGTCGTGAACCTCACCAACCACGGCTACTTCAACCTCGCGGGCTCCGGGAACGCGGGCGGCCATGAACTGCGGATCGCCGCCTCCCGGTACACGCCCGTCGACGGTGACCTGATCCCGACCGGGGTCCTGGCCGACGTCTCCGGCTCGCGTTTCGACTTCCGTACGGCCCGCAAGGTGGGCTCCGGCTACGACCACAACCTGGTCCTCGACAAGGGCGTCACCGGCTCCCCCGCCGAGATCGCCGAGCTGCACGACCCGGGCTCCGGCCGCACCCTGACCGTGGCCACCACCGAACCCGGCGTCCAGCTCTACACCGCCGAGCACCTGAGCGGCCCGTTCGCCCCGGGCGACGGCATCGCCCTGGAGACCCAGCACTTCCCGGACTCCCCCAACCGCCCGGAGTTCCCGAGCACCCGCCTGGACCCGGGCGCGGTGTACCGCTCGGAGACGGTGTACGGCTTCGGGGTACGGGACTGACCGGACAACCGCAAGCCCCGGTCCAGGGGTCAGGTCCCGGACCGGGGCTGCTCAGGGGGGACGGGTCCCGGCTCAGACCCTAGCCGCGGCCGGGAGCCGGCGGCCGGTGATCGCCCACCCCACAGCTATCCCGTACGAACCCTTCACAAACACGCCCGCCGGCCGTCGCTCCGTCCGGACCCGCCGGAATGCGGCCCGGTCGCGCCCCGGGGCGTGGACCGTCCCGCGCCCCACAGGCGATACTGCGGCCCGAACGGCACCACGCACCCCACTGCGACGGAAGGCCATCTCCCGTGAATTCGCTGCGTGTTCGGATCGGTGTTCTTGGAATCGCCCTGCTGGCCGGGGCGCTCGCCCCGGGCGCCGCTCACGCGGCCACCGCGCCCTCCCCGACCGTCGAGGAGCAGCGGCTGGACCTGGCCGTGCCGCAGGAGATACTGCGGCGGTCCGGGTTCGACTCCGTGGCGCCGGAGTTCGCCCGGGCGCTCGGCGGGGCGCGCTCGTACGCCCAGGCCCGGCGGATCGCCGTACGGGACGGGTCCGCGTTGTGGCGGCGGGCCGTGGACCGGGCTCAGGGGCGGGGGCCGGTCTCGGGCGACCTCAGCCGGGACGACGACCGGCCGCTGTACTGGGCGCGGCTCGGGATGACCCGGGACGTGCGCACCTGGGAGCCGGGGTTCGGGCTGAGCGGGCGGCAGCGCGCGGCGCTGCTCGACGTCCTGGAGCGGACCTCGCGCGGGCAGACCGGCATCCGGTATCCCGGCAAGGGCGAGCGGCGGATCCTGGTCACCGGCTTCGACCCCTTCACGCTCGACCGGGACATCCGGATCTCCAACCCGTCCGGGGCGAGCGCGCTGGCCCTGGACGGTACGGTCGTACGGACCGCGCGGGGACCCGCACGGGTGGAGACGGCCGTCTTCCCGGTGCGCTGGGACGACTTCGCGCGGGGGACCGTGGAGCGGACGCTGCGGCCGTACCTGCCGACGGTGGACCTGTTCACGACCGTGAGCCAGGGGCGGGTCGGGAGGTTCGACGTGGAGCGGACCAACGGGGCCTGGCGGGGCGGGTTCCCCGACAACGACAACGTGAGCCGGACGGAGACCGTCCCGGTCGCCGACCCGGCCTCGCAGCCGCAGTGGACGACCACGACCCTGCCGTACGCGGCGATCACGGCGGCGCGGACCGGGCGGTTCCCGGTGTACGACCACACCGAGGTCACCGAGATCCCCGCGGGCGGCACGGAGGCCGTCGTACGGGCGGACGGGCCCACTCCCGGGTCCACGGCACGGGCCGGGGGCGGCGGGGACTACCTGTCCAACGAGATCGCCTACCGGGCCACCCTGCTGCGCGACCGGCTGGGGCTGCACGACGGCCTGCCCGGCGGGCACGTGCACACGCCGGTGCTGCAGTTCGGCGCCGGGAACACCACCGAGGTGACCGATCCGGAGTTCGTGCGCAACCGGGTGGACATCATCGACCAGGTGCGGGCGATCGTGACCGTGGCGGCGGACGCGGGCTTCAGGAAGTGATCCGCCGGTCCCGGTCCCGGTCCGGGTCCTGATCCGGGTCCTCCTGCGCCGTCTCCTCGCCCAGCAGGTCGCGGGCGAGGAGGGTGGCGCCCGCGACCGCGCCCGGCATCAGGAAGACCGCGACGAAGGGGACCAGGAAGGCGAGGCCCAGCGGGGTGCCGAAGCCCCACACCAGGGTCTTGCGGGAGCGCAGCAGGGTGAGCCGGGCCCGCAGGTCGACGCCCCGGCGCTGGAGGGCGACGGCGGCGAGTTCCTCGGTGAGGAAGAAGCCGGTCACGAAGAAGCCGACGACCGGTACGACGGTCTGCCCGGCGAGGGGCAGGAAGCCGAGGGCGAACAGCAGCAGGCCCCACAGGCCGGCCCGGAGCAGGACGCGCAGGCTGTCGCGGGCCGAGATCCACAGCTCGCGCCAGAACGGCAGTCCGGACTCGGGCGCGGTGCCGTCCGGCGAGACGTCCGCGTCGACCTTCTCGGAGAGGCTCTCGTAGAAGGGCTGGCCTATCAGCAGCGTGACGGCGGTGAAGGTGAGGACGGCGAGCAGCAGGCCGAGGGCGAAGAGCACGGCGGTGAGGAAGCCGCGGAAGAGGCCGGGCCAGGGGCTGGACCAGTCGTCGGCGAACGGGGTGGCCCAGGCGACGAAGTCCTCCCCCCACAGCGCGAGGGCGACCAGCGCCGCCGCGTAGAGGACGAGGGCGATCAGGCCGGGCAGCAGACCGAAACCGTACTGCTTGCCGTGCCGGCCGACCCACCGCTGGCCCTTGAGCAGATATCCGAAGCCCACCCCGAGATCACGCATGGCGAAAACTTTACCGGTGCCGTCCCGGGGCACCGTGGGGGCATGGATCCACCGGGACAGTGATGACCCGAACACCTCTTTGGCCACTGTTGAGTCGAACGGGTGCATCCCGCCGTACCGCTTCTCAGGAACCACAGGACAGGGCGTTGTTCACCATGGCAGCTGCTTGCGGCGGCTGGGTTGAGGAGAGCGGATGACGCAGGAGATCACCGTCCGGGGCACGGTCGCGGAGGGCTTCGAGGCGGTGCGCGAGGAGTTCGCCGCCTTCGTCGCCGGTGAACCGGCCGACTACGAGGGACAGTTGTGTGCGTACGTGCACGGCCGGCGGGTCGTCGACCTGTGGGCCGGCGAGGGGGCCGACGGGGACTCCCTCTACGGCGTGTTCTCGTCCACCAAGGGCGCCGCCCACCTGGTCGTGGCCATGCTGGTGCAGGACGGCACGCTGGAGCTGGACCGTAAAGTCACCTACTACTGGCCGGAGTTCGCCGCCGAGGGCAAGGGCACGCTGACCCTGCGGGACCTGGCGGCGCACCGGGCGGGTCTGGTCGGCACCGACACCGGGTTCAGCCCCCAGGAACTGGCCGACGACCGGGCGATGGCCGAACGCCTGGCCGACCAGCGGCCGTTCTGGCGCCCAGGCACCGCCTTCGGCTACCACGCCCTCGTCATCGGGGCCCTCACCGGCGAGGTCGTACGGCGGGCGACCGGCCGTACCCTCCAGGACGTGTACGAGGAGCGGGTCCGGGCACCGTACGGCCTCGGCTTCTTCCTGGGCCTGCCGGCCGCGCACGAGCCGCGCTTCCGCACGGCCCTGCCGATGCGGCCGACGTCCGAGCAGCAGGCGCTGCTCGACGCCCTTGCGCCCGGCCCGCGGACCCTCCCGGGGATCGCCTTCAACGAGCACGCCGCCGAGCCCGTGGACCTGGCGGCCCTGCCCAACGACCCGCGGGTCCGTGCCCGGGGCCCGGCCTCCTTCGGCGGGGTGGCGTCGGCGCGCGGCCTGGCCGGGATGTACGCGGCGCTGCTCAGCGAGATCGACGGCAAGGCGGCGCTGCTGAAGGAGGACACGGTCGCGGAGTTCGGCCAGTTCCACTCGGTGGGGTACGACCTGGTGGCGCGCACCCACAAGTCGTACGGCCTGGGCTTCCAGGCGACGGCGGACACCTGGCACCCGTTCCTCGGCGCGGGCACGATCGGCCACAGCGGCGCGGCGGGCTCCCAGGCGTTCGCCGACCCGCGCAGCGGGGTCGCCTACGGCTACACGAGACGACGGTTCGCGTTCCCGGGCGGAGCGGCCCCCGAGAACGACCGGCTGGCAAAGGCAGTGCACCGGGCGGCGCTCGAAACCCGCTGAGCGCGACCCGCCTGGGGCGTGTTGCGAAAGTCCCGTCGTTCGCCCGGAGGGCGGGCCGTGCGGCGTCGGGTGCGTGCTCCCGGCGTGCCGGGCGGAAGTCCTCGTACGGGATGTACTCGGGCTTTCGCCCGCCGCGGCGAGCGTGCGTGCACGGCGTCGCACGGCAGACGGGACTTCCGCAACACGCCCCAGGGGCGCGGGCAACCGCGCGACCAGCCGCAACGCGCCCGCACCCGGCAGACGAGAGGCCGCACCCCACGTCCAGGGGTGCGGCCCCCGCACCACACCAACGACAATCGTCAGACCAGCGTCACGCTGATGTTCCCGCGACCCCGAGCGCCCCCTGGAAGCACGCGCTGTACCCCGCGGCGAACAGCTGTTCCGGGTTGGTCCCGGATCCGCTGCCGCCCATCTCCTTCGGCGGGTTCACTGCGCCGTCGAGCCGGCCGTCGCCGGTTTCGGAAGGAAGTTACCGCATACCGGAAAGGGTGGCAGCAGCCCTACAGCTTGACGATCATCTTCCCGGTGTTGTCGCCGCGCAGGACCCCGAGGAACGCCTCCAGGTTGTTCTCGATGCCCTCGACGATCGTCTCGCGGTACTTCAGCCGCCCCGAGGCAACCCACGGGCCGACCTCGGCGATGAACTGCGGCTGCAGGTCGTAGTGGTCGCCCACCAGGAAGCCCTCGATCCGGCCGCGGGTCTGGATGAGACGGGCGAGGTTCCTCGGGCCGGGCGCGGGCTCGGTGTTGTTGTAGACGGAGATCATGCCGCAGACCGCGATCCGGCCGTTCCGGTTCAGCTGCCCGATGGCCGCCTCCAGGTGGTCGCCGCCCACGTTGTCGAAGTAGACGTCGACGCCGTCGGGCGCGGCCGCCCGCAGCTGCTCGCTGACGGAGCCGTTCTTGTAGTTGAAGGCCGCGTCGAAGCCGTACTCCTCGACCAGCAGCTTGACCTTCTCGTCGGAGCCGGCCGAGCCGATCACCCGCGAGGCGCCCTTGAGCTTGGCGATCTGGCCGACCTGGCTGCCGACCGCGCCGGCCGCGCCGGAGACGAAGACCGAGTCGCCCTCCTTGAAGGAGGCGGTGCGCAACAGGCCCGCGTAGGCGGTGAGGCCGGTCATGCCGAGGACACCGAGGTACGTCGACAGGGGCGCCGCCGCCGCGTCGACCTTGACCGCGTTCTTCGCGTCCATGACCGCGTACTCGCGCCAGCCGAAGAAGTGCAGGACGTGGTCGCCGGCCGCGATGCCCCCGGCGTTCGACTCGACGACCTCGCCGACCGCGCCGCCCTGCATGACCTTGCCCAGCTCGAAGGGGGCGGCATACGACTTGGCGGCACTCATCCGGCCGCGCATGTACGGGTCGACGGAGAGGTACTTGTTCCGCACGAGCACCTGCCCCTCACCCGGCGTCGGGACCTCCGCCTCGACCAGGGCGAAGTCCTCGGGCTTCGGCCAGCCGACGGGACGGCTCAGCAGGTGCCACTCGCGGTTGATCATGACAAGCGCCTTTCCTAATTACTTCAGTAACTGAAACAACCATGCTCCTTAATATTTCAGAATGTCAAGTAACGGGGTATTCTTGGGCGCATGTCGTCCTCACAGCCCAGCCCAGAGACCCGGCGCCCCGACGCCCTGACCTTCGAGGTCGTCGAGCTGATCGGGGATGTCGTGGCCCGTTTCTACGCGGACTACGAGGAGGCGGCGGGCGAGCACGCGCTCACCGGGGCGCAGGCGCGGCTGCTCAGCCTGCTCTCGCTGGAGCCGCTGCCGATGCGGAAGCTCGCGCAGAAGCTGAAGTGCGAGCCGTCGAACGTGACGGGGATCGTGGACCGGCTGGAGGCGCGGGGCCTCGCGGAGCGGCGGCCCGACCCGGCCGACCGCCGGGTGAAGCTGGCCGCGGCGACGGACGAGGGCCGCCGGGTCGCCCGCGACCTGCGCGACGGGCTGCGGTTCGCCCGCGAGCCGCTGGCGGGGCTGTCGGACGCCGAGCGGCTGTCGCTGCGGGACCTGCTGCGGCGGATGCTGGACGCCTAGACCTGCGTGCGGCCGCAAGGCGGAGAAGGGAGCCGGCGCGGTGGGGACGCCTTCCGGCCGAAGACCGGCGGACGCCGGCGAGTGACGACGACGCGGCTGGTGCTGGGGTCCCGCCTCCGGGGGAGTGCGTGCCAAACCCCGCGTCTGCGGCATGATCCGAACGACAGATCCTGACCGGGGGGCCGCCGCCCGGCGCGGCCGGCCGCAGCCCCCGGGCGGTTACGCGAACTGGCCGGGGCGGTAGTCGCCCGCCGGCTGCCGGAAGATGACGTTCAGCCGGTTGTAGGCGTTGATGACCGCGATCGTCGCCACCAGCGCGACGAGTTCCTCTTCGGTGTAGTGCTTGGCCGCGTTCTCCCACACCTCGTCGGGGACGCCGCCCGCCGCGTCGGCGATCCGGGTGCCCTGCTCGGCCAGCTCCAGCGCGGCGCGCTCGGCCTCGGTGAAGACGGTCGCCTCGCGCCAGGCGCCGACCATGTGGAGGCGCTGCTGGGTCTCGCCCGCGGCGGCCGCGTCCTTGGTGTGCATGTCGAGGCAGAAGCCGCAGCCGTTGATCTGACTGGCCCGGATCTTGACCAGTTCCAGGGTCGCGGCGGGGATCGACGTCCCCTCGGCGGCCCTGCCCGCGCCGTTGAAGGCCTTGATCAGCTTGTTGCCGGTGGGGCTGGCGAAGAGGTTCAGACGGGCTTCCATGCTGTGCTCCTCCGTTGGGTTCAGCGGGATACACACCTATGACGGAGCGGGTTCTGCGGGTGTGACAGGTTTGCTCGGTTTGCCGGGGGGATTTTCCGGTGCCGGCCCGCGGGGGCCGGTCGCGCGGTTCCCCGCGCCCCCCCACGGGGCGCGCTTCACCGGGCGCTTCCGCCAGGGCGTGTTGCGAAAGTCCCGTCTGCCGTGCGACGCCGTGCACGCACTCTCGCCGCACGGCCCGCCCTCCGGGCGCACGACGGGACTTTCGCAACACGCTCTAGGAGCACCACCACAGGAACCGCGTGCACGAGTGGCTCTGGGACGGAGTCGGGCTCGGGTTCGAGGTCGTCGGGTCCGCCGTCGGCGTCGAGGCCGTCGAGGAGGTCGGTGCCGCCGTCGGCGTCTGCGGGCCGGTCCCCGGGCCCGTCGTCGCCGACTGCGCCGAGGTTCCCTTCGGGGTCGCCGACGGGGAGCCGGACCCCTTGTCCTTCGACGCGGAGGGGGACGCGGAGGCGGAGGGGTCGGCGGAGGCCGAACTCGCCGGTCCGGTCGCGCCGGAGGTGTCCCCCAGCGGCTCGGCCGTCGTGCCCGGGGACGACGTGGAGGTGCCGCCGTCGGTGGTGTCACCGCCCGCCGAGGCCGGCCCGGGGCTGGTGAACGGTATGGCGTCCGTGCCGAGTTCGGCCAGGCTCAGGCAGCCCGCCGCCAGGACGCACGCCACGCTCACGAGCAGGATCCTGCGGCGCCGTCGGCGGTGGGCCGCGGCCTTGCGGTCGCGACGGCTCCCGTCGGCCCCGGAAGGCTCCTCCTCGGCCTCGGCGCCGCCGGCAGGGCTCTCGGCTGCTCGTCCGCGGCTCCGGCCGCCCCGCCCGCGTGCCGCCCGCCGCCGGTCCGCCCGGCCCCCCGGCAGGGGCTCGTCACCCTCGTCGCCGTCGCCACCGCCGGCGGCGCCACCGGGGCGGTCGTCCGCGAACTCCGGCTGCGGGTGGGGAGGTTCACCGGTGTCGGCCGGTTCGGGGGTGGTCGCCTCCGGCGCGGACGCGCGTATCGGCTCGGCGGGAGTGCCGCACCCCGGACAGGCGAGGGCGCCGTTGAGGTGCCGTCGGCACGGGTGGCAGTAGTCCATGACGCGGGAAGACTAAGTTCCCCAGCGGTCGCTTAACCACCCAGGCCTGTGAAGGTTCTGTGGGGGACCGAAAACAATGTCGAAAGCCTTGCCGAAACCGTTACCTGTCGGACCCATTGACACCCCCGCCGCCCCGTCCTTACTGTCACGCCAGCATTTCGAACGTGTGACGAAATCTCGAACAGCTGAGGGGCAACTGCCGTGCGCATCACCGGAATCAGCACACACGTGGTCGGGACGCCCTGGCGCAACCTGACCTACGTCCAGGTGCACACCGACGAAGGGATCACGGGAGTCGGCGAGACCCGGATGCTCGGTCACACCGACGCGCTGATCGGGTACCTGCGGGAGGCCGAGGCCAACCACATTCTCGGTTCGGACCCGTTCGCGGTGGAAGACCTCGTGCGCCGGATGAAGTACGGCGACTACGGCCGTGCGGGTGAGATCGTCATGTCCGGCATCGCCGTCGTCGAGATGGCCTGCTGGGACATCAAGGGCAAGGCCCTGGGCGTGCCGGTGTGGCAGTTGCTCGGCGGGAAGGTCACGGACAAGGTCAAGGCGTACGCCAACGGCTGGTACACGACCGAGCGGACGCCGGAGGCGTACCACAAGGCAGCCCAGGGGGTGATCGAGCGCGGGTACCGGGCGCTGAAGATCGACCCGTTCGGGACCGGGCACTTCGAGCTGGACCACGAGCAGACGCTGTACTCCGTGTCGCTGATCGAGGCCGTCCGGGACGCCATCGGGCCGGACGCCGAGCTGATGCTGGAGATGCACGGGCGCTTCTCCCCCTCGACGGCCGTCCGGCTCGCGCGCGAGCTGGCGCCCTTCAAGCCGGCCTGGCTGGAGGAGCCCTGCCCTCCGGAGAACCTGAAGGCGCTGGAGAAGGTCGCCGCCAAGGTCGACATCCCGGTCGCCACCGGGGAGCGCATCCACGACCGCATCGAGTTCCGCGAGCTCTTCGAGAGCCAGGCCGTGGACGTCATCCAGCCGGACGTCGGCCACATCGGCGGCATCTGGGAGACGCGCAAGCTGGCCGCGACCGCCGAGACGCACTACGTGCTCGTCGCGCCGCACAACGTCGGCGGGTCGGTGCTGACCGCCGCCTCGCTCCAGGTCGGGTTCACCTCCCCGAACTTCAAGATCCTGGAGCACTTCAACGACTTCGCCGACGCCGAGATCAAGAAGGTGGTCAAGGGGGCGCCGGAGGTCGTCGACGGCTACTTCCACCTGTCCGACGCACCCGGCCTCGGGGTCGAGTTCGACGCGGACGCCGCCGCCGAGTTCCCGCAGCAGCAGGCACGCTTCGACCTCTGGGCCGACGGCTGGGAGCAGCGCAGGCCGAAGGGGACGTCGAAGTGAGCTCCCAGGTCGTCGTCGAGGCGCCGGGCGCGCACCGCGTCGAGGAGCACACGCCCCGCGAGCCCGGTCCCGGCGAGGCGCTGGTCGCCGTGCACGCGGTCGGGATTTGCGGAAGCGACCGCGAGGTGTACCAGGGAAACCGGCCGGAGGGGTACGTCCGTTACCCGCTGACGCCGGGACACGAGTGGTCGGGGACGGTACGGGCGGTCGGCGCCGGAGTCCCCGCGGGCCTGGTCGGCCGCAAGGTGGTCGGTGAGGGGTTCCGGAACTGCCAGGTGTGCGACCGGTGCCATGCGGGCGAGACCACGCTGTGCACGGACGGGTACGAGGAGACCGGGTTCACCCAGCCGGGTGCCATGGCCGCCACACTGACCCTCCCGGCCCGCCTGCTGCACGCGCTCCCGGACGACTCGGACCTGACCGCCGCCGCACTCCTGGAACCCGCCGCCTGCATCGCGGCCGCCGCCCTGAAGGGCAACGCCCGGCCGGGCGAGCGCGTCGCGGTGGTCGGGACCGGAACACTGGGCATGTTCGCCGTGCAGTTCCTGCGCGCGGTCTCGCCGGGCGAACTGCTGGTGGTCGGCACGCGCGACGACCGGGAGGCGCTCTCCCGCCGGTTCGGCGCCTCCGACTTCCGCACCAGGGACCAGGAACTCCCCGACGACTTCGACGTGGTCATCGAGACCGCCGGGTCCGCGTCCGCCGCGCGCACCGCCGCCTCCCTGCTCAGGCGCGGCGGACGCCTGGTCCTGACCGGCATCCCGGCCGCCGGCGCCGAGGGCCTGGACCCGACCGACCTCGTCGTACGGCAGCTGGAGGTGCACACCGTCTTCGGGGCGCCGCCGGATGCCTGGTCGCACGCGGTGCGGGTGTTCGGGGCCGGGCTGCTCGATCCGCTGCCGCTGGTCACGCACGAGCTGCCGCTGACCGAGTTCCCCCAGGCCATCGAGCTGGTGGGCGCCGGTGATCCGAAGGTGGGCAAGGTGCTGCTCCGCCCCTAGTCGTACGCCGGCCGCGGCGTGCCGTGACCTCGCCGCGGCCGGCGTACACCGCTGCTTTTTCTTTGCCCAGAGCCGCGAACCTTGTCCGAAATATCGAACACGAAGGACAGCTTGTGACGACCGACGCTTCCGTTACGGCGGCCCGCCGACCCGGTGAGCAGGCACTCACCGCCCTCGGTCTGGGCGCGCCCGCCCTCGATCCCGCCGACGCCTCCGCCCACACCTTCCCGGGCGGCGGCAGGTGGCGCACCGAGATCCCCTCCTGCGAGGGTCCTGAGGCGCTTGCCGTCGTGCTCAAGGAGTCCTCACGGCTGGACGTACCGATCCACCGGATCAGCCAGGGCAGCGGCGTGTGGATGCTCACCGACGCCGAGATCACGGAGATGGTCGACGCGACGAACGAGCGTGACATCGAGCTCTGTCTGTTCACCGGCCCGCGCGGCACCTGGGACATCGGCGGTTCCGTGCGCTCCGACTCGCGGGGGGCCGGACTGCGCGCACGGGGCCACGACGCGGTCGCCGGATGTGTCGAAGACGCCGTACGGGCCACGGAACTGGGCGTCAAGTGCCTGCTCGTCGCCGACGAGGGCGTGCTGTGGACGCTGCACCGGGCCCGGCAGGCGGGGATCGTCCCGGCCGACACCACGCTGAAGGTGTCCGCGCTCGTCGGTCCGGTCAACCCGGCGTCGTACTCGGTCTTCGAGCACCTCGGCGCCGACTCCGTCAACGTGCCCAGCGACCTGACCCTCGATCACCTCACCGAGATCCGGCGGGTGTCCGGCGCCCCCATGGACATGTACATCGAGGCCCCCGACGACCTCGGCGGCTACATCCGGATGTACGAGGTCGCCGAGCTGATCCGGCGCGGCGCGCCGATCTACCTGAAGTTCGGTCTGTCCAAGGCTCCCGGCATCTACCCGTGGGGCACCCACCTGCGGGACGTGACCCTGGACACCGCGCGCGAGCGGGTGCGGCGGGGGCGGCTCGCGCTGGACCTGCTGGCGCGGCACGGGGCGGACGGGGAGATGGCGCCGCTGGGGTCGCGGCTGCCGGGGGCTCTCCACCGGTTCCCCACCGAGGGTTCTGCCTGATGAACGTCGGGAGCTGCGGGTCCGTTGTGGCTGGTCGCGCAGTTCCCCGCGCCCCTTCGGGGCGCTTCAACCTCTCAACGACGAGAAGAACAGGGACCGATCACCATGCGTACTCGTAGAAGCGCCCTCACCCTCATAGCCGGGGCCGCCTCCCTCGCCCTGACCCTGTCCGCCTGCGGGCAGAACAGCGAAGGCGGCAGCAAGGAGGACAACGGCAGCGCCAAGGGCGGCACGATCGGCATCGCGATGCCGACCAAGTCGTCCGAGCGCTGGATCAACGACGGCAACAACCTTGTCAAGGACATCGAGGCCAAGGGCTACAAGACCAAGCTGGTCTTCGGCGAGGACAACCCGGACAACCAGGTCTCGCAGATCGAGAACCTGATCACGCAGGGCGTCAAGGGCCTGGTCATCGCGGCGATCGACAACAAGTCCCTGAACAACGTGCTCCAGGAGGCCGCGGACGCCAAGATCCCGGTCATCGCCTACGACCGGCTGATCCTCGGCACCAAGAACGTCGACTACTACGCGTCCTTCGACAACGAGAAGGTCGGCGTCGAGCAGGGCACGTACATCGTGCACAAGCTGGGTCTGGACAGCGGCAAGAAGGGCCCGTTCAACATCGAGCTGTTCGCGGGCTCGAACGACGACAACAACACCAAGTACTTCTTCAACGGCGCGATGAGCGTGCTCCAGCCGTACATCGACAAGAAGCAGCTGGTGGTCAAGTCCGGCCAGACCGCGCTGAACAAGGTCACCACCCTGCGCTGGGACGGCGCGACCGCGCAGTCGCGCATGGAGGACATCCTCACCTCCTCCTACAAGTCCGCCAAGGTCGACGCGGTGCTCTCGCCCTACGACGGCATCTCGATCGGCGTCCTCGCCGCCCTGAAGTCCGACGGCTACGGGTCGGGCAGCCAGCCGCTTCCTGTCATCACCGGCCAGGACGCCGAGCTGGCGTCCGTCAAGTCGATCATCGCGGGGCAGCAGACCCAGACCGTCTACAAGGACCTCCGGAAGCTCGCCGAGGTCGCGGCAACGATGGTCGACGACGCGCTGAACAAGAAGACCCCGCAGACGAACGACACCAAGACCTACGACAACGGGTCCAAGGTCGTCCCCGCCTTCCTGCTCCAGCCGGTGAGCGTCGACAAGTCCAACTACGAGGACGTCCTGGTCAAGGGCGGCTACTACACCGACGCCCAGCTCAAGTAATCCGCCGACCCCCGACCGTCAAGCACTGATTGGAAGGCAGACCATGGCGGGACCCGTCCTGGAAATGCGCTCGATCGTCAAGACCTTTCCCGGCGTCAAGGCACTGTCGGACGTCACTCTGACCGTCCGCCAGGGCGAGGTCCACGCCATCTGCGGGGAGAACGGCGCCGGCAAGTCGACCCTGATGAAGGTCCTCTCCGGCGTCCATCCGCACGGCAGTTACGAGGGCGAGATCCTCTTCGAGGGCGAGCCCTGCGCGTTCGGTGACATCCGGGCGAGCGAGCAGCGCGGCATCGTGATCATCCACCAGGAGCTGGCGCTGTCGCCGTACCTCTCGCTGGCGGAGAACATCTTCCTCGGCAACGAACACGCCAAGGGCGGGTTCATCGACTGGCGCGAGACCCTGCGGCACGCCACCCGACTGCTGCGCCGGGTGGGTCTGGACGACCACCCGGAGACCCGCGTCACCGACATCGGCGTGGGCAAGCAGCAGCTGGTGGAGATCGCGAAGGCGCTCTCGAAGAAGGTGAAGCTGCTCATCCTCGACGAGCCGACCGCGGCTCTGAACGACGAGGACAGCGGCAAACTCCTCGACCTGATCCTGGAGCTGAAGAACCAGGGCATCACCTCGATCATCATCTCGCACAAGCTCAACGAGATCCGCCGGGTCGCCGACTCGGTGACGATCATCCGTGACGGTCACTCCGTCGAGACCCTCGACGTGAAGTCGGCGGAGACCACCGAGGAGCGGATCATCTCCGGCATGGTCGGCCGCGACCTCGACCACCGCTTCCCCGAGCGCACCCCCTACGAGGGCGAAGAGGACGCGGCACCGGCCCTGGAGATCCGCGACTGGACCGTGCGGCACCCGATCGACCAGGATCGCAAGGTCGTCGACGACGTGTCGGTCCACGTCCGGCGCGGCGAGATCGTCGGTATCGCCGGCCTGATGGGCGCCGGCCGCACCGAACTCGCGATGAGCGTCTTCGGACGGACCTACGGCCGCTACGACGGCGGCACGGTCCTCAAGGACGGCACGGAGATCCGTACCAAGTCGGTCGCCGAGGCGGTCGGCCACGGCATCGCCTACGTCACCGAGGACCGCAAGCACTACGGCCTCAACCTCATCGACACCATCAACCGCAACATCTCGCTGACCGCGCTGAACAAGGTCGCCCGGCGCGGGATCGTGGACGAGCACGAGGAGCGGCAGGTCTCCGAGGGCTACCGCACCTCCATGAACATCAAGGCGCCCACGGTGTTCGAGCCGGTGGGCAAGCTGTCGGGCGGCAACCAGCAGAAGGTCGTCCTCAGCAAGTGGATCTTCGCGGGTCCTGACGTGCTGATCCTGGACGAGCCGACCCGCGGCATCGACGTGGGCGCCAAGTACGAGATCTACACGGTCATCGACCAGCTCGCCGCCCAGGGCAAGGCGGTCGTCTTCATCTCCTCCGAGCTGCCCGAGCTGCTCGGCATGTGCGACCGCATCTACACCATGGCCGCGGGCCGTCTGACCGGTGAGGTGCCCAGGGCCGAGGCCACGCAGGAAGTGCTGATGCGCCATATGACGAAGGACAAAGAGGTAACGCGATGAGCACGGATGTCACCGCCAAGAGCCCGGCGCCCGCGCCGCCGGGCAGGAGCGGATCGGCCGCCGACGGGAACCTGCTCCGGATGGTCCTGGACGGGCTGCGCCGCAACATGCGCCAGTACGGCATGCTGATCGCGCTCGGCCTGATCGTCGCCCTGTTCGCCGTGTGGACCGACGGGGACCTGCTGCTGCCGCGCAACGTCTCCAACCTGGTGCTGCAGAACAGCTACATCCTGATCCTGGCCATCGGCATGATGATGGTGATCATCGCCGGGCACATCGACCTGTCGGTCGGATCGCTGACTGCGTTCGTGGGCGCCTTCGCCGCCGTGCTGACGGTCGATCACGGCGTGCCCTGGCCGGTGGCGCTGGTCCTGTGCCTGGTGATGGGCGCCTTCGCGGGCGCCGCCCAGGGCGTGCTGATCGCCTACTTCGGCATACCGTCGTTCATCGTCACCCTCGCCGGGATGCTGCTCTTCCGCGGTCTCACCGAGATCCTGCTCCAGGGCCAGACCATCGGCCCGTTCCCGAACGGCCTGCAGAACCTGGGCAACGGCTTCCTCCCCGAGGTGGGCCCGCACACCAACTACCACAACATCACGCTGCTGCTGGGCATCGTGCTGATCGCCGCCGTGGTCTGGCAGGAGTTCCGCGACCGCCGCCGCCAGCAGGAGTTCGCCCTGGACGTGCCGCCCACCCGGCTGTTCCTGCTCAAGCTGACCGCGCTGATCGCCGCGATCCTCGTCCTGACCATGCTGCTCGCCAGCTACAAGGGCGCCCCGATCGTCCTGATCGTCCTGGGCGCGCTGGTCGTCGGCTACGGCTACGTCATGCGCAACGCGGTCTTCGGGCGGCACATCTACGCGATCGGCGGCAACCTGCCGGCGGCCAAGCTGTCCGGCGTCAAGGACAAGAAGGTCACCTTCTACGTCTTCCTGAACATGGGCGTGCTCGCGGCCCTGGCCGGTCTGGTGGTAGCGGCCCGGCTGAACGCGGCCTCGCCGAAGGCGGGCGACGGCTTCGAACTGGAGGCGATCGCCTCCTCGTTCATCGGCGGCGCCTCCATGAGCGGCGGTGTCGGCACCATCCTCGGTGCCATCATCGGCGGTCTCGTCCTCGGTGTGCTGAACAACGGCATGAACCTCCTCAGCGTCGGCACCGACTGGCAACAGGTCATCAAGGGCCTCGCCCTGCTCGCGGCCGTCGGATTCGACGTGTGGAACAAGCGCAAGTCCGGTTCGTAGTCAGCGCAGGCGCTCCGCTGGAAGGCCGTACAGAAAGCGCGGGCCGGCGGGGGCCGGTCGCGCGGTTCCCCGCACCCCTTCGGGGCGCGGGATCCAGCGGGCGCCTTTCAACTCTCTTCTCAAGGAGCCGCTAGATGGAACTGAACAGACGCACGGTCATCGCGGGAGCCGCGGCGGCGGGGATCGCCGCCACCACCCTCGGCACGGGCACCGCCGAGGCCTCCTCGGGAGGCCGGAAGCCGGTGAAGGAACTCTTCGGGAAGCTCGCCGACGGCACCAGGGTCCACCGCTGGTCCCTGGAGAACGGCGGCACCCGTCTCAAGGTCCTCTCCTACGGCGGCATCATCCAGTCCCTGGAGATCCCGGACCGGCACGGCAAGTACGCCAACGTGTCGCTCGGTTACGACGACCTGGCCGCGTACGTCGCCGGAACCACCTTCTTCGGCGCGACCATCGGCCGGTACGGGAACCGGATCGCCAAGGGGCAGTTCACCCTCGACGGCAAGAGCTACCAGCTCTCCGTCAACGACGGCGTCAACAGCCTGCACGGCGGTGCCAAGGGCTTCAACACGAAGGTCTGGGACATCGAGGGCTTCACCTCGGGCTCCGACGTCGGCCTGCACCTCCACTACACCAGCGTCGACGGCGAGATGGGCTACCCGGGCACCCTCAGGACGAAGGTCACCTTCACCCTCGACCGGCACGGTGACTGGATCATCGACTACACGGCCACCACCGACAAGCCGACCGTGGTCAACCTCACCAACCACACCTACTGGAACCTCGCCGGTGAGGGCACGGGCACGGTCGAGGACCACGAGCTGACGATCGCCGCCGGCCGCTACACCCCCACCGACTCGGGTCTGATCCCGACGGGCGAACTGGCCAGGGTCTCCGGCACTCCCTTCGACTTCCGCAAGGGCAAGCCGGTCGGCCGGGACATCCGCGCGGGTCACCCCCAGCAGGTGCAGGCCAAGGGCTTCGACCACAACTGGGTCCTCGACAAGGGCGTCACCGCCGAGCCGGAGCACATCGCCACCCTGCGCGACCCGCGCTCCGGACGCACCCTGAAGATCGCCACGGACCAGCCGGGCCTGCAGTTCTACTCGGGCAACTTCCTCGACGGCACCCTCACCGGCACCTCCGGCCGCACCTACCGGCAGGGTGACGGACTGTGCCTGGAGACCCAGCACTTCCCCGACTCGCCGAACCAGGCGCGCTTCCCCTCGACGGTGCTGCGGCCGGGGCAGACCTACAGGTCACGGACGGTTCATTCGTTCGGAGCCTGAGGCGGCGCGGGCGCGGCCGGTAAGGGGCTGGTCGCGCCCGCGCGGCGGAATCCCGAGCAGAAACGGTAAGTCACATTTCTTTCACATCCGCTGAACAACGCCACGCGTGACTCCGTACTCAAGGACGGCCCGTGCTCCCCCGCGCGGGCCACCCAGACGACGGGCCCGGTCGTCCCCACCGGGCCCGCCTCATACGGAGGTTCAATGGCAGGCAACGTCACCTCGTTGTTCCGCAGCGGCGCGCACAGCCCGTCGATGGCGGCGCTGACCCGCGAGGGAGGCGAGGGGGCTGGTCCCGTCGATTTCTGCATTCCCTGCAATCCGTACTTCCCCACCCCGGCGATGATGGAAACGATGGCGTCCAGACTGAAGGACATCATCACGTTCTACCCGAGCAGCGCCGACACCATCACCGCCGAGCTCTGCCAGCTCCTCCAGCTCCCGCCGCAGGCCGTGGCCATGGGCAACGGCTCCACCGAGCTGATCACCTGGATCGACCACCTGCTGGTCCGTGAGTCCCTCGCCGTCCCCGTCCCCACCTTCGGCCGCTGGACCGACCAGCCGATGGAGACCGGCAAGCGCGTCGACATGTTCCCGCTCCAGGAGTCGGGCGGCTTCGCCCTGGACCTCGCGCAGTACGCCGAGTTCATCCGCAAGCGGGGCACCCGGGTCGCCGTCATCTGCAATCCCAACAACCCCGACGGCGGCTTCCTGCACAAGCAGGCCCTGGTGCAGTTCATGGACGCCATGGCCGACCTGGACCTGATCGTCATCGACGAGTCCTTCCTGGAGTTCGCCGACGCCGAGGCCGAGCCCAGCGTCGTCCAGGAGGCGATGCTGCGGCCGAACGTCATCGTGCTGCGCAGCCTCGGCAAGAACTTCGGTCTGCACGGCATCCGGTTCGGCTACATGGTCGCCAACCCGTCGCTGGCCGGCAAGGTCCGCTCGATGCTGCCCAAGTGGAACCTCAACGCGTTCGCCGAGTACGTCGTCTTCATGCTCAAGGAGCACGGCGCCGAGTACGCGCAGAGCCTGCTCCAGGTCCGCAAGGACCGGCTGGAGATGGCCAGCCAGCTCTCCGTCCTGCCGGGTCTGACCGTCTACCCCTCGCAGGGCAACTTCCTGTTCGTACGGCTGCCCGTCGGTGCCGAGGGCACGGTGGTCCGGGACCGCATGCTCACCGAGCACCGCATCCTGGTCCGCGAGTGCGGCAACAAGATCGGTTCGTCCAGTCGCTTCCTGAGGCTCGTGGTGCGCCCCGAGGTGGACGTGCGTCGCCTGGTGTCCGCCATGGAGCAGGTGCTCTACGGGTCCAGGAGGGGAGCCGCCGTGCCCGAGCTGGGCAATGGGACCAGCTACAGCTCGGGTACGGCGGCGGTTGACCGGCTGGTGAGCGAGACCAACGGGGCGGGCATTCAGCTCGCCCAGGCCGTCGGTGCGGGGCCCGTTCCGGGTCTCGCCGCGGCGTCGGCCACGGGGCCGAGTCTCGCCGCCGCTCCCGCCGCCGGTGTCGGCATGCCGCTCCCCGTCGCCGGTCCGCCGGCCGGGATGCCGATGCCGGCGGCAGCGCCCGTCATGCAGCAGCCTCAGCCGATGGTGGCCCAGATGCAGGCGCCCCTGCAGGCGCCGCCCGTGCAGCCCCCGATGCAGACTCCGATGCAGATGCCCGTGCAGGCCCCGCCGCAGCCCGCTCCGGTCGGGCCCACCCCGACCGGGGTGCCGGCGCGGGGCGGGCTGACCGCGGCGCAGGTACGGGGGATGACGGCACCCGCGCCCCCGGCGCCCGAGCTGGCCCCGGCGCCGGCCACGGGGTGGCCCAACGCGCAGAGCTGGCCCAACGCGGCGGGAATGGGACAGGCCGGGTAGGCACCGGTGCGTGGCCGACTGCCGCACCGTCGTGGCCGTTCGCGCCGGCCTGCGGGGGACGAACCGCGCAGCTCTGACCCGCACGGCGTGCGACAGCGAGGCGTCCAGAGGGAGTTCGTGGCAGGCCACCTGCGTGAAGCCCGCCTCCTCCAGCAGGCGTCGGTAGTGGGGCTCCTCGCGTTCCCGGCCGCCCGGAGAACGCCACCCAGCTCGACCCGTCGACCCGAACCGGCTGGACGTTCGGACCGGGCGACGCCCAGATCCAGCAGTTCCGCTACTAGGATCCGCCTTCCCTCGGATCTCGCCCAGAGCGGGAACGATGCGAGTGTGACCGTCGCTTCACGGGATGCGGCGGTGTTCTCGTGTCCGGGGTGATCCCGCTCAAGCCCAAGGCCGCGGCTCTGTCGGCGATCTCCGCCCCGCCGGGAACACCAGCCGCACCCGCACCCTCACCCTCGAACGGCGCAACCACCGGCTGACCGCCTGAACAACAGGAATTGAGCAGCAGAGTTGTGGACGGGGGCAAACGCACGGTGCCCGTCCGCATCATGCGGACGGGCACCGAATGGAGCGCCGGGCAGGCCTTGCACCTGCATTTCCCCGCAGGAAGCGGGACGTCTTTCCTTGGACCACCAACGCAGCACCAGCCACCGGTTTCTGTGGCGACCAGCTGTGAGACGATCATACCGTATCCGGCTTGCCCTCCGACTCCTCGTCGAGCCCGCGGACCAGGCCGCGCACGACGGGACCGTACTCGGGGTGGGCGAGCGCGAAGGCCATCTGGGCGACGAGGTAGTCGGCCGGGTTGCCGGTGTCGTACCAGCGGCCCTGGATGACCTGCCCGTACACGGCCCGGCTGGCGGCGTAGGCGTTGATGGCGTCGGTCAGGTAGACCTCGCCGGTGCGGTGCTCGTACCAGCGGCGGGTCTGTTCACGCAGTTCGTCGATGATGCCGGGGGTGATGACGTAACCGCCGATGGCCGCGTACGGGGACGGCGCGTCGGCCGGCGCGGGCTTCTCCACCAGCCCGGTGATGCGCAGTTGGCCGTCGCCGAGGTCCTCCTTGACGATGGGCACGCCGTAGCGCTGGGAGTCGGCGGGGTCCATCGGCAGCAGGGCCAGCACCGGACAGCCGGTCTGCTCGTAGGCGCGGATCAGCTGCTGGGAGCGGGGGACGTCGGCGACGAACACGTCGTCCGGCCAGAGCACCAGGACGGGCTCGTCGCCGAAGGAGCGGGCCGCGTTCAGCACGGGCGTGCCGTTGCCGTACGGGCCGTACTGGTCGAGGTAGGTGATGTGGCCGCGGCGGGCCAGCTCGGCGACCTCCTCGACGGCGTCCGCGTACGCGGTCTTGCCGTCGGCGCGCAGCTGCTCCACGAGCCCGGGGTTCGGCCGGAAGTGGTCCTGGATCAGGCTCTTGCCACCCGAGACGACGATGGTGATGTCGGTGATGCCGGAGTCCACCAGCTCCCGCACGGTGTGTTCGATCACCGGTTTGTCGCCGACCGGAAGCATCTCCTTCGGCGTGGCCTTCGTCAGCGGCAGCAGACGGGAACCGAGTCCGGCGGCGGGGATCACGGCCCTGCGGATCGTCGGGGGCATCAGGTCTCTCTCGGTCGGTGGCACGGGGTAGGCCGACGCTACCAACGGGCCCTGTCCCACCTGGGAAACTCCGACCGGACGGAGTCCTTCGTCCAGAGGATTTCGAGGCGAAGTCGAGGTGAAGGGGGCCGGCCGTCCCGGCCCCCGGCCTCCCGCGGCGCCGCGCTCATCGCGGCGGCTCCGCTTCCGTCCCGCCGGGGACCGCTCCCCGGGCGCGCAGTCCGGCGATCTCGTCGGGTCCGAACCCGAGTCCGGCGAGGATCTCGTCGTTGTGCTCGCCCAGCTCCGGCGCCCGTTTCGCCGGCACCTTCGGCATCCCTCGCAGGGTGACCGGGCTGCTGACGGTCTCCGGCAGCCCGCTGACTCCTTCCAGCGGGACGACGATGTCGTTGTCGCGCAGCTGCGGGTCCCGCGCGGCCTCCTCCGGCGTCTGGATGAGGCTGTAGGTGATGCGTTCCCGGCCCAGCGCTTCCTTCCAGTGGCCGAAGGGCCGCGAGCGGAACTCGGTGTCGAGCAGCTCGGCCAGCGCGTCGGCGTGCCGGACCATGCCCTCCAGGTCGGCGAACCGGGGGTCCTCCAGGAGTTCGGGGTGTCCGACGGCCCGGGTCAGTCCCTGCCAGCGGGTGGGCGAGGCGACCAGCATGAACCACTCGCCGTCCGCGGTCCGGTAGGGGTTGATCAGGGCGTTCGCCGGGGCCTTGCGGTCGTGCGGTTCGAAGGGGGTGCCGTGGGCGAGGGCGCCGGCCACCAGTGTCCCCGTGGCCCAGACGCCGGTGGCGAGCAGTGACGTCCCGACGTCGGCCCCCTGTCCGGTCCGTTCGCGGTGGTAGAGGGCGGTCGTGATCGCCCCGTAGACGGCGATAGCCGTCGTGTAGTCGCCGCTGCCCCAGACCGGTACGGTCGGCGGGGCGCCGGCGTCCCGGGTGGAGGCCAGCAGACCGCTGCGCGACCAGAACGCCGTCAGGTCGAACCCCGGCTGCCGGGCGTCGGCACCCGCGTCCCCGAAGCCGGTGAGGTCGGCGTAGACGACCCCCGGGTTCCAGCCCGCGACCTCCTCGTAGCCGAGGTGCAGCTTCTCGCGCGTACCGTGCGGGAAGTTGGTGATCACCACGTCCGCCCACTCGACGAGCCGCTTGAGGACCTCGACGGCCGCCGGCGACTTCAGGTCCAGCGCCATGCCCCGCTTGTTGCGGTTGGCCAGGTGCCAGCCGTAGTTCGCCTGCGCCTGCGGGCTGGGCGGCAAGGCACTCAGCCGCCGCTGCGGATCGCCCGTCCCCGGGGGCTCGATCTTGATGACGTCGGCCCCGAAGTCGGAGAGCATGGTCGCCGCGGCGGGCGCCGCGATGAACGAGGACGCGTCGAGGACCTTCAGGCCGCTGAAAACGGATTCGGTGGTCATCGTCATCACTTCACAAAGGCGCTCAGGCCGTCGGTGACGGCGCGTCCCACGATCAGGGTCTGGATCTCCCGGGTGCCCTCGTAGGAGTACAGGGCCTCGGCGTCGGCGACGAAGCGGCCGACCTTGTAGTCGAGGACGATGCCGTTGCCGGCCAGCAGCTCCCGGGCCCAGCCGACGCTCTCCCGCATCCGCACGGTGCAGTACGCCTTCGCCAGCGCGGAGTGCTCGTCCTTGAAGATCCCGGCGTCCTGCAACTGGGCCAGCCGCACCACCATCCCGCACGAGGCCGTGGCGTTGCCGAGCATCTTCACCAGCAGGTCCTGGACGAGCTGGAAGCCTCCGATCGGGCGTCCGAACTGCTCGCGTTCCTTCGCGTACTGCAGCGCGATCTCGTAGGCGCCGAACATCACCCCCACGGCCTGCCAGGCCACCCCGCTGCGCGTCTGGCGCAGGATGCCCGCGGTGTCCTTGAACGAGTTCGCGTTCTGCAGCCGGTTGGCCTCCGGGACGCGGCAGCCCTCCAGCACGATGTCGGCGTTCTGCACGATCCGCAGCGCCATCTTGTTCTCGATCTTCGTCGCGGTGAACCCGGGGGTGTCCTTCTCCACGACGAATCCCAGCACATGGTTGGTCTCGGTGTCCCGTGCCCAGACGACGACCAGGTCGGCGAAGGTCGCGTTGCCGATCCACCGCTTGGCCCCGTCGAGGACCCATGCGTCGCCGTCGCGGCGCGCGGTCGTCCTCAGGCCGCCGGCCACGTCCGAGCCGCCGTGCGGTTCGGTCAGCGCGAAGGCCCCGATCTTCTCGAAGCGGCTCATCGCGGGCAGCCACCGCCGCTTCTGCTCCTCGGAGCCGCAGCCGAGGATCGAGCCGATGGCCAGCCCCGTGTGGACACCGGTGAAGGTCGCCAGGGACGCGTCGGCATGCCCGAATTCCAGCGCGACGAATCCCGAGAGGAGATTGCTCGGCCTGGCTTCCGTGGAGTCCGGGTCCGCCCAGTTCGCGAGCCCGAGTCCGCCGAATCCCTCGACCAGTTGAAAGGGGAACTCGGCCCGGGCCCAGTAGTCGTCGACGATCGGGGCCGCCTGTGCGTCGAGGAATGCGCGGACGCGCTCGATCTTCTCCCGGTCACCGTCCGCCAGCAGTTCCTCGTAGGAATAGAAATCCGCGGGCAACCGCCCTTTCCCCAGGTAGGGACCGGACGGCTTCGGGAGCGACGGGTTGGCACCCATGGGAAATCTTCCTCCGGCAGGAATTCGGGAATCGGCCTGGCGTGATTACACCCGGATCCCGCGGCGATTCCCGCGAGCCCCCGCCGTCCGGGGGATACTCTCGTCGCGGCGAACGACCCCAATGGCCCTCTCCGTACCCGCCCCGGCGAGCCCGGTCCGCTGCAGACCGAGGCGTACGCGCGGACCCTGTTCGGGGGGCAGTTGCCACCGTTGGATGACGAGCAGGTCGAGGCACGATGGGCGGCTCGGGCCGAACGGCAGCGGTTGCTGAGGAACATGCCGAACGCGACGTTCGGCTTCGTCCTGGAGGAGCACCTGTTCCGCCGGCGAACCGGCGGCTCCGACATCACACGCGAACTCGTCGCCCACGTCTTGAAGATCGCGGAGCTGCGCAATGCCGAGATCCAGATCATGCCGACGGTGCAGGAGTCACACGCCGGACTCGCGGGCCCTATGCAGCTCCTGGAGACGATCGAGAACAAGTGGTCCGCCTACCGCGAGGGGCAGCGAGGCGGCCTGCTCGTCTCCGACCCGAAAGAGATCAGCATCCTCCAACGGCGCTATGCCAGGATGCGCTCACAGGCTCTTGCGCTGGAAGACTCCTGGAGCCTGTTGCAGCGAATGCGAGGGGACTTACGAAGACCACCGAGCCGGCCTGGATCAAGAGCAGTTACAGCGGCGGTGGCGACTGCGTCGAGGTCGCCGTCCGCCCCAGCACCATCCACATCCGCGACTCGAAGAACACGGCCGGCACCCACCTCACCCACTCCCCCGCCGCCTGGGCCGGCTTCGTCACGTACGCGGGGAAGTGACCGCCCGGATCACGTGCCGGGCGTTGCGGGCCATGGCCGGGTTCGTCGTGCGGTAGTACGGCAGCGCGATCAGGGCCTGGGAGAGGGTCCGGGCCCGGCCGCGGAGCCACGTCGCGTCGTCCACGGCCAGTGCCTCGCGGAACGCCTGCCTGCCCTCGGGCGGCAGCAGGTTCCACGCCGGGAACAGGTCGCAGGCCGGGTCGCCCACCCCCGCGCACCCGAAGTCGATGACGGAGGCGAGCCTGCCGTCGTCGTCGATCAGCAGGTTGCCCGGCATCAGGTCGGCGTGCAGCCACACCGGCGGCCCGTCGGCGTCCGGGGCCCGCAGCGCCTCCTCCCACACGGCGGCCGCCGCGTCGCAGTCGACGCCCTCCTGCGGGATGCGGCGCAGTTCCGCGATCGCCGCCCGGGTGTCCGCGTCGAGCGAGGAGAGCGGCCCGCCCCGGTGGGCCGGCGGGGCGTCCGGCAGCGGGATGCTCCGCATCGCGGTCACGAACGCGGCCAGGTCCTCGGCGAGCAGTACGGGCTCGGCCAGGGCGTCCGGTTCGGGAAGCCGGCCGGGCAGCCACCGGTAGACCGACCACGGCCACGGACACCCCTCGGCCGGCTCCCCGGCGCCGAGCACCTCGGGGATGCGGACGGGCAGATGGGGTGCGAGACGGGGCAGCCACTCCCGCTCCCTCGTCACGTCCCCGTCCCCGCCCTCGGCCAGCGGCAGCCGCACGACCATGGCGTCGCCGAGCCGGAACATGGCGTTGACGGTGCCGCCGGACGGCCACCGCCGCACCGCCGGCCCCACCCACTGCGGGAACTGCCCGGCGATCAGCCGCCGTACGAGGCCGTCGTCGACGAGGGGCGTCCCGGGATGCGGCTGACCTGTGCTCATGTGCGGCATCGGATCACCGGGCGCCGACGGCCGTCAAACGCCTTTCCGGGGCGGGACGAGCGGTGGCCACATGGGCGGCGGACGATAGAATCGTGCCATGTCCGAGATCGACTTCCTCAAGACCCGGCCCCACCGGGTCGTCGTGCTCGCCCTCGACGGTGTCTACCCCTTCGAGCTGGGCATCCCGAACCGGGTCTTCCCGTGCGTACCGGGCGCCTACGAGGTGGTGACCTGCGCGGCGACCGACGACCGTACGGTGGCGACCAGCGCCGACTTCACGGTCACCCTCGGGCACGGGCCGGAAGCCCTGGAGAGCGCGGACACCGTGGTCGTACCGCCGTACGACATGACGCGGATCACGGACGAGGTGCCCGCTCCGGTCGCCGCCGCGCTGGCACGGATCAGGCCCGGTGCCCGGATCGTCTCCATCTGCACGGGGGCGTTCACGCTCGCGGCGGCCGGGCTGCTGGACGGCCGGCCCGCGACCACGCACTGGGCGCTGGCGCCCCGGTTCCGCCGGATGTTCCCGCAGGTCGCCCTCGACCCCGATGTGCTGTTCATCGACGACGGTGACGTACTGACCTCCGCGGGCGCCGCCTCCGGTGTCGACGTCTGCCTGCACCTCGTCCGCTCCGACCACGGCAGCGCGGTCGCCAACAGCGTGGCCCGGCAGTGCGTCGTACCGCCGTGGCGGGACGGCGGCCAGGCGCAGTACATCGAGCAGCCGGTGCCGGACGAGAGCGCCACCGGGACCGCGGCCACCCGGGCCTGGGCCCTGGAGAACCTGGAACGGCCGCTGGCCCTGCGGGAGCTTGCGGACCACGCCCGGATGAGCCGGCGCACCTTCGCCCGCCGCTTCCAGGACGAGACCGGCGTCAGCCCCGGCCGCTGGCTGATCCAGCAGCGGGTGCACCGGGCCCGCCACCTGCTGGAGACCAGCGACCTGGCGATCGACCGCATCGCCGCGGAGGTCGGCTTCGCCACCGGCACGTCCCTGCGGCAGCACCTGCACGCGGCGATCGGGGTGTCCCCGCAGGCGTACCGGAACACGTTCCGGGAGACGGCCGCGGCCCGGGGCTGACCACCGCGCGTGGCGTCCCACGGCCGGCGCTCAGCCGAAGTGGCGGATGCGGTCCGGGGTTCCGGGTGCGCAGGGCAGCCAGTCGTGCACCGGTCCGGTACGACCGAACTCGGCGACCGCGGTGGCGGACTCGTGTCCCAGGGCACGCTGGGCGTCCCCGACGGCACCGAGCATCGGACCGTGCCGGGTAGGCGCCGAACGTGTCGAAGAGGAAGGACGGTTCGGCGCAGTGCGCGGCGCCGAGGGAGTGCGGGTGCCCGGCCGGGCGGTGGCCGAACCGGTGGACGTGGGTCGCGTCGCCGCCGGCCGCACGGTGGCCGGTGATCTCCGGCGAACCGTTGCCGAAGAGCGTGTCCGTGCCGGTCGCGGTGAAGATCTGCGCGGGGGGTGTGCGGAAGCCGGGCGGCGTACGCGTCGTAGATCGCGTGGGAGCGGTCACCGGCCTGGGCGGAGCAGGCGCCCGCCGACTGGGGCCGGGCATCCGAACCGAGGCGCTGCCGTGGACGGCGGTGGCCCCCGGCGGCCTGGAGGAGACCGGCCGGCGGCTCAGCCGCCATCCACGGGTGCGGTTCGCCTCTACCTCTTCCTGAGCGAGCCCGTCCGGGCCCTGGAACAGGTCACGGCGACCGAGGTCACACCCATCCTGACGGGAGTCGGGCGGACCGGGCCCGGCCCGCCCGGGGAGCCAGTGAGCCGGGCGCCGGCTACTTGGCGGGGCACTGCTTCCAGGCCAGGTGGTAGACGGTGCTGATCTCGCCGTCGGTCGAGTCCATGGTCATGAAGCTGACCTTGCCGGGGTTCGCGCTGCCGGCGGTCACCCGCAGCTCGGTGTTGATGTTGAAGTTGCGCTGGACCCCGCAGGGCGCCCAGACCAGTTGGGCCCAGTCGGTGGTGTCGGTGGCCTGCCAGTTGTCGTCGTAGGGGCCCCGGAAGGGGTGGTTCGCGGAGGCCGTGCTGGACGAGCCCTGGAAGTAGTACGAGGCGCGCTGGGTACCGGTGGCGCCCGGCTGGAGGGAGGCGAAGCCGCGGTAGTCGGCGCTGGCGACGGCGTAGGTGAAGCCGCCCGGTACATGGACGACCAGGTTGAGCTGGCAGTTGCGCCGGAAGGCGGTCGGGTCGGAGTTGCCGCCGGCCTGGGCGAGGTACTCGCTGTAGGTGACGGTGAAGGCCTCGTTGTCCTCGGAGACGGCGACGGCGGTGGTGCCCTGCGGACAGCCGGAGCCGTTCACCGTGGCGACGTTGATCACGATCTTGTCCGGCGGCGGGTCGTCGAAGACGGGCGACGACGAGGCCGTGGCCTGGGCAGGCAACCCGGCGGTGAGCAGCGCGGCGAGCGCTCCGCCGAGCAGGAGTCCATGCCTCATGGGTTTCATGGTTTCTCCGGTTCGGTGATCGAGTGGGGGGTGGCACCCTCGGCCCGCAGGACCCGCACGCTCCTCAAGGTTCGACATGGTTCACCTTTGAAGAAACTGTGAGTTTCCTGTGAAGAACGAGGCGCTCGCATCGTAGGAACCCCCACACCGAGCGGTCAGGGCGAACTCCGGCCATTCACAACGCCGGATTTCACAGCCCCGCCCCCGCTCGGCTCACCCCTACGGGTTCTCCCAGGCCGCCGGTTCCGCGGCCAGCGCGCGCACCGGCTCCGGGAGGGCGTCCGCCGCGATGTCCGCCACGGTGACCCCCTCGAGGATCCGGCGGACGTTCGCGCGCAGCGCGATCCACAGCGGCAGCAGGGGCCGGGCTGTGCCGGTGTAGGCCAGACCCGTGGGCCGTTCGCCGCGTACCGACACGATCGGACCGTCCACCGCCCGGATGAGGTCCGCCACGGTGATCGCGGACGCGTCCCGGGCCAGCCGGTAGCCACCGCCCCCGCCTCGCCGGCTGTCGACGATCCCGCCACGCCGGAGATCACCCAGAATGCCCTCGAGGAACTTGTGCGGGATGTCCTGCGCCCCGGCGAGCTCCTCCGCCTTCACCGGGCCGTCGTCCTGCCGCACGGCGAGCTCCAGTACCGCCCGTACCGCGTAATCCGCTCGTGCCGAGATCCTCATGTGTCCATTGTGGGGCGTCCTCCCGTGGAGAATGGCCGCACCCGCGCCCCGTAAGATCGCCCGGGAGGATCCCTTGGCGCTCAGCAGACGTACCTTCAGTGCCCTCGCCGGCTCGACCGCGCTCGGCTTCGCCCTGGGCGGCAGCGGCGGCCCCGGGGCGCCCGCCGCCTACGCGGCACGCACGGTGCCGACCGGCCCGGCCCCGGCCCCGCCGCGTGCCGACGGCAGACGGCACGCGATCGGCCACGACCAGTACTCCCTCGTCGTCGACGGCCGGAGACTGGTCCTGTGGTCCGGTGAACTGCATCCCTTCCGGCTCCCGAGCCCGTCCCTGTGGCGGGACGTGCTGGAGAAGATGCGGGCGCACGGCTACAACGCCGTCAGCATCTACGTGGCGTGGAACTTCCACTCCCCCGCGCCCGGCCGCTTCGACTTCACCGGCGTCCGCGACCTGGACCGGTTCCTGCGCACGGCTGCCGAGACCGGGCTGTACGTCATCCTGCGCCCCGGCCCCTACATCAACGCCGAGGTCGACGCCGGCGGCTTCCCCGGCTGGCTGACCGCCACGCACGGCTCGGCCCGCACCACCGACCCGACCTACCTCGGGCACGTCGACGCGTGGCTGACGGCCGTCAACCGCATCGTGCGCCGCCATCAGCACACGGACGGCGGCGGCAGCGTCCTGCTCTACCAGATCGAGAACGAGTACGACGGCCACGTCGCCGACCCGGCCGGCCCGGCCTACATGTCCCACCTGTACAAGAAGGTGCGGGCGGACGGCATCGACGTCCCCCTCTTCCACAACGACAAGGGCCGCAACGGCTACTGGATCCCCGGTTCCTTCGACACCGGCGGAGAGACCGGGAAGTGGCTGTACGGCTTCGACGGTTACCCGTCCCCCACCCAGACCCCGCCGGACTGGGGCCACTTCGGGATCGGCGGCCTCAAGGGCGGCGCGACCGCGAGTCCCCGTACCCCCGGGTTCGTGCCGGAGTACGGGGGCGGCTGGTTCGATCCGTGGGGCGGGGTCGAGTTCGGCGGCAAGGGGTACGCCGAGTCCCGGCGCACCCGGGACGCGGCCTACGAACGCCGCTTCTACCTCACCAACCTCGCCAACGGCATCACGCTGCACAACGTCTACATGACCTACGGCGGCACGAACTGGGGCTGGCTGCCGGCGCCGGTCGTCTACACGTCGTACGACTACGGGGCGGCCATCGACGAGGCTCGCAACGTCACGCCGAAGATCGCCCCGATGCACCAGCTCGGCCACCTCCTCCAGCGCGTCCCGGACTTCGCCAGGCTGGAGCGGGCGGCGGACGTCCAGGCGGACGGGCTGAAGACGTACCACCTCACCAACCCGGACACCCAGGCGCACGTGTACGTGCTCCGCAACGACGGGGCGAGCGAGGTGACGTCCACCCTGAAGACCCGCGAGCCGGACGGGGGCGACGACATCGAGGTCACCGTCCCGGCCCACGACGCCCGGCTCATCACCACCGGGCTCTCCCTCGGCAAGCGCAGGCTGCGGTACGCCACCGCCCAGCCGATGGCCGTGTTCACCGCCGGCCGCCAGGACATCGCCCTGTTCACCGGCCGGTACGGCGAGATGGCGCACCTGGTCCTGGAGTGCCCGAGCGAACCCTTCGTCCAGCGCCTGGACGCCGAAGCGGCCTGGGTCTACGACCGGAACATCCTGCACGTCACCGCGCCGCTCGGCCAGGGCGGCCTCACCCGGGTCCTGGTCCAGCGCGGCGAGAGCGACACGCCGCTGCTCCTGCTCTTCGCCGACGACGCGACCTCACTGCGGCTCTTCCCCTACGACACCCCGTCCGGCACCCTGCTGGTCTACGGCCCGGCACTGCTGCGGCACGCCAGGCTCGACGGGTCGGCCGTGCAGCTCACCGGGGACACGGTCGCCCCGAGCGGCCTGGAGGTGTGGGGGCCGCGCGGGATCTCCTCGGTCACCTGGAACGGGCAGCGGGTACCGACCCGGGTGAGCCTCTCGCAGAGCCTGGTCGCCACGTCGGACCTGGCGGGCGCCCCGAAGCCGGCGCTGCCGGTCCTCACCGGCTGGCGCCGCAGGACCGAGAACCCCGAGTCGGCGCCGGCCTTCGACGACTCGTCGTGGACGGCGGCCGACAAGAGGACGTCGTTCAGCACGACGCCCGTCCCGGCCGGTCAGCCGGTGCTGTTCGCCGACGACTACGGCTTCCACTACGGGGATGTCTGGTACCGGGGCCGGGTGGACGGCGACCTCCAGGACCTGGAGTCCGTCTCCCTCGCCTACAGCACGGGCACCCAGGGCATGCTGATGGCCTGGCTGGACGGGAAACCGCTCGGATCGCACCGGATGCCGGTGCCGGACGCGAAGACGGTCCGGCAGGGCAGTTGGGCGGCCACGGCCGAGTTCGCCGTCGCCCGGCCGAAGAAGGAGCAGCAGGACAAGGAGCGGGAGAAGAAGAAGGAACAGCGCGAGCACGTGCTGTCCGTGCTGGTGCGGCGGATGCAGCACGACATGGACGGCCGCTCCCTGGACACCCACAAGGCGGCCCGCGGCCTGAGTGCCGTGACCTTCAAGGGGGCGTCCCCGAAGGTGAGCTGGCGGATCCAGGGCGAGAGCGCGCCGGACCCGGTACGGGGGCCGCTGAACAACGGCGGGCTCTACGGGGAGCGGCAGGGCTGGCATCTGCCCGGGTTCGCGGACGGCGGCTGGGAACCGGCCGCACTGCCGCGCGCGGACAAGGGCATGGGCGTCACCTGGTACCGCACCGGCTTCAAGCTGGCCGTGCCGGACGGGGTCGACGCCTCGGTGGGGCTGGTGCTGGAGGACGATCCGGCGCGGGCCTACCGGGTGCAGATCTTCCTGAACGGGTGGAACCTCGGGCAGTACATCAACGACGTGGGTCCGCAGCACACGTTCGTGCTGCCGAACGGGATTCTGCGGACCCGGGGCTCCAACACGCTGGCGCTGGCCGTGCTTTCGGACGGGACCAGTGAGTTCGGGCCGGGGGTCGTGCGGCTGGAGCTGCTGGGGAGCGCGGCCGGAGGCGTTCCCGTGGAGACGGTTCCCTCCCCCGGCCGTTGACCGCGGGGCGCTTCACCCCAGCCGGATCACATTCCAGGACAGCGGTTCCAGAGCGGCGGTGAGGACGCCGTCCTTCAGGGTTGTGCCGTCGGCCTGGTGAGGAGCTACCCGGTCCGGGTCCTCCAGGGTGTTGCGGGCGTCGGGGTCCTGGTCCGACAGGACGCTGTGCTCGGTGACCTGCGTCAGGTCCAGGCCGCTCAGGGCGATTTCCAGGGGCAGGGCGTCCGTCCGGCCGCGGTTGACGGCGAAGACGGTCACCGTGCCGTCCGCCGCCCGGACCGCCGTCGCGTGCAACAGGCTCGAAGCGCCTGCGCGTCAATGGGTCCGGCGGGACTTTCCTGCGCCGGCGGTCGTTCCGGGATGAACCACCGTCGTCGGATCGCATGACGCGAACACGTCCGGACGCGTAATCTCGGACCGGCCGACGCCGCACGGTGAGCGCCGTGGGCGGGGCGAAGGGGGAGCGATGGACTTGGCCGGCGCGGGCCACCGGTGGACCCGGATCGCCGCGAGGCTGCGGCGCTCCGGACCGGGCGCGCGGATGCGCGACCTCGCCGCCGACCTCACCGCCGCCGTCCGCGCCCGGCGCCGGCAGCCCACCGGCGCGGGCGAGCTGTGCCGGGCCCTGTGCGAGGAGATGACCGCACTGCGCGGCGGGCGGCCGGTGGAGCTGCGGTTCGAGCGGTTCCCGGACGAGATCGAGGTCACCGGCCTGTGGATGGAGTTCCAGGACTTCGACCTGGTCATCGTCGAGGAACGGGCCGAGGCCGTGCAGCAACTGGTCATCCTCGGACATGAGTTGTGGCATCTGCACACCGGCCACCGCCATCATCACGGGGTCGGCCCGGAGGCGGCCCGCGCGCTGGCCGGCCAGCCCGGCTGGCGTGACATGGCGCTGACGGTGGCCGCACGCAACGGCTCCCGGGCGGCCGACGAGGCCGAGGCCGACGACTTCGGCCACCGGCTGGCGACCGCGTTCCGGCCCTGTGTCGAGCATCCGCTCCGCTCGCCGTCCGACCCCGTGCAGCGCAGCCTCGGCTACCGCGGGCGCGGCGGAGCCGCTCGGTGACCACCTCCTCGGCGGCGGCGAACCCCGGCGGGCTCCTCGGCGAGCTCTACATCTCCTTCTGGATCCCCACCGCGGTGCTGACCACCGCCCTGGTGATCAAACTTCCGACCATCATCCGGCTGTGGCGCGACCCGCTGCTGCGCGCGGTCGGCGGACTGCTGCTGCTCGCCTGCGCGGTGTTCGTGTTCTGCACGCCGTCGACGATCGCGACCGTCAACCGGTGGACCGGCGTCCCCAACATCTCCGCGCCGTGGTGCTACTCGCTCGTCACCGCGTTCGGCGGCTCCTGTCTGCTGCTGATCATCGCCTGGCGCAACGGGCTGGCCGACCGCTCGGCCGCCACCCGGCGCGCGATGCGCTGGGTCATCGCCGGCTACTCCTCGGTGATCACCGCCCTGTGGCTGCTGTTCGCGCTCGCCGACGTCCCGGTGGAACGGCTCCGGGACCTGGACACCTACTACGCCACCACCCCGTTCATGCGCGAGGAGATCCTGCTCTACCTCGTCGCCCACTGCGTCGCCTGCCTCATCACCTCACGGCTGATCTGGAACTGGGTGCGCACCGAGGGCCTGGACGCCTGGCTGCGCTGGGGACTGAAGCTGCTGGGCGTCGGCTACGTCCTGAACCTGATCTTCGACGCCTGCAAGCTGGTCGCGGTCACCGCCCGCTGGTGCGGCTCGGACCTGGACTGGCTCAGCACCAGCCTGGCCCCGCCGGTCGCCGCCCTGTCCGCGATCAACATCGCCGTCGGCTTCATCCTCCCGCACGCCGGCCAGTACCTCCACGACCGCTGGCGGGTCCGGCTCGCCCACCACGAGCTGCGGCCGCTGTACCAGCTGACCCGGACCGTGCACGGCGACGGCGTCCCCTTCGTGCTGCGCGCCACGCCCGAACTGCGGCTGACCCGGCGCGAGACGTTCATCCGCGACGTGCTGCTGCCCCTGACCCGGCGCATCGACGCCGACCTCGACCGGCGCTCCTACGACGCCGCGCTCGGCCTCGGCCACCCGCCCGAGCGGGCCCGGGCCCTGGCCTCCGCGGTCAGCATCCTGAACGCCGTCTCCACCCGGGGCCGTACCCCCGAACCCGCCGACGCGGCCGGCGGCCCGGACGCCACCCACCTCCTGCGGGAGATCGCGGCGGTGTCCCGGGCGCTGCGTCACCCCGACCGGATCGAGGCGGTACGGGAACGTGCGGCCGCCCCAGCAGAGAGCGTTGCCCTTCATGACTGACCGCACCGCCGTCGTCCTCGGCGGCTCCCTCGCCGGCCTGCTCGCGGCCCGGGCGCTCGCCCCCTTCGCGGACCGGGTCGTGGTCGTGGAACGGGACGCGCTGCCCACCGGACCACAGCCGCGCAAGGGGCTCCCGCAGGCCCGGCACGTCCACCAGCTGTGGTCCGGCGGCGCCCACGCCCTGGAGGAACTGCTGCCCGGCACCATCGCAGAGCTGCTCACGGCGGGTGTCCGGCGGGTGCCGGTGACCACCGACATGGTGGCGCTGTCCCCACGGGGCTGGTACCGGCGCTGGGCGGAGTCGGCGTTCGTGCTGCCGGCCAGCCGGGACCTGCTGGACTGGGTGGTGCGCGAGCGGGTCCTCGCCGACGACCGGATCGAACTGCTGACGGGGACCGAGGCGGTCGGCCTGCTCGGCTCGGACCTCGCCGTCACGGGCGTACGGCTGCGGGCGCTCGACTCCGGCGCGGAGCACGTGCGCACCGCCGGCCTGGTCGTCGACGCGACCGGCCGCGGCTCCCGGGCGCCCGCCTGGCTGGCCCGGCTCGGCGGCCCGGCGACCGAGATCCGTGAGGTCGACTCCGGTATCGCCTACGCCAGCCGGATGTTCCGGGCCCCGGCGGAGGCGGTGCGCACCGGCTTCCCGATCGTCACCGTCCAGGCGAGCCCGCGGGGCCGCCGCCCCGGGCGCGGCGGTGTCCTGATGCCGATCGAGAACGGCCGCTGGCTGGTCACCCTCTACGGCAGCCGCGGCGGCGAACCGGGCGCCGGCACCGACGACTTCCTGCGTTACGCCCGGGACGAACTGGCCCACCCCGTCATCGCCGAACTCCTCGCGAACGCGGAGCCGTTGACCGACGTGTCGATGACCCGCACGACCGCCAACCGGCGCCACTTCTACGAACGGGCCCGGACCTGGCCGGAGAACCTGGTGGTCCTCGGCGACGCGGTGTGCGCGCTCAACCCGGTGTACGGGCACGGGATGTCGGTGGCCGCGCAGGGGGCTCTCGCCGTACGGAACGTGCTCGGACGCAAGGGCTGGGGCTCCCCCGGGCTCGCCCGGTCCCTCCAGAAGGCGGTGAGCCGGCCGGCCCGGGCGGCCTGGGAACTGTCCACGGGGGCCGACGTGTTCTACCCCGGCGCGACGGAGAACGGACCGAACCTGCGGGACCGGCTGGCGCACGCCTATGTGGACCGGCTCCTGTACACGGCGACCGGCAACGGCCGGATCGCCCGCCGGGTGACGGACGTGACGGCCCTGGAGCGAGGGGCGGAGGTGCTCCTGTCGCCGGCTGTGCTGCTGGGCGCCCTGCTGGGCCCCCGAAGACCCCAGCTGACCCGGCCCCCGCTCACCACGGACGAACTGAAGGCGGCGGGGGTCCAGTAGCCGGGGGCGCGACGCGCCCCGCACGGGGTGCGGGGCTGCGCCGAACGGACGGTCGAGGCGGCCGCTACCCCTGGAACGCCGGCTGGGCCACGCCCTTCCCCGCGCCCGGGATCACCAGCAGGGAACCCGACGTCGGATCCGGCCGGTCCAGCCCCACCCGAGCCGTCGTCACGTACAGGTCGGTCAGGCCTGCGCCCCCGAACGCACAGGCCGTCGTCAGCGTCGCCGGCAGGCTGATCACCCGGTCCAGCTCGCCGTCAGGGGTGTAGCGGCGCACCGCTCCCCCGCCCCACAGCGCCACCCACACACAGCCCTCCGCGTCGACCGTCAGCCCGTCGGGATAACCGGCCCCCTCCTCGATGGTCACCAACGGACGCCGGTTGGAGGGGAGTTCACCGTCGTAGTCGAAGACGTCCACCCGGCACGTCGGCGTGTCGACGTAGTACACGCGGCTGCCGTCCGGGCTCCAGCCCGTCCCGTTGCTGACCGTGACGTCGGGCAGCAGCGTGGTCACCGAGCCGTCGCCGGTCACCCGGGACAGCGTGCCACCGCCCACCCTCTCGTCGTAGCGCATCGTGCCCGCCCACAGAGAGCCGTCCGGCGCCACCGCCGCGTCGTTGGCGCGGCGGCCGGCGACCGGCTCGCGGTGCAGCCAGCGGAACGTGTCGTCGGGGTCGAGGAGACCGACCCCGTCGCGGAGGTTGAGGACCAGTCCGCCGTTCGCGCGGGGCTTGACCGCGCCGATGTGCTGCTCGGCGGTGCGGACCGTACGACGGTCCGTGACCGGGTCGTAGGTGTGGATCCGCGCGCCCAGGACGTCGATCCAGACGAGGCGGCCGGTGGCCGCGTCCCACGTCGGACCCTCGCCCAGCGTGGCCTCCGCGGCCACCGCGACCTCGTACGCCGTGTACGTGTTCGTCGTCATGCCACGCTCCGGTGACCGAGGCGCTCGGAGAGTTCCGCGGCGCCCTTGGCCGCGAGCTGTTCCAGCTCGACCCGGCGCTCGTCGCTCCAGCGGATCATCGGCACCGAGATGGACAGCGCCGCGACCACCTGGCCGGTGCGGTCGCGGACGGGCGCGGCGACACAGGAGACGTCCGGGTTGGACTCCCGGCTCTCCACGGCGATGCCCCGGGCGCGGATCCCGGTGAGGGCCTCGCGCAGCACCCCCGGCTCGGTGATGCTGTTCGGGGTCATCGCGACGAGGTCGGCGTCGTCCGGGATGCGCGCGGTCAGCTCCTGCTCCGGCAGCGAGGCCAGCAGCATCTTGCCGACCGAGGTGCAGTGGGCGGGGAGCCGGCGGCCGGCGGCGGAGACCATGCGGACCGCGTGCGTGGAGTCGACCTTGGCGATGTAGATGACGTCGGTCCCTTCGAGGATCGCCACGTGCACGGTCTCGTCGCAGGTCTCGGCGACGGACCGGGCGACCTGCTGGCCCTCGGCGGCGAGGTCGAGCTGCTCGGCGTACCGGCTGCCGAGCTGGTACGGGCGGACGCCGAGCCGGTATCGTCCGGGCTGTCCGGGTACGGACACGATGTACGACCGGGCGGAGAGCGTGGTGACCAGTTCGTGCACGGTGGTGCGCGGCAGCTGGAGTCTGCGCACTATGTCGGGGGCGGAGAGAGTCCCGTCCCCGTCGAGGAAGAGCTCAAGAATGTCGAGAGCCCGGGTCACGGCAGGCACGAGGCGTCCCACGTCCGGCCCCCTCCCTTGGGTCTAGGCGCCAGATATCGTCGGAACCGCGGGAGCCGTTCGAGATATCAACAGGCGATCGGCATGACGAACACAGGCTAGCCATCGAGGATTGCCCGGGCAATGGCCGGGAACCAGCCGGGTATCCGTATGTGCACCATGGGTGGCATGCAACTGGACTTCCAGCTGGTGCTGCTGCGCCGTATGGCCGACCACAACCCGGACCTGGTCGAGGACGCCCGGCGCACGCTGGGCGCGTCGATCGCGGACATGCGCGAGGCCAACAGGCGGTGGCAGGCGATGGTCCGTTCGCCCCGGTCCCGCTCGGCGGCGGCCCGCTACCGCTCGGTCCTCGGCCCGCCCGGCTCCGAGACCAGCCGCACCGTCGGCGACCTGGAGTGCACGGCCTGGCAGTGGCCGCTCCCCCTGTGGCCCACCCTCCGCTTCGAGGTCATGGTCGGCCCCGGGAGCGCGGTGTGGAACGAATGGCTGGTCCGCGCCCCCGGCGCCGCCGCCCCGAGGCTGGAGACCCTCGACGACCTCGCCCCCTGGTCCTGCACGGTCGACGAGGCGGCCCGCGCCTTCGCCCCGGCCCGCCCTCTGGAGGGCACGGCCCCGACCCGCTGGGGCCTCACCTTCCAGGTCCCCGACGGCCGTCGGGTGGTCGCGGAGTTCACCTGGGGCCTGCTCCAGCGCACGGCGGTCATCGACGCGCCGCGGTGAGGACCGCCTCCGCCACCCCGGCCACCGATCCGGGATGCAGGAAGAGGAACAGGTTCGGCTCGACCAGTTCCAGCTCCATCACCTGAGGCTGTCCCTCCGCCCCGTCGACCAGGTCCACCCGGGCGTACAGCAGCTCGGGCGCCTCCGGTACGGCGGCCAACGCGCCCTGCGCGACCGTGAGTTCGGCCGGGGTCGGGTCCCACCGCGCCAGGTCGGGGTGGGCGGCCTTGTCCGCGTCGTACGCCGTGCCCGGGGTGAGGACCGCCCGCTTGCGGCTGGCATGCAGCAGCCGGCCGCCGAAGAACTGCAGCGCCCGCTCACCGCTGACGTCGATCCCGGCGACGTACGGCTGGACCATCGCCGTCAGCCCCTCGTCGTGCATCCGGGCCAGCTGCCGTACCGCCGTCCCGTGCTCGCCCGGCGTGTAGCGGGCGGCGAACCGGGCGCCGGCGCCGAAGGTGGGCTTGACCACGAAGTCACCGTCGAACGGCAGCTCGACGGGGTCGCCCGGCGCGAGATACCGGGTCGGCACGACGGGCACACCGGCCGCCGCCAGCTCACCGAGATACCGTTTGTCGCTGTTCCAGCGGACCACGGCGGCCGGGTTCGCGATCCGGGTCGCCTTCCCCACCCGCTCCACCCACGGCAGGAACTCCGCCGTGCGCCAGCTGTAGTCCCAGGTGGAGCGGACGACGACCAGGTCGAAGGCGCCCCACTCGACGTCCGGGTCGTCCCAGGGACGGGCGACCGCGTCCGCCCCCGCCGCGGTCAGCGCGCGCAGCAGCACCGGCAGGTCCTGGTCCCTGCTCGGCTCCGCGCCGGGATCGTAGGTGGCGAGCACTATCCGGGGCACGGCGGGAGCTCCCTCGTCCTGGTGACGGCCGGTGTTCCGGCCCGTCGCAGGCTAACCACTCCGGCCTTCCGTACCGCAACCGCGGCCGCCCTGTTGACCTTCACCCTCGGTGAAGCCCCAGCATCGGTGGCGGACGTCGAGGAACGTGAGGTACGGCATGAAGTGGCTGACCATCGGCGCCTTCGCGAAGGCCTGCCGGCTGTCGCCAAAGGCACTGCGGCTGTACGACGAGCTGGACCTGCTGCGGCCCGCCCGGGTCGACCCGGAGACCGGCTACCGGTACTACGCCGCCGAGCAGCTCGAAGCCGCCCGGCTGGTGGCCTGGCTGCGCCGGCTGGGGATGCCGCTGGCGCGGATCCGCGAGGTGTGCGGGCTGCCCGCCGGCCGGGCCGCTCAGGAGATCCGGGCGTACTGGGCCCGGGTCGAGGCGGAGACCGCCGTACGGGGCGACCTGGCCGCGTTCCTCGTCGACCATCTGTCGGGTGAATCGAGAAGGGACACGACCACCATGCTGGAGTTGCGTTACGCCGCCCACTCGGACCGGGGGCACGTCCGGCCGGCCAACCAGGACACCGTGTACGCGGGGCGCCGGCTGCTGGCCGTCGCCGACGGGTGCGGGGCCGCCGGGGCGTCGGCCAGTGCGGCCGCCGTGCGGGCGCTGAAGTTCCTGGAGGACGCCGAGCTTTCGGCGGGCAACGTGCTGAACCTCCTGGACGACGCGGTGCGTTCGGCGCGTGAGGCCGTGCGGGAGGCGGCGGAGGGCAGTACGGACGCCGGTACGACACTCACCGCGCTGCTGTGGACCGGGTCCCGGCTGGCGCTGGTGCACATCGGGGACTCGCGGGCGTATCTGCTGCGCGACGGAGAGCTGTTCCGCATCACCCACGACCACAGTGTGGTGCAGTCCCTGATCGACGAGGGCCGGCTGGCACCGGAGGAGGCCGGCAGCCATCCGCAGCGGATGCTGCTCGCCAAGGCGCTGTCGGGCGGCGCGTCGTCCGGCACGCCGGATCTGAAGCTGCACGAGGCCCGGGGCGGGGACCGGTATCTGCTGTGCTCGGACGGGTTGAGCAGGGAGGTCTGCGACCGGCGGATCCGGGAGTTGCTGGGGGGCGGAGGTGAGTTGGCGGATGTGGCACGGGGGTTGGTGGACGAGGCGAATGCGGTGGGCGGTGCTGACAACGTGAGCGTCGTCGTCGCTGACGTGGTGTTTGCCACCCGTCCACCCGCCTCGGCCGGATGAGAGGCGTGCGGGGAGCCCCCGTCAGGTAGGAAGTCCGGCATGACCGTTCACGGCACCGACGCCCATGCCGGCCTTCCCGGCCTCCCGCCCCTCGTCCGGCGTGCCGTCGACGCCGCCCGGGCCCGGGGCTTCGCCCACTCCTGCCGCCCGGAGCAGGGGCGGCTGCTCCAGGTGCTCGCCGGTGGTGCGCCCGGGCGGATCGGGGAGACCGGGACCGGGCTGGGGGTCGGGCTGGCCTGGCTGGCCTCCGGGGCCCGGGCCGGCGTCCGGCTCGTCAGCGTGGAACGGGACGCGGGGCGGGCCCGGGCGGCCGCCGGGGTCTTCGCCGCGCACCCCGAGGTGACGGTGGTCCACGGTGACTGGCGGGACATCGCGGCCCACGGCCCGTTCGACCTGCTGGTCCTGGACGGCGGTGGGCAGGGCAAGAGCCCCGGCGACCACCCCGCCGACGTGGAGCGCCTCCTGACCCCCGGCGGCACGGTCGTCGTCGACGACTTCACCCCTTCCCCGCAGTGGCCGCCCCTGCACGAGGGCATGCCGGACCGGGCACGCCTGCACTGGCTGGAACACCCCGCGCTGCGGGCCGTAGAGGTGCGGCTCGCGCCCGATCTGTGCGCCGTCGTGGCGACTCTCGACGCACGCCGGCGGTGACCGGAGGCGGTCGGCCGGTGTACGGGTGGGACGGCCCCGCAGGCGGCGACTGGTGTAGGAAGGGGCTGTCGAGGTTCCGACCGGTGAGGAGTCGTCGCGTGTCCTTTCTCTTTCCGGCCCTGGTGGACGGTCCGGGCGAAGGCGGTGGGCGGGTCGCCCTGCGGTTCGGCGCACGGTCGCTGACGTACGGGCAGCTCGCCGCCGCCGCGGGCGCCCTCGCCGGCCGTATCGCGGACGCCGACCGGGTCGCCGTGTGGGCGACCCCGGAACTGGAGACGGCCGTCGCCGTCGTCGGCACCCTGCTCGCCGGCCGGGCCGCCGTTCCGCTCAACCCCAGGTCGGGCGAGAAGGAACTCGCGCACATCCTCTCCGACAGCGCGCCGGCCGCGGTGCTGGCCGCCCCGCAGGCCGCGCTCCCCGCGGCCCTGGCCGGCCTGCCGCGTATCGACGTCGACGTGCGGGCCGCCGGCCCGGTCCCCGAGGACCGCACCACCGAGGCCGACCCCGCCCTCGTCGTCTACACCTCCGGCACCACGGGACCGCCCAAGGGCGCCGTCCTGCCGCGCCGGGCGCTCGCCACGACCCTGGACGCGCTCGCCGACGCCTGGCAGTGGACCGGGGACGACGTGCTGGTGCACGGGCTGCCGTTGTTCCATGTGCACGGGCTGGTGCTGGGCGTCCTCGGACCGCTGCGGCGCGGCGGCAGCGTCCGGCACCTCGGGCGGTTCGACACCGACGGCGTGACCCGCGAGCTGAACGACGGCGCGACCATGATGTTCGGCGTTCCCACCATGTACCACCGGATCGCCGAGGCGCTGCCCGCCGACCCGGCGCTGGCCAAGGCCCTCGGCCGGGCCCGGCTGCTGGTCTCCGGGTCGGCCGCGCTGCCCGTCCACGACCACGAGCGGATCGCGGCCGCGACCGGGCGGCGGGTCGTCGAGCGGTACGGCATGACGGAGACGCTGATGAACACCAGTGTCCGCGCGGACGGTGAGGCCCGGGCGGGGACCGTGGGCGTGCCGCTGCCGGGGGTGGAGCTGCGGCTGGTGGAGGAGGACGGGACGGCGATCGCCCGCTACGACGGGGAGACCGTCGGGGAGATCCAGGTGCGCGGCCCGAACCTGTTCACCGAGTACCTCAACCGCCCCGACGCCACCGCCGCCGCGTTCACCGCCGACGGCTGGTTCCGGACCGGCGACATGGCCGTGCGCGAGCCGGACGGCTATGTGCGGATCGTCGGCCGCAAGGCCACCGACCTGATCAAGAGCGGCGGTTACAAGATCGGGGCGGGGGAGATCGAGAACGCGCTCCTGGAGTTCCCGGGGGTGCGGGAGGCCGCCGTCACCGGGGAGCCGGACGCGGACCTGGGCGAGCGGATCGTCGCCTGGATCGTCCCCGGGGATCCGCAGTCCCCGCCCGGGGAGCGGGAGCTGGCGGACCATGTGGCCGGCCGGCTCGCCCCGCACAAGCGTCCGCGTGTCGTCCGCTACCTGGACGCCCTCCCCCGCAACGACATGGGGAAGATCATGAAGCGGGCCCTCGGTGCCTGACAACCGCGCGGTCCGGCTCTCCGCCCGGCAGTTCCTCGACCTCGTCGCCGACCCCGGCACCTTCGCCGAACTCCCGCCCCCGGCACGGGAGTCCCGGCCCGACGGCCCGCTCGGCTGGCAGGGCTACGACGCCTCCCGCGCCCGCGCAGCCGAACGCACCGGCGAGGAGGAGTCCGTCGTCGTCGGCACCGCGCGCGTCGAGGGCACGGCGGCCGTGCTGATCGTGTTCGAGTTCGGGTTCCTCGGCGGCTCGCTGGGCGAGCGGACCGGGGACCGGCTGGAGGCGGCGTACCGGCATGCCCGCGGGCACCGGCTCCCGGTGGTGCCGCTGGTGGCCACCGGCGGCAGCCGGATGCAGGAGGGCATGCTCGCACTGTCCCAGCTCCAGCGGGTGGCCCGGCAGTCGGCGCTCACCCGGGAGGCGGGGCTGCCGCAGATCGCGGTCCTGCGCGATCCGACGACCGGCGGCGGCTGGGCCACCCTGGGCGCCGGTGCCGACGTGATCCTGGCGCTGCCCGGGGCGCAGGTGGGTTTCGCGGGCTCCCGGGTCCGCCCGGCGGACGCGGACCCGGCCGCGTACACCGCGTACGCGCAGCTCGCGGCGGGTTCGGCGGACGCCGTGGTACCGCTGGACGAGCTGAAGGCGGCGCTCGGGCTGTGGCTGCGGCTGCTCACCAATGCGGCCACGGTCCCCGCGGCCCCGCCGGACGCCCTGGGCGGCACCGGGCTGCCCGGCACCGGATGGCAGGCCGTCCTGCGGGCCCGGGATCCTCGCCGGCCGCGTGCGCAGGCCTACCTGGACGCCTGCTTCGGCGACCGCCGGGTCGCCCTGGTCGGCGACCGGTGCGGCGGCGCGGATCCGGAGGGGATGCTGTGCGGGTTCGGCGAGCGGGACGGCCGTACCGTCGCCTTCGCCGCGCAGACGGGCACGGCGACCCGGCCCGCCGGATACCGGACCGCCAGCCGCCTGATACGGCTCGCCGACCGGCTCGGGATCCCCGTGCTGACCCTCGTCGACACCCCGGGCGCCGCCAACGACGCCGAGGCGGAACGGCAGGGCGTGGGCGCGGCGATCGCGGAGCTGTTCGGCGAGGTGGCGGCGGCCCGGACGCCGATCACCACCCTGGTCATCGGCGAGGGCGGCTCGGGCGGGGCGCTGGCGCTGGCCGCGCCCGGCAACACCTGGGCCACGCCGGACAGTTATTTCTCGGTCATCGCTCCGGAGCTGGCGGCGGCGATCCTCAAGCGGACTCCGGAGGAGGCCGAGGCCACCGCCGGCCAGCTGCGGATCCGGCCGCAGGACCTGGTGGAGCTGGGCGTGATCCGGGGCATCGCCGGTCACCCCGGCCCCGAGTGACCTCTCCCGGGCGACCGGGGGTCCCCCGGGCGGTGCCGTCGCCGTACGACACCCCGGCGAGCCCGGCGCCCGGTGACGGGGAAACCCCCCGTTCAGCCGTTGCCCCACCCGGCCCCCTCCCGAAGGCGCGCCGCCTGGATCCCCCGGAGGATGCGAAGCAGGCCGCCGACCGGCGGTGCCACCGCGTACGGCCCGCGCACACTCGGGAGGATCTGCCGTGACCGTCAGTCTGGAGCAGTTGCGCCGCTGCCATTTCGCCGTCGATCTGGGGGCCGCCCGCACCCGGGTGTACGTGAAGGGCATGGGCCTGGTCGTCGACCAGCCTTCCGTGGCCGCCGTGAACACGCGGACCGGTGCCCTGATCGCCGTGGGCGAGTTCGCGGAGAAGATGACGGGCCGGACACCCGACTACATCCGCGTGGTGCGCCCCATCTCGGGCGGTACCGTCGTCGACATCGAGATCGCCCAGCGGATGCTGCGCCATCTGCTCGGCGACAAGATCCGGCGCTCCCTGCGCCGAAAGCCCCGGCTGCGCGCGGCGGCCTGCACCCCGCACGACGCGGATCCGCTGGCCCAGCGGGCGACCATCGAGACGCTGGCGGGGCTGGGGGCGCGGCGGGTGGAGCTGGTCGACACGCTGATCGCCGCCGCGGTGGGGTGCGGGATGCCGGTCGAGCGGCCCGAGGCCACCATGATCCTGGTCTGCGGGGCCGCGGCGACCCAGGTCGCGGTGCTCTCCCTCGGGTCGATCGTGTGCGCCGAGCGGCTGCCGGTGGGCGGCGAGGCCGTGGACCGCGCGATCGTGCAGCACCTGCGGCACGAGCACGAACTGATGCTGCCGAGCCAGTCGGTACGGCCCCTGCAGCTCGCCCTGTGCGGGAACGGCCTCACCCCGGACGGCCCGGCCTCCACCGAGATCCACGGGCGGGACGTGGCCACCGGCCTCGCCCGCAGCGTACGGGTCGACACCGCCGCGGTACGCGACGCCATCCACACGCCGCTCACCGGCGTGCTGGACGGGATCGGCAAGGTGCTGCGGGACTGCCCGCCCGATCTGGTCGCCGACCTCGCCGACCGCGGGATCATGATGGTCGGCGGCTCGGCGCTGCTGCCGGGTTTCGACCAGTTGCTGCGCGAGGCCACCGGCATGCCGGTACACATCGCGGAACGGCCGGACGTGTGCGTCGTCCACGGCATCGGCGCGATGCTGGAGGGCCGCATCGAACCCCTGGTGCTGAACCCCCTGGCCGCCTAGCCCCCCACGCCGGACCGGACCGTACAACTGCCGTGCGGCACGCGGTCGGCGGGTGCCACAGTGTCGGGCATGGTGATCTCCCCGCTGCTGCGGCAGCTCGCCCGCACCCGTCGCTTCACCCTCGGCGCTCCCGCCCGTTTCACCGTGGCGCCGGACGGAGCCCGTGTCCTGTTCCTGCGGAGCCGGGCCGGAGACGATCCCGTCGGGTGTCTGTGGTCGCTCGACCCCGCATCCGGTGCGGAGCACCTGCTGGCCGACCCCGCCGGGCTGCTCGACGGCGCGGCCGACGAGGTGCCGGAGGAGGAACGCGTCCGGCGCGAGCGCGCCCGCCAGGCGGCCTCCGGGATCACCGACTACGCCACCGACGCGGCCGTACGGCTCGCCGCGTTCGCGATCTCCGGGCAGCTGTGGGTGGTGGACACCGGCTCCGGCGCGGTCCGGCGGCTGCCCGCCCGCCGGCCGGTGATCGACCCGCGCCCGTCCCCTGACGGCCGTCATGTCGCCTACGTCTCGCACGGCGCGCTCCGGGTGATCGGAGCCGGCGGCGGCGAGGACCGTGCGGTGGCCGAGCCCGGGCCGGCGGAGGGTCCGGACGTCTTCTTCGGCCTGCCGGAGCATGTGGCGAGCGAGTCGATGGGCCGCCACCGGGCGTACTGGTGGGCGCCGGACGGGGAGCGGCTGCTGACCACCCGGGTGGACAACCGGGAGGTCGCGCTCTGGTACGTCACCGACCCGGGCGACCCCGCCAAACCGCCGCGCGCCATGCGCTACCCGCGGGTCGGCACCGCCAACGCCGACGTCACCCTGTGGATCACCGACCTGGCGGGCGGCCGTACCGAGGTCCGCTGGGACCGGGCCGGCTTCGAGTACCTGCCGGTGGCCGGCTGGGACGGGCACGGTCCGTTCGCCGCCGTACTCAGCCGCGACCAGCGCACGCTCCGGGTCCTGGCCGTCGACCCCGCGGACGGCGCGACGAGCCTGCTGGCCGAGCGGCACGACGAGCGCTGGGTGGAGCTGCTGGTGCCCGGGGTGCCCGCGCGGACCGCCTCCGGTCTGCTCGTCGACCACCTGGACCGGGACGAGACCCGGCACCTGGCCGTCGGCGGCGCCCCGGTGACCCCGGAGGGCCTGCAACTGCACGAGGTGCTCGCGGTGGACGGCGAGACGGTGTTCTTCGTGGCCTCCGCGGAACCCACCGAGCGCCATGTGTGGACCTACCGCCGGGGTGAGGGCGTCCGTCGGCTGACCGGGCAGCCGGGCGTGCACACGGGCGCTCACGGCGGTGGCACGCTGGTCCTCACCACGCGATCACCGGACCGGCCGGGCTCGTACACCACCGTGTGCCGGCCGGCCGGCGACGGTCGGCCGGGACCGGCCGGCCGCGCGCCCGTCGAGATCATCTCGCACACCCAACAGCCGCTGCTGGAGCTGCGCTTCGAGTCCGCCGCCGTCGGGCCGCGCGCCCTGCGCACGCGCCTCTTCCTGCCGTCCTGGCACCGGACCGGTGCTGCCCCGCTGCCGGTGCTGGTCGACCCCTACGGCGGCCCCGCGATGCAGAAGGTGCTGGCCGAACAGGCCGGTCACGCCTTCGTCTCGCAGTGGTTCGCCGAACAGGGCTTCGCGGTGCTGGTGGTGGACGGGGCGGGGACGCCCGGGCGCGGGCCTCGCTGGGAGAAGGAGATCTTCGGCGACCTGATCGGCCCGGCCCTGGACGACCAGGTCGCCGCACTGCGGCTGACGGCCGGGCGCCACCCGGAGCTGGACCTCGGCCGGGTCGGGATCCGCGGCTGGTCGTTCGGCGGGACGCTGGCCGCGGCCGCGGTGCTGCGCCGGCCCGACGTCTTCCACGCCGCGGTGGCCGGCGCGCCGCTCACCGACCAGCGTCTCTACGACGCCTGCTGGAAGGAGCGCTTCCTCGGTCCGCCCGACCGGTACCCGGAGCGCTACGAGCTGTCGTCGCTGCTCGCCGACGCTCCGCAGCTCAGCCGCCCGCTGCTGCTGACGCACGGGCTGGGGGACGACAACGCCTTCGTGGCCAACACGTTGCTGCTGTCCCGTGCCCTGCTGGCCGCGGGGCGGCCGCACGAGGTGCTGCCGCTCAGCGGGATGACACACTCCGCGCCGGCCGGCGACACGTTCGCGCGGCTGCTCGGGCACCAACTGGAGTTCCTCCGGCGGCACCTGGGGGGCTGACCGGGCCGGACGGGGGTTTGGTCAGCGATGGTCGGGTGTGGTGGACCGGCGGGCGATGCCGGCCTGGACCGACTCGCGCAGCTCGTCCGGCGTGAAGCCGAGGTCGCGCAGGATCCGTGCGGCCGGGCTCCCGTCGGTGCGGATCAGGCCCAGGAGCATGTGCTCCGTGCCGACCCAGTCGTGGCCCAGGTCGGCGGAGGCGCGGAGTGTCTGCTCGATGGCATCCTTGCTCTCCGGGCGGAACGGGATGTGACCCGGCAGCGCCTTGTGACCGGCAGGCGGCAGCGCTTCCCCGGTCGCGTCGCGGATGCGCTGCTCCGACTCGGTCTTGGCGACCAGCACCTCGTACGCCAGGCCGCGGGGTTCGCCGAGGAGGCCGAGCAGGAGGTGTTCGGTGCCGATGGAGTCGTGCCGGTGGGTCCGGGCGGCCTCCTGGGCCAGCACGATGCCGTGCCGGTTCAGGTTGGTGAACGCTCGAACGGGTCGGCCGTGTGGCGTTGCTGGGCGGCCTGTTTGGTCACCCCGATGGCGTCGCCGATCTCGGTCCAGGACGCGCCGGTCTGCTTGGCCTTGCTGACGTAGTGGTCGATGAGCTGGTCACCGAGGTCGGACAGGGTCTGGGACCGCAGCCGGGCCTCGCTGACCCGGGCGGGCGGGTCGGCTTCGGGAAGTTCCTCGTCGAGTCGGGCGATCAGGTCGGCGAGGCTGATGTCGAGTGACTCATGCGTCAATCCTGAATTGACGACCTGTGACCGTCAATCCGTGTTTGACGGTCGGTCGGGACCAAGGCCCGCCCTGGGGGCGGGTGTTGTGCGGCCCGCGGACAGCCCCCCGCCTAGTACGGGAGGATCCGCCCGGAAGGCGTCCTGCGGTCGATCTCCTGCCCCCGGGGAGCGGGCCGACGAACAACGCGTACGCGGATCCGACCGTCCATGACGCCCTCCTCATTGCCGAGCCCTGACCGGGCCTGCCGTCCGGTAGGAGGGCCATGCCCCGCGACCGGCACCTCCAAGCCTCATGAGCGCCGCGAGTTGGCAAACCGTCTTCCCCCTGCCCATCACCTCCGTCCGGGAACCGGGCCGCCGCCGGACCCGTCGCGTGACACTCCCGCAACGCGACGTCATCCGCACGTAACGACCGGGGACTTGGCGGCGGTCAGCCGCGCCGGGGCGGCCGGACCCGGAGCACCCGTCTCGCGCGGGCCTCCCCCGCCTCCGGTCTGGCGTGGGCCTCGGCCGCCGAGGCCGGCGGCAGCACCTCGGCGGCGCGCGGGCGCGGCAGCCCGCCGGCCGGCAGCCGGCCGACATGGGCGGCGGCCTCGGCGAGTTCGCCGGCGCGGGCACCGGACGGTTCTCCGCCGGTGACCCGGCCGTACGTCAGCGGCGGGCCGTGGCGGTGGAGCTGGGTTCCGTGCCCTCCGCGCGGAGCGAACCGCGGCCGGAGCCGGGGGTGCGGGCGGGCCGGGGCGTGGCGTCGGCCTCGGTCGCCTGCTTCCTCGCGTGGTGCCGGGGTACGACGTCCTGCGGGAAGGTCAGCTGGCCGTTCATCCACTTCAGGGCGGCGGGCATCTCCCGTACCCAGGTGGGGAAGTTGTGGCTGCCGTCCTCCGGGAGGATCGAGACGACCCGCATGGGCGCCCGGACGGCCTTGATGAAGGCCTGCGTCTCGGGGTACCCCTTCTCGCCGTGCTTGCTGTTGGCGACCAGGACCGAGACCTGCGGGACGGGCAGGTGCTTCAGCCGCCACATCAGGTCATGGCCGTCGACCCGTGCCTGACGGCCCGGACCGCTGCCGAAGAGGTTGCCGGTGGTGGGGTCGTCCTTGACCTTGTAGTCCGGGGACAGGGCGGCGGCCGTGGTGTAGACGCCGGGGTCGCGCATCGTGAGCTGGAGGGCGCAACTGCCGCCCGAGGAGTACCCCATGACGCCCCAGGAACTCGCGTCGTGCCCGGCCCGGTAGGCGGACCTGATCGCCTCCGGTAGGTCCTTGGCCAGGAACGTCTCGGTCTGCGGTCCGCCGGGGACGTCCACGCACTCGGTGTCGCGCGGCGGGGCGATCGTGGGCCGGATCATCACCATGATCGTCGGCTGCATCTGGCCCCTGCCCTGCAGTTCCCCGGCGGTCTGCGAGACCCGCAGGTGCTGCGCGAGGTTGAAGATGCTGCCCGGGTAGCCGCTCAGCGCGACGATCACCGGGAACCGCATGCGGTGGTAGGCCTTCTGGAAGTACTGCGGCGGCAGATAGACGAAGGCCGGGTCGACCACGCCGGTGCGCCTGCCGACGATCTTGACGGATTCCACCCGGCCGACGGCCGCGGCCGGTCCGTCCGGCAGTCCGCTGACCCGGTTCAGCTGCTGGTCGCCCGCGGGCTGTACGAGCGCGCCGTGAACGCTGCTTATGCCGTTCACCGAGCCGTCGCCGCTTCCGCCGGCCGCCTGCGTGACGCCGACGGGAGCGGTGTCGACGTCGCCGAACAGTTCGTTCCAGGAACCGAAGAACTGGTACGACGAGTTCACCGCGCACGCGAACGCCGCGACGATCGTCACCTGGGTGACGGCGACGCCCCCGAGCCGCCCCAGCACCGGCCACAGCCCCGGCCTGGCGAAGCGCGGCCACAGCCAGACCAGCAGCGCCACACAGAGGGCGGCCAGCGCCACCGTCGCGTATACGGTCGTTCGACTGGTCAAACCCATGTCGTTCAGTCCCTGACTTCCCTGCCCGTGCGTATGCCCTACGCACAGGAGGAGGGCGGAAGAGCCTTTCCCGTTCCGTAACGAGCGATTCAGGCAAAAGACATTGCCTGTTCCTTTATGTCGCAGGGTGATCGACTTCGGCCCGGGTCCGGGCGGCCGCGGGCACGTCCCGGAGTGCTCCGCCAGGCCCCCGGCGGATCCCGTCCGCCGGGGGCGCTCGCTCACCTGACGTCGACGAAGTCGCCCGCGGCGGTGGCCGGACCGGTGGTGGCGGTGCCGGGGAAGAGGAAGCGGAAGAAGCCGTCCGTCCGCGCCGTGGTGGTGGTCCGCAGCGCGCCGCGGCTGCCACTGGTGACGGTCTTCAGGGTGGTGTACGTGGAACTGCCCTTCTTGCGGAACTGCAGCCGTACCGGCTGTCCCCGGTAGCCGGCGTAGCCGCCGCTCTCCCAGTCGGCGCGGGTGAGCCTGCCGGTGACCGTGACGGTCCTGCCCTTCTTCACCGGCTCGGGCGCGGCGTTCACCGTCACCCTGGCCAGCCGCTGGACCCGGGCCGTACCGGCGACGTCGGTCTCCGTCCAGTCGTCGCCGGTGTCCTGCGCCCCGGCGAGCACCTTCCAGGTGCCGGCGAGAGCGTTGTGGCGGAAGTCCCGTGCGGCGTCCACGGCGAAACTCACCTTGCAGGTGACGGTGGTGCGGTCGGCGGAGGCCGCCGTGCACGTTCCCGGCTGCGGGTAGAGCGGCAGGATGCCGTCGGCGTCGTCGGTGTTCGGACCGTGCCACAGATAGGCCCAGGACGCGGCGACGCCGTCCGGGTCCGCGGCGGTCCAGCTGATGGTCACGGTCCTCCTGGTGGTCAGGCCGAGTACGACGGGCCTGCCGCCGTTGACGACGACGTCCGAGAACGCCGTACCGCCCGACGCGGTCGCGGCGTCCGCCCGGGCGGCTGCCGGAACCACGGACGTGTAGGAACAAGCGGCAAGGGACAACAGCACGACGGCCGCACGCACACGCATGGACTCCCCCTCGGGATCGACGGCCTCACCGGCTCCGCACGGCAGGCCTGATGACGGGTCATGCCGACTAGACACACGAGGGCCGGTCCCGGTTGCCCCCGGTCTGCGCCGCCCCGTCCCAGGCGCATCCCAGCGGTGATCCGTCCCCGCAGATCACAGGCGTGCCACTGTCCCGGCGTCCCGGCCGAAGAGAAGCCGGGCCCGTTCGGGACGAGCCCTGCCAGCCTGATCCCTGCCGGGAGCTCCCGGCCACCAACCTGAGGGGGAACACCAGATGGGACAGAGGACGCTTCTGCGGGGTCTGACCCTCGCCGTGGCAGCGGTCCTGCCCCTGTACGGGCCGACGGCGGTACAGGCGGCACAGGCGGCGGAGTCCGCCGCGGCCGCCGCGGTCGCGGTCTGCGGGCACACCAGCGCACAGCCCACCCTGCGGCAGGGATCGACCGGAGACCCGGCCGTCGAGGCTCAGTGCGAACTCAATCTGGCGACCAAGCCGAGCCAGTACACGCCGATCGCGGCGGACGGCTCGTTCGGACCGGCGACGGAGACGCGGGTCGAGGAGTTCCAGCGGTGCGCCGGCCTGGACGCGGACGGCGTGCTCGGCCCGCAGACCTGGGCGGCGCTGAACACCTGGGCCGCACAACCGCACACCTGCGCGACCCAGGGCACGCCGGGCACGGTGCAGGCGGCCGTGTGCGGCCACACCGACACCCGGCCGAGCCTGCGGAAGGGCGCGAAGGGCACCGAGGTCGAGGAGGCGCAGTGCCGGCTGAACCTGGCCATGGAGCCCTTCCACTACCCGCCTCTGACGATCGACGGTGACTTCGGGGGCGGCACCGAGAGCCGGGTCATCGAGTTCCAGCACTGCGCCAACCTCGGTGCCGACGGCGTCGTGGGCCCCAACACCTGGGCGAAACTGGTCGACTGGTCCAGTCGTCAGGCGTACTGCACGCCACCGCGCCCGGCCGGCCACCCGGTCGACGGACTGGACACCGCCAAGTACCAGCACCCCGGCGGCGCGCCGATCGACTGGAAGGCCGTCAGGGCCTCGGGGGCCGAGTTCGCGACGGTCAAGGCCACCCGCGGGCTGAACGTCACCGACGAATACCTCGCCACCGACCTCCCGGCGGCCAGGGCGGCGGGGCTGGCCGTCGCGCCCTACCACTTCTACACGGGCACCGCGGCCGGCACCGGTGCCGCGCAGGCCGACCGGTTCATCGCCGCCGTGCAGGCGACCGGCTACACCGGGCAGCGGGCGGGCGACCTGCCGCCGGTGTTCGACCTGGAGCGCATGGACGACGGCAGCGGGCGCTGCCCCACCTACGGCACGGTGGCCGACGCCAGGGCCTGGCTCGACAAGGTGGAGGCGGCCTTCGGCCGCACGCCGATCATCTACACCCAGAAGTCCTTCCTGGACGACTGCCTGGGTTCGACCACCGCCTTCGCCCGGTATCCGCTGCAACTCGCGGACTACCGCCAGTCGATCACCCAGCCGCCGGTCCCGAACGGCTCGACGACCTGGGCGATGTGGCAGTACACCGACGCGGCGCTGTTCCCGGGCATCAAGGCACCGGCGACCGCGGACGTGTTCAACGGCACCCAGGCCGACCTCGACCGGCTGGCCAACCGCTGATCCCGGCCGTACCAAGGAGGATCCCGATGACCACCCGGACCACCCGGCCCACCCGGTTCGCACGCGCGTCCCTGGTCGCGCTGTTCGTCACCGTGGGCTTCACCGCTCCCGCACACACCGCCTCGGCCGCAACCGCGGCCACGAGCTGCTACGGCGGGGCCGTCACCGTGCGCTACGGGGACGTCCTCGACTTCGGCCCCTACTGGACCACCAGCCGCTGCACCGACATCAACATGCGGGTCACCGGCGGAACCGCGGAGTACGTGAACGCCTGCGTGAAGTTCGCGAAGACCGGCGTCTGCAACCGCTGGACCAAGGTCGGCCGCGGCTGGACGACCATCGCCACCGACGTCCTGGACGGCACCAAGTTCACGGTGCCCAACGGCGTGCCCCTGGAGGGCGACGACGCCGTCGTACAGATCGCCTTCTGACCCTCGTCCTCTGCCCTCGCACGGAACGGAGACCACCATGATCCGGAGCAGGATCCTGCCCGCGGCCCTGATCACCGCGGCCGCCCTGCTGGGAGTGGGCGTCGCGCCCGCCTCCGCAGGGACCTCGGCCGCCGCCACCAGCTGCTACGGCGGCGCGAAGACCCTGACGTACCACTACCAGGCGGCCGCCAAGGAGTACGGCACCTACACCACGTCCTCGCGGTGCAACGACATCAACCTGCGGCTCGTCACGGACGAGCCGGGCGTGTACCTGGACGCCTGCGTGGTGTTCACCGACCACACCACCAAGTGCAACAACGGCGACGCGTACACCACCCACGGTACCGAGTGGGGAACCGTCGCCACCGACGTCCTGGACGGCACCCACTTCGTCCTGCGCGTGCACGCCTACGACACCGACGCGCAGAACGTGACCTTCCAGATCGCCTACTGACCCATCCTCTTCGCGCCTCTTCCCGAAAGGACGACCATGTCTTCCTCCTTCCGCCCCATCGACCGCCGCACCATGCTGCGCGGCACGCTGGCCGCCGGTGCCGGCGTCGCCTTCGGCCAGCTGCTGTTCCCGGGTGTCGCGCAGGCCTATTCGTGGTCGCGCACACTGACCCAGGGCGCGACGGGCGCCGACGTGACGGAACTGCAGATCCGGGTCGCGGGCTGGGCCGCGGACAGCGCGAGCCAGAGCCGGGTGGGCATAGACGGGGAGTTCGGCCCCGGTACGGCGGCCGCCGTGCGCCGGTTCCAGGCGGCGTACGGTCTCAGCGTCGACGCCGAGGTCGGACCCAACACCCAGGCCAAGCTCAACTCGCTGGAGCAGTCGGACGGTTCCACGCTGCACTTCAACTGGAGCGAGTTCTACAACCAGACGGACGGCACCTTCAACGGCGGCAAGCTGAGCGCGTCGCAGGTGAAGGAGAACGTCCGCCGCTGCATGTACAAGCTGGAGGCGCTGCGCAAGAAGCTCGGCGACAAGCCGATCACGGTCAACTCCGGCTTCCGCAGCATCGCGCACAACGCCGACATCGGCGGCGCGAGCGACAGCATGCACCTGTACGGCACGGCCGCCGACCTGGACGTGTCCGGCGTGGCCACCAAGACCGTCTACCAGAAGGCGGAGACCTGCGGGTTCTCCGGGCTGGAGACGTACACCGTCGACCACCAGCACGTCGACAGCCGGGCCGACCTCGGCCGCGCCTGGTGGTGGGAGAACGGCACGGTCTGATCGCGCTCCCGGGGGAGCGGAGCTCCGGGTACCGCCGCTTCGGTACCCGGAGCTCCGGGCTTCATCTCTTCGGTACGGGTGTGCTGTGGGACGTGCTCTTCAGCGCCGCCTCGCAGGAGGGCCAGTCGTGGAAGTCGTGCCGTACGCTCCACAGGCGATGGGCCGCCCTGATGTTCCAGTCCGGGTCGAACGCCCGCAGCGGGGTGCCGTGGAGTTCCCGCAGGCGCGCGTCGGAGATCTGGAACACGCCCCAGTTGCGGCTGCCGTTGGTGTTGGGCAGTACGTACAGCGGGTCGAGGAAGGACGCGCAGCGGGCCACGGCCACGGCGGTCCCGGGATCTTCGACGAACACCTCACGGACCCGTTTCGCCACCCTCGCCGACGACCACGTGGTCATGCTCACCTTCCGCGCGTAGAGCGCCTTCTTGGTGGCGTCGTCGACCACGTTGGTGGCGGGCAGACCCGCGAGCACCTGGAACGCGGTCAGCCGGCGCAGGGTCTCCGGCCCGAAGTCCCCGTCGATGGCGAGCCTCCCCTCGGCCCGCGTCAACAGGGTCTGCACCTCCCGCACGCACTCGTCGTGCTGCCCCATGCTCACCGACTTGCAGGCAGGGGAGTACAGCAGCTCGCCGTCGGCCGCCGGCGCGTCACCGGCGATGCTTCCGACCGGCATCCACACGAACCCGGCCACCAGCACCACCGCGGCAACGGCGGCCAGTATCGCGGAACGTGAGGACAGCTTGTCCGGGAACCGGTACCGCCGCGGCTTCGCGGTCCTTTCAGGGACGGTCTCCGCCGGGGTCACATCACCCGGCGCCGGGCTCGCCGGCACCTCCGCGGCCGGCGCCTCCGCCCCGTCGGCCGCCGCCCCCGCCTCGGGCTCCGGGTCCTCCTTGACGGTCGCGGCCGGTACGTCCCGGTCGGTGTCCGCCAGCGCCCACAGCCGGTGGAGTTCGCGGAGCTCCTCCGCGCTCGCGCCGCACACCTTGGCGAAGGCGTGCACCACCCGGTAGTCCGCCGGAACGCTGAGCCCCGAGCAGTACCGATGCAGGCTGGAACCGCTGACGCCCGCCTCCTTCCCGAGACGGTCGTACCCCCGGCCGCTGCGGTCCTTCAGCATCCGGAGGTGGGCGGCGAACTTGTCGGTCCGCGGAGAGGCAACCATACGTCCCCCCTTGCTCAAGCCTCTACTGACGGGTAGAAGCTACACCGCGGGATTGGGGCGCGTACGTTCTTTCGATATCGCCCTCGGGTCATCAACTCCCGTCCCTGCATTCATATTTGACAGCACGTCAACAAGGCCCGTCTGCACTTCTTCGCCGACCGGCGCGAGGACGCACTGCGAGCCCTCAGCGACACCGTCCGCACCCGAGTGACCTGCACCAAGCAGGCGGACATCGCGCTGCGCGGGGACATTCGGGAATCCCTTATCCGCGATCTCGAGCTAGGCCCACCAGGAACTGGAGCACGATCCCGCTCTCGCCAAGGTGAGAATCGCCGTAACGGGACTGCTCCTGCCGGACCGGCGGACCGGCCACGCCCCCGGACCGCTTCGAACTCAAGTCAGCCGGGCTCTTGATCGCATCGGCGCCCACGAAGAGGCCCGTCACATCGAATCCCTCTCGGCCTGAGCCGACTGCGCGGCGAAGCAGCCTTCTACAGCGCCATCACCGTACAGCCACCATCAGGCGGGCACCTCGCGACGCTCGCAGATCCCGACATGAGAACCGTCCGGCCCCCTCTGATCGTCACCGGGCAACTCCGGGCGACGGTCCGTAGGCGGAAGACAGCCCAGGCACAAACAGCACGCGCCTTCACACCCGCTTCGATCCGGAGACACGCGGGCCGAGCCCCCCGCCCCGTCCTGGAACATCGCCTCAATCCGCCAGGGCCTGCCCGAGCTCCACTCCCCGCCGATCGGCCAGTCCCTGGCCCACACGAACGGTTGTGACTCACACGTCAGGTCTCGTCGGCGTGGGCGCCGGTGCCGACGGAGCTCCGGCTGGCGGCCAGCCAGGAGCGGGCGGGGCCGGCGGGTGTTGCCGTGTCCACGGTGAGGTGGAGGCGGGTGGCGCCGTCCGGGCCGGGATAGCTGCGCTGTTCCGCTCCGGCGAAGCAGTGGCGAAGCGCCTCCGCGACCGCTCGGGCGGCTTGGGGCGTGTGCGCGATGATCCGTACCTCGGCGTGCCCGAGCGATGCCGGTGTCTGGGTCTCGATGTACTTCACGTGGGCGTGTTCCCTTCGGGGTGGGCGAGAAGCCGGGAGGTCTCGGCAGGGGGTCGCTGAAGCGGTAGGCGCGACCCGTGCGCCGTGCTGGGCATTGCGCAGGTGGATCGGGCGCATCCCGATACCGATCGCGAGGACGATCACCGCGATGACTGTCACCTCCGGCCGTTTCCGGACAGTGGGAGGGCCCTTCGCCGCACTGGCATCCCGAAGGGAGACGTACAGGCCCCGCCTTCGCCCTCCCAGGTGGCCTCCCGGAGCACGGCGTCACGGATGCCGCGCCCCAGGACGGCTTCGTTGCTCATCAGGACGCCCGCGGTGAGGACGCCGCCCGGGATCGCTGCGGCGGACATCAGCCGGGCCGCGGCCGCGGGTGCAGTCTCGGGCGGGACGACGAGGAGGTCCCAGCGCCCGACGGTGTAGGAGAGCAGGATGAGCTTGTCGGGGTCCTGTTCTGTGAACCACCCCACGTGCAGCATGCGCCCGCCGACAGCAACCGTGTGCGGCACGACGGGCCAGCGGGTGGGGTTCACGGTCACGCGCGTGATGCGGCCCCAGGGAATCTCCAGGGCGGCGGCGAGCCGTGGAAGCTCGGCTTCGAGGTCGCGGGAGTAGGGCCACCAGGCCCCGTCCAGCTGGCCGGCGAGCGTGGTCTTCGGGGTGAGGGACAAGCGTGCCGGAAGCTCTGCGGCGAGGTCGCGGGGCGCGGTCCGGTCGAGGGTCGTGGTCATGATGCGGACCTGCCCCCGGGCTGCCCGTCGGCAGCCCGGTTTTTCGTGTTCGCCGGAGATGACACCCGCGTGAAAGCCGGTGTGCGAAGTACCTCCGGTGCTTTCACTGTACGCCTGTTCGGCGAACCTTGACCGCCGTGACCAGGTATTTTCCGGCGGATGCCGGATCGGGCGGCGGGAGTATCGTGAAACGACGGCGGGCTCGTGCACGTCGGGGGCAGGCACCGGCGTCGGCCGCGAACTGCGACGACGCACCGCCGCACCCCAGAGACGGGCAGACTCACATGGCTGACACCGACCTTCCCCACCCGCCCCGGCTGCTGCTGCCGGATGCGATCCACCAGGCGGTCGAACCGGGTACGGCCCTGCTGCGGCTGGAGACCACGCGGTCCCGGGAGGGACTCCTGGACGGCGCGTGGTGGCCCCGTACCCGCGACATCGAGACCGAGCTGCCCGCGCTGATCAGCGTGTTGACCGGGCATCTTGGACCGATCACCCGCGTGGGCGTGGACGCGGCCGCCTGGAACGGCCTCCCGACTCGCCTGGTCATCGACGACCAGGTCGTGCACCTCGACTCCGACCCGGTCGGCGACAACACCGTCCTCATCACCCGCGGCCACAACGACCACTTCGCCCTGTTGGTGGTTCCCCCGGACACCACCGCCGACGCCGCCCGCGAGGCGATGGCCCGCGCCGTCCGCGCCGACAACATCACCGAGGCCGCTCAGATCCTCATCGCCACCACACCCAAACCTGAATAGGACCAGGCCGTCGACCGACCGAGGGGTTCTTGCCCGCGTTCTTCCCGGTCTTGAGGGTGAGCTTCTTCGCAATGAGCATGTCGTCGTCGATGATCTTGGGGTGTCCGCCGTGGTTTCCTTTGGCCGCTGAGGTGACCCGGCCTTCGAGGTTCTTCTCCCGAATGTAGTTGCGCTCGATCTGACCGGCGACGGTGAGGACGGCGAAGAACACGGTTCGGTCAGTTGTGACGCTCTACCGCCAATGCGCCCTGATCGGCGTGAGATCCATGGCGGCAGTCTCCCAGAGGCGCCTCGCACAACATGTCGGTTTCGAGGGGACTTTCGCGAACGGCGACCCGCGGAAAATGTGATCACTTCCCGGCTCTCGCAGAACTCTCGCAGATGACCGTTCATGAGAATGACCGTGCGTGACACCTGTGGCCGGGGGCCCGGTGGCCGGCCGCAGCACCGGTTTTCTTTCCGGTTCCCCGCGCACCGTGAGCGTGACGGCCTCTGTGGGGGGCCGGGCCCGGTGGGACACCGCGGCGGTGTCGGGATCGGCGACGTCGCCCACTGCGGGCGCGGGCGGGACTGGCTCGCCGCCCATGCCATCCCCGCCGGGTCTATCGTGCCGCCCCGGGGCAGGACCGGCTCCTACGGGCTGGCAGGGGTCCCGTGCCGACCACAGCGGCGCAGCCGAAGTACCTCACCAGCCTCACGGCGTCGGCCGGGACCGAGTGGTTCTGCGCCGAGTCGTGACCGCACCGGCACGCTCGGCGTGATCCCCCAAACGGCCCCGGTGAAACCGCCGGGGCCGTCCTTTCAGGCGCAACACGTGAGAGTGCGCAACCCACCATCCATAGTACCCCTGCAAGGTAGTTTCCGACGTGATTCCTTAGGATGCCGCGAAGCATGAGCACATTCTGCTCGGACCTCGCGTACCGACGACCGCGCCCAGAAGCCGGCACGCGCGCAACCGTCGGCAAGGGGCTTGCTATTCCGCATTAATGCGCCACTGCCCCCGGACACGGAACCAGAGTCCGGGGGCGTAGATCGATTCGACGACAGCGGCTTCGCCTTTGGTCACCCTGAGGATCCGCAATGCGCCGCTCGGAAGCAGGTCGTACTCGTATGTGGCGGGCGACTCACCTTCGGTGATGTCGTCGTAGGAGATATCTGCTGCCGCCGGCTCCGCGTATTCCTTGGGGGGCCGGTTCTCCACCAGTTTGATGAACACGCTCATACCTTCACGATAGACCTCGCGGCTTTCTCGCGTGAGATGCCGGAGCCATCGCCGACGGCGCACCACCAGTCGGGCGGTATCGGCTCATTCCGGGTCTGCGAAGCAGGTGGGGGCGCCGCCGACGCACGGCCGCCGGCCGCCTCGCCGCGATCCGGTCGGCCAGGGCCGTTCGACCGTCCGCCAAGGTTCACGGGAGGACCGCCGCGGCCGACACCCCATCAAGTTCGAAGACACCTCATGACAGGGTGGCAAGGTGGTCGGCGGTACCCCCGCGCCACTCGATCAGGAAGAGGGTCGCGTCGTCGCTGGTGATCCCGCCTCGCTCCCGGATCAGGGTGCGGGAGAGGGAGCGCACCACCGCCCGAACCCCTTCCTCGGCGTGCTCGATGCGGTTGACCCAGGCGATGAGTTGCTCCTCGCCGAACTGCTCGCCGCGGGCGTCGTGCTCCTCGATCAGGCCGTCGGTGAAGCACAGCACCCTGTCTCCGACCTGGAGCGTCTGCTCGCTGAGCTGGGGCTCGTCACCGCCGAAGCCGACCGGCAAGGTGGTGGGGCTGTGCAGTTGCCGTACGACCTGGTGGTCGCGAATCAGGAGCGGCGCGGGGTGACCGGCGTTGACCCATTGCAGCCGGCCTGTCGCGACGTTCAGGCGCATCATCTGTGCGGTGACGAAGTGCTCGGGCCCGAACTGCCCGGCGATGGCCCGGTCCATGAACGCGTAGATCCCGGACAGCCCGACGGCGGTACGCCGGGCGTGCCGGTAGGCGCCGATGGCGACGGTCGCCATGGTGGCGGCTTCCAGGCCGTGGCCCATCGCATCGACCGTGGCGACGTGCAGGATGTCGTCGTTGAGGGCGTAGTCGAAGCTGTCGCCCGCGACCTCGTAGGCGGGTTCGAGGATGCCGGCCACCGCGACCTGCGGGGTGGACATCGACAGCGGGGGCAGCAGGGACCACTGGATCTCCGCGGCCACGCTCATCGGCTCGCGCCGTCGGGTCTGGAAGAACTGGTCGGTGTAGCTGTTCTTGGTGACCAGCATGTGGGCGGCCAGGCAGGCCAGTCGGTGCAGCAGCCGCCGGTCGTCGTCGTCGACGGTGTCCAGGGTGAGCGCCAGCACCCCCACCTGGTCGCTGCCGTCCAGCAACGGCAGGTGGATCCGTACGCCGTCTGCCTGCGGCACCTCGACGGGGGTTCCGCTCCGGAAGGCCGTGCCGGCGGGGGAGCCGTCAACGGGCGCGCGCTCGCCGACGGTCAGCCGCCTACCCGGAAGCGGCACCAGCATCAGTTGTTCGTAGTCCTGCAGGAGGACCGAGACGTCACGGCCCCCGATCCGGCCCACCAGGTCCACGATCAGCGGGGCGATCAGATGCGGCGGCATCTCGTGGGCCCGGTCCAGCAACGCCCCCAGCAGCCGCTCACCGAATCCTTCCGACCGGTCCACCGCGCCCTTCTCGGGCTGCGGCTCTCCTGCCGTCACAGCCGCCCCCGCCCTTGGCGGATCCGCTGGAAGGCCCAATCACGTGATCGGTACACACGGACTCCCGATACGACCGCCAATCCGCACAGCCTGACGCGGCCGACCGACCCGACGAGCCGATTACGCCAACGGCGGCATGTCACACCCGGTCAAGAGAGGCCTCTCTCGAATCCGGTGTCCACACAGCGGCTCCCGATCTCGCTGCCGAGTGGCTCCGAGACACCAACACCCTGTCGAAAACAGGCATGGTCGCCGCCGTGACTCCCTCCACTGCCGGCCCGCGTGCCGCCAGTCCGCCTACCGGGCCGGCAAGCGGGTACGCGAAGGCGTCACGCGCCCGGCCGGGGTGGTGCCCTTCTCGCCGTCGCAGACGTCGCGGGCGAGCTTGTGCGGGCGTCGTACCGGTGTTGCACCCGGCTGGATAGATCCCGATCAGCAGATCGGTCCCGCACACGCGGAGCACCGCAGAACCACTGAGCACGGATGGACCGCTTCAGCCGGACACCGCGGCCCTGCTGCGCCCGAACCGACGTACGGCAACGGGATCGTCCCCAGGCGCTCTCCTCCGCAACCAGCGGCCCCCGAACACGCCAGGGCCTGTCCGGTGCCATCTCCGCTGACAGGACGGGCCCTGGCCCCCATCTACAGGAGCCCCTTGGATGTGTCGAAGCCGAGGGCGCGGAGCGCCGCCACGACAGCGGTCGCCGCGCAGGGACCGCAACCTCGACGTACCTCGCCACCACGACTCGAGCCCCGTGGCACGACTCATCGAGAAGTCTCCGGACCGTGTCCGGTACGGGCTGTACCCCCGCTCCGGACCGACCTCAGCAGCGGCTCTGTGATCAGGAAACCCAGACACAACGTCCTGCCACCCGCCGTTCCGATGCCCCGCAGGCGTTGAAGACACGCAACGGAACAGCGGCTTCCGCCTCCTTGCGTCCTGCGAGCGTCCCGAATTCGGTTTCCAACCGCCCGCGCCAGCCGCACCCGGCGACTTCCCGAACCGCGACGCCAGCGCATCTCTGCAGGTCAGGCCAGATCGGCCGGCTACGATACCGAACCCACGAGCAGCGGATTCAGTCCGTTCAGGCAAAGTTGACGCTCCGACACCCGGAAATGAACGTTTCCGCAGCTCAGAGACCTGCGCTGGTGGGGCGGGTGGGACTCGAACCCACGGCCGACGGATTATGAGTCCGCTGCTCTAACCGGCTGAGCTACCGCCCCATAGCGGCGTGTCGCGTACAAGTGTGCGCGCCGTCTGCCGCAGCATAGCCGCTCATACGATCTCCTGCTTCGGATGGTCGGCTTCCGCGATGCTCACGACCTTGAGGACATCGGCGCAGGCCCAGCGGTTCCCGCGGACTCGCAACGGACATGAAAAAGGACCCCCGCAGGGGTCCTCGTTCAGCATGCTCCCCCGACTGGACTCGAACCAGTAACCTGCCGGTTAACAGCCGGCTGCTCTGCCAATTGAGCTACGGAGGACCGAGCTCCCCCGACTGGACTCGAACCAGTAACCTGCCGGTTAACAGCCGGCTGCTCTGCCAATTGAGCTACGGAGGAATGCCTCGTTGCATCGAACGTACCTACCTGGGTATTCGCCAGGGGGCGCCCGCTCGCTGCGACACATACATTAGCGCAAGCAGGGGGGTGCTCCGCCAATCGGTACTCCCCGACGAGACTCCCCCCGAGGGAAGGGTGGCCGCCATGCGCTACAAGCTCACGTTCGTCGCCGGGCTCGCTCTTGGCTACGTGCTGGGTACCAGGGCCGGACGCGAGCGATACGAGCAGCTGAAGAAGTCCGCCCGCCAGGTCGCCCAGAACCCGGCGGTCCGCAACACCGCCGAGACCGCCGCCCAGCAGGGCCGGCTCTACGCGGGCAAGGCGTTCCACTCGGTCGGCGCGAAGGTCGGGGACCACGTGCCCGACTCGGTGGCCGCCCGGGTCCGCGCCCTGCGCGAACGCAACCCCAACGGAGCAGCGGCGGACGACTGGGGCACCAGCAACACGTAACGGCGTCGGGGCGGCGGACCCGAGGGGCGCCGGGCACTGGCCGGCCGGTCTCGGCACGTCCGCACCCGCCGGTCCCCGCGAACGCCTGCGGCGCCCTCGGCCGAACCACGGCGGCGCGTGGGGCAGAATTCCCGCCATGGGGATAGTCGCCGGGTTGGACAGCTCACCGGATTTCACTCGCATCGTGGTCTGCGACACGGACACGGGTGCGGTGCTCCGCCAGGGATACGCACCGCACCCGCTCGACACGCCGGACGGCGCGGCACGCCCCAGCGATGTCGATCCGCAGGCCTGGCTGCTCTCGCTCGGCGAGGCCGCCGGCGGCGGGCTTCTGGAGGGCGTGCAGGCCATCGGCGTCTCCGCGCAGCAGAACGCGCTGATCCCGCTGGACGCCCAGGGCAACACCGTCCGCCCGGCGATCGTCGGCGGCGACCGCCGCGCCCAGGTCGCGGCGGCCGATCTCATCGACGCGCTCGGCGGCCGGGAGGCCTGGGCGCAGGCGGTGGGGTGCGTGCCGCAGGCCGCGCAGCCGGTGACCAAGCTGCGCTGGCTGGCGAAGGCCGAGCAGGAGAACGCCCGGCGGACCGCCGGACTGCTGCAGGCCCACGACTGGCTGGTGTGGCAGCTGCTGGGGCGGCCGGTCAGGAGGACCACCGATCGCGGCGGCGCCTCCGGGACCGGGTACTGGTCGGCCGCCGCCGGCGGCTACCGTCCCGACCTCGTCGAACTGGCCCTCGGCCATCAGGCCATGCTGCCCGAGGTGATCGGGCCCTCGGACGCGGCCGGTACGACTCCGGAGGGGCTGCTGATCTCCGCGGGGACCGGCGAGACCATGGCCGCCGCCTTCGGACTGGGGCTGGGCTTCGGGGACGCCGTGGTGTCCCTGGGCGCGTCCGGGTCGGTGATGGCCGTGCACCCGGAGGCGCTCGCCGACACCTCCGGGATGATCACCTCGCTCGCCGACGCCACCGGGATGCACCTGCCGGTGGTGACCACCCTGAACGCCGTACGGACCCTGCGCGGGACCGCCGAACTGCTCGGGCTGTCCGATCTGGAGGGCCTCTCCGACCTGGCGATGAAGTCGACGCCCGGCTCGCACGGGCTGGTCATGCTGCCGTACCTGGAGGGCGAGCGGACCCCGAACCTGCCGCACACCGCCGGGACGCTGGCCGGGCTGCGCCGGGAGTCGATGAAGGCCGAACACCTCGCGCGGGCCGCCTTCGAGGGCATGCTGTGCGGGCTCGCCGACGCGCTGGACGTACTGCGCGGCCGGGGTGTGGAGGTGCGGCGGATCTTCCTGCTGGGACAGGCCGCCGAGCTGCCGGCCGTACAGGCGGCGGCGCCGATGCTGTTCGGCGCGCAGGTCGTCGTACCGCAGCCGGCGGACTACGCGGCGATCGGGGCGGCCCGGCAGGCGGCCTGGGCGCTCGGGGTCTCGCAGGGGACCCTGGATCCGCGCACCCCGCCCGTCTGGCAGGGGGCCGCGGCCCAGGTGCTGGAGCCCGGGGACGAGCTGGCCGTCGGGCAGGCGGTGCGGCAGCAGTTCGTGTCGGTGCGGGAGCAGACCCACCCCGGGGCGTTCCGGGCGTAACACCGCGAAGCGCCTGTCCGCTGTCGGGTTAATGGGTTGAGGTAACGCGGGTGGAGTGTCGGACGATAGGGGCCTAGGGCAAGCGATCCCGCCATCCGGGCAAGCGAACCCGCCCCCACCGCCGACTCCGAGAGACGTAGCGTGCTCATACGACTTCTGCGGACCTATCTCAGGCCCTACAGGAAACCCATCTCGATCCTGGTGCTGCTGCAGCTGCTGCAGACCTGCGCCACTCTCTACCTGCCCACGCTCAACGCACACATCATCGACAACGGGGTCGTGAAGGGTGACACGGACTACATCCTGTCGTTCGGCGCCCTGATGATCGGCATCTCGCTCGCGCAGGTGGTGTGCAACATCGGTGCCGTCTACTACGGCGCCAGGACCGCGTCGGCGCTCGGCCGGGATGTGCGCGCCGCCGTCTTCGACCGGGTGCAGTCCTTCTCCTCACGTGAGGTGGGTCACTTCGGGGCGCCCTCTCTCATCACCCGTACGACCAACGACGTACAGCAGGTCCAGATGCTGGTCCTGATGACGTTCACGCTGATGGTGTCGGCGCCCATCATGTGTGTCGGGGGCATCGTGCTCGCCCTCGGCCTGGACGTTCCGCTGTCCGGGGTACTGGTCGCCGTCGTCCCCGTGCTCGGTGTCTCGGTGACCCTGATCGTGCGCCGGCTGCGTCCGCTGTTCCGGGCCATGCAGGTACGCCTCGACACGGTGAACCGGGTGCTGCGCGAGCAGATCACCGGCAACCGGGTGATCCGCGCGTTCGTCCGCGACGAGTACGAGCAGGGCCGGTTCGGGAAGTCCAACAAGGACCTCACCCAGATGCAGTTGGCCACCGGCAACATGCTGGCGCTGATGTTCCCCATCGTCATGACGACGGTGAACGTGTCGTCGATCGCCGTGGTCTGGTTCGGCGCCCACCGCATAGCCAGCGGTGACATGGCGATCGGCGACCTGACGGCGTTCCTCGCCTACCTGATGCAGATCGTGATGTCCGTGATGATGGCCACCTTCATGTTCATGATGGTGCCGCGCGCCGAGGTCTGCGCCGAGCGCATCGAGGAGGTGCTGGACACCGAGTCCAGCGTCGTCCCGCCGCTCGCGCCGGTCACCGAGCTGCGCCGGCACGGGCACCTCGAGATCCGGGGCGCGGGCTTCCGCTATCCGGGTGCCGAGGAGCCGGTGCTCAAGGCCGTCGACCTGGTGGCCCGGCCCGGCGAGGTGACCGCCGTGATCGGCTCCACCGGAAGCGGCAAGTCCACCCTGCTCGGGCTGGTCGCGCGTCTCTTCGACGCCACGGACGGCCGGGTCCTCGTGGACGGCGAGGACGTCTCGGGCCTCGATCCGAAGCTGCTCGCGCAGACCGTCGGCATGGTCCCGCAGAAGCCGTACCTGTTCGCCGGGACGGTGGCGACCAACCTGCGGTACGGCAACCCGGACGCCACCGACGAGGAGTTGTGGCACGCGCTGGAGGTGGCGCAGGCCAAGGGCTTCGTGGCGAAGCTGGAGGGCGGCCTGAACGCGCCCATCGCCCAGGGCGGTACGAACGTCTCCGGCGGCCAGCGGCAGCGTCTGGCCATCGCCCGCACGCTCGTGCAGCGCCCGGAGATCTACCTCTTCGACGACTCCTTCTCCGCCCTCGACTACGCGACCGACGCGGCCCTGCGCGCCGCGCTCGCGGCGGAGACGGCCGAGGCGACCGTCGTCATCGTCGCCCAGCGGGTGGCGACCATCAGGGAGGCCGACCGGATCGTCGTCCTCGACGAGGGACGGGTCGTCGGCACCGGCCGCCACCACGAACTGATGGCCGGCAACGAGACCTACCGGGAGATCGTGCTCTCCCAGCTGACGGAAGCGGAGGCCGCCTGATGGCCGGGCCCATGGGACGCATGATGGCCGGGAGCGGCCCCGACCAGCGCTCGATGGACTTCAAGAACTCGGGCAAACGGCTTCTCGCCCGGTTCAGGCCCGAACAGCTCACGATCTACGTGCTGCTGTTCTGTGTGGTCGCGAGCGTCACCCTCAGCGTGATCGGCCCCAAGATCCTGGGCCGCGCCACCGACCTGGTGTTCGCCGGTGTCATCGGCGAGCAGATGCCGGCCGGCGCCACCAAGGAACAGGTGCTCCAGGGGATGCACGAGCGGGGCCAGGGGGCCGTCGCCGACATGCTGGGGAGCACCGACTTCACGCCCGGCAAGGGCATCGACTTCGGCCAGGTCGGCGACGTCCTGCTGTTCGCGCTCGGCACCTACGTCGCCGCCGGCCTGCTGATGGCGGTGGCGACCCGGCTGGTCAACCGGTCCGTCAACCGCACGATGTACCGGCTGCGCGAGGACGTCCAGGGGAAGCTGTCGCGGCTCCCGCTGTCGTACTTCGACAAGCGGCAGCGCGGCGAGGTGCTCTCCCGGGCGACCAACGACATCGACAACATCGGCCAGACGCTGCAGCAGTCGATGGGCCAGCTCATCAACTCGCTGCTCACCATCATCGGCGTGCTCGCGGTGATGTTCTGGGTGTCCTGGATCCTGGCGCTGGTGGCCCTGGCCACCGTGCCGCTGTCCTTCCTCGTCGCCACCCGTATCGGCAAGCGCTCGCAGCCGCACTTCGTGCAGCAGTGGCGCACCACCGGCAAGCTCAACGCCCACGTCGAGGAGATGTACACCGGGCACACCCTGGTGAAGGTCTTCGGCCGGCAGCAGGAGTCGGCGCAGCAGTTCGCCGAGCAGAACGACGCACTGTACGAGGCCGGGTTCAAGGCGCAGTTCAACAGCGGTGTGATGCAGCCGCTGATGATGTTCGTGTCCAACCTGAACTACGTGCTGGTGGCGGTCGTCGGCGGTCTGCGGGTGGCCTCGGGCGCGCTGTCCATCGGTGACGTCCAGGCGTTCATCCAGTACTCCCGGCAGTTCTCGATGCCGCTGACCCAGGTCGCCTCGATGGCCAACCTGGTGCAGTCGGGGGTCGCGTCGGCCGAGCGCATCTTCGAACTCCTCGACGCGGAGGAGCAGGAGGCCGACCCGGTGCCGGGCGAGCGTCCGGCGGAGCTGCGCGGGCGGGTGGCGCTGGAGCACGTGTCGTTCCGGTACGACCCGGAGAAGCCGCTCATCGAGGACCTCTCGCTGACGGTGGAACCGGGCCACACGGTGGCGATCGTCGGCCCGACCGGCGCCGGCAAGACCACCCTGGTCAACCTGCTGATGCGGTTCTACGACGTCTCCGGCGGCCGGATCACCCTGGACGGCGTCGACATCACGCACATGTCCCGGGACGAACTCCGGGCCGGGATCGGCATGGTGCTCCAGGACACCTGGCTGTTCGGCGGCTCGATCGCGGAGAACATCGCCTACGGTGCCTCGCGCGAGGTCACCCGGGGCGAGATCGAGGAGGCGGCGCGGGCGGCCCACGCCGACCGGTTCGTCCGGACCCTCCCCGAGGGCTACGACACGGTGATCGACGACGAGGGCACCGGCGTCAGCGCGGGTGAGAAGCAGCTCATCACCATCGCGCGGGCGTTCCTGTCCGACCCGACGATCCTGGTCCTGGACGAGGCGACGTCCTCGGTGGACACCCGTACCGAGGTGCTGATCCAGAAGGCGATGGCCAAGCTGGCGCACGGACGCACCTCGTTCGTCATCGCCCACCGGCTGTCGACGATCCGCGACGCCGACACCATCCTGGTGATGGAGAACGGCTCGATCGTCGAACAGGGCGCGCACACCGAGCTGCTGGCGGCCGACGGGGCGTACGCGCGGCTGTACAAGGCGCAGTTCGCGCAGGCGGTGGCCGAGGTGGACTGACCGGCGGCGGCACCCGAGCGGACGGTACGGCGGCCCCGCCCTCCCCCAGGGCGGGGCCGCTGCCGCCGTTGAGGAATTTGCTTTTTTGCGCAAGTGCGATGTCGTGGGGCGCCACGGCACGAGAAGACCCCACCCGCACGGGTGGGGTCTGGGCCGGCCGCCGAGGGTGGCGGGGTGGGCGGTTCTCAGTCCAGGTAGCCCCTCAGCTGGTCCGCGAAGGCGTGGTCCCGGAGCTTGTTGAGCGTCTTCGACTCGATCTGCCGGATCCGTTCCCGTGTGACGCCGAAGATGCGCCCGATCTCCTCCAGCGTCCGGGGGCGGCCGTCGGCCAGGCCGTACCTCAGCTGTACGACCTTCCGCTCCCGCTCTCCGAGCGTCGACAGCACCGCCTCCAGGTGCTCGCGCAGCAGCAGGAACGCCGCCGACTCCACCGGGCTCGCCGCGTCGCCGTCCTCGATGAGGTCGCCGAGGGCCACGTCGTCCTCCTCGCCGACCGGGGCGTGCAGGGAGACCGGTTCCTGGGCGAGCCGGAGCACCTCGCCGACCCGCTCCGGGGCGAGGTCGAGGTGGGCGGCGACCTCCTCCGGCGTCGGCTCGTAGCCCCGCTCCTGGAGCATCCGGCGCTGGACGCGCACCACCCGGTTGATGAGTTCCACGACGTGGACGGGGACCCGGATGGTCCGGGCCTGGTCGGCCAGGGCACGGGACATGGCCTGGCGGATCCACCAGGTCGCGTACGTCGAGAACTTGTAGCCACGGGCGTAGTCGAACTTCTCGACGGCACGGATCAGGCCCAGGTTTCCCTCCTGGACGAGGTCCAGCATCGTCAGGCCGCGGCCGACGTACCGCTTGGCGACCGAGACGACGAGCCGCAGGTTGGCCTCGATGAGCCGGCGCTTGGCCATGCGGCCCATGACGACCAGCCGGTCGAGGTCGAGGGCCAGTTCGCTGTCGAGGTCCGGGGCGCCGCCCAGCTTCTCCTCGGCGAACAGGCCGGCCTCGACGCGGCGGGCGAGTTCGACCTCCTCGGCGGCGGTGAGCAGCGGGATACGGCCGATCTCGCGCAGGTACTGCCGGAACAGGTCGGAGGAGGGACTGCCGGCGTCGACGCGGGGCGCGGCGGCGGGCTCCGGCTCCGGCTCGGTCTCCGGGGCGTCGGCCGCGAGTTCCTCCACGGCCGGGCCCTCGGCCTCCTTGGGCTCCGCCTCCGTCTCGGGATGGAGCGCGAGCCGGCTCTGCGGCGGCACGCCGGCGTAGGCGTCGGCGTCGGCTTCCGGCTCGTCCGTGAGCGTGCTGTCGGTCTGGGTCAGGGTCTGGGTCTGCACGGGGGCGACCTCCAGGATGATCGCTGCCAGGGGGTACGGCAGCGGTACTTCGGGGGCGGAGACGACGGCCTCGCCGCTGTCCGTCCCGTACGCGATGAGTGGAACGGCGGGGGTGTGGGACCCGTCCGGGACGGGCCGGCCGCGCTCCGAGGACTCAGGCACCGCCCCCAGTGTGGGGTACGACACATCGCCGCCACGAGGGGCGTGCGGTGACTTTTTGCGTCCGGTCCGTGACCGCGTGGTTATCCTGCGGGCCGGCTTCGGCTCACAGGGCGGCGACGCCGCGCTCGCGCAACGCCTGACCGTACTGCTGGAGCACCCACAACTCGTTCTGTACGGCGGCGAGTTGAGCCGGGTCACCGCCGCTGCCGAGGCGGGTGAGGGTGATCTGGATCTCGTGGATACGGCGGTCCACGGCCCGGCGGCGGACGGTCACCAGTTGCTCGCCCGCGTAGTTCTCGTCGACCGTGCGGCGCATGATCGCCTCGACGGCGAGCTCCGTGACCATGGCACGGACCACGTCGTCGGGCGCCACCTCACGGACCCGGACCAGGTACTCCTGCGGGTCCTGCGCGCCGTACTCGGCGCCGCCGGCGTCCATGACGGCCTGCCGTACGGCCGCGTACGGGGCGGCGGTGAACTCGTCGACGCCGTACGCGTCGAATGCCGGGGAGACCAACTCGGGCCGCTGGAGGGCGAGTTTCAGCAGCTCACGCTCGGTGGCGTAGACCGCGTTGCGCAGATTGAGGGCGGGGCCCGAGACGGCCGGGCGCGAGCCGCCGGTGTCGTACGACGGCTGTTGCGGGCCGCGGGCCGGGGCGGCACCCCGCCCGCCCTTGTCCCGTGCCCAACGGGCCAGCTGCGCCACCCTCTTGACCACGAACTGGGTGTCGAGGATGCCGAGCATGCCGGCCAGTTCCACGGCGACCTCGTGCTGGGCACCGCTGTTCTTGATCCGGGCGACGATCGGCGCCGCCTCGTCCAGGGCGGCCGCGCGGCCCGCCGGGGTGTCCAGGTCGTAGCGGGCCACGATCTGGCGGAGCGCGAACTCGAAGAGCGGGGTGCGGGGTTCGGCCAGGTCGGCGACCGCCTCGTCGCCCTTGGCCAGGCGCAGCTCGCAGGGGTCCATGCCGTCGGGCGCGATGGCGATGTACGTCTCGGCGGCGAACTTCTGGTCGTCCTCGAAGGCGCGCAGGGCGGCCTTCTGGCCGGCCGCGTCACCGTCGAAGGTGAAGATCACCCGGGCGCTGCCGTTGTCCATCAGCAGCCGGCGCAGGATCTTGATGTGCTCGCCGCCGAAGGCCGTACCGCAGGTGGCGATCGCGGTCGTCACCCCGGCCAGGTGACAGGCCATGACGTCGGTGTAGCCCTCGACCACGACCGCGCGGCTGGACTTCGCGATGCTCTGCTTGGCGAGGTCGATGCCGTACAGGACCTGGGACTTCTTGTAGATCGCGGTGTCGGGCGTGTTGAGGTACTTGGGGCCGTTGTCCGCCTCGTACAGCTTGCGGGCGCCGAAGCCGACCACCTCGCCGCCGATGTCCCGGATCGGCCACATCAGCCGCCCCCGGAACCGGTCGATGGGCCCGCGCCGCCCCTCCTGCGACAGCCCCGACAGCAGCAGCTCCTTGTCGGTGAAGCCCTTGCCGCGCAGATAGCGGGTGAGGTGGTCCCAGCCCTGGGGGCTGTAGCCGACGCCGAAGTGGACGGCCGCGGCCTGGTCGAAGCCGCGCTCGGCCAGGAAGACCCGGCCGGTCTCGGCCTCGGGGCCGGTGGCGAGCTGTTCCGCGTACCAGCCGGCGGCGATCTTGTGCGCCTCGACCAGCCGGATCCGCTCACCGCGCTGGTGGGAGGGGTTGTACCCGCCCTCCTCGTAACGCAGCGTGATGCCGGCCAGCCCGGCCAGCCGCTCGACCGCCTCCGAGAAGGAGAGGTGGTCGATCTTCATGACGAACGTGAGGGTGTCGCCGCCCTCCTGGCAGCCGAAGCAGTGGAAGAGTCCCTTGCTCGGGCTGACCTGGAAGGACGGCGACTTCTCGTCGTGGAACGGGCAGAGTCCCTTGAGGTTCCCGCCGCCCGCGTTGCGCAGCTGGAGGTACTCGGACACGACGGCGTCGATCGGGACCGCGTCCCGGACCGCCTTCACATCCTCGTCATTGATCCGTCCTGCCACGGGTGAATTCTACGGTCACCGACGTGCCCCGAAGATGCGCTGGGGGTACCCCCGGCCGAAGGCTCGGGGAGGAACCGCGCGAGCGACCCCGCCGGCCCCGCACCCGCGACACCACGGCCCGGCAGCCCCTCAGGCGCCGAGGCTCTCCAGCGGCACCCTGGGGTCCGCCAAGGCCTCCGCGTCCACCACGGCCCTCGAAGTGATCAGCTTCTGGATCGGCTCTGTGACATCCCACACGTTCACGTTCATCCCGGCCAGCACCCGTCCCTCCTTCAGCCAGAACGCGATGAACTCCCGCTTCCCCGCGTCCCCCCGGATGACGACCTCGTCGTACGACCCGGCCGGTGCCCATCCGCTGTACTCCATGCCGAGGTCGTACTGGTCGGAGAAGAAGTAGGGCACCCGGTCGTAGGCCGGCTCGCCGCCCAGCATCGAGCGCGCCGCCGCCGGACCGCCGTTCAGCGCGTTGGCCCAGTGCTCGACCCGCAGCCGGGTGCCGAACAGGGCGTGCGGGAAGGACGCCACGTCACCGGCCGCGTAGATGTCCGGGTCGGACGTCCGCAGCCGTTCGTCGACGACGATGCCGCCGCCGTGCGCGCGGTCGGCGATCTCCAGCCCCGCCGCCTCGCCGAGGCCGGTGCGGGGCGCCGCGCCGATCGCCGCGAGGACGTCGTGCGCCGGGTGCTCCTCGCCGTCGTCGGTGCGGGCCGCGAGCACCATGCCGTCCTGCCCGACGATCTCGGTGAGCCGCACGCCGAACCGGAACCGCACCCCGTGCTCCTGGTGCAGCTGCGCGAAGACATTGCCGAGCTCGGGTCCGAGTACGCCGTGCAGCGGGGTCGGCCCGTGCTCGATGACGGTGACCTCGGCGCCGTACGTCCGGGCCGCCGCCGCGATCTCCAGGCCGATCCAGCCGGCGCCCGCGATGACGAGGTGCCCGTTGTCCCGGCCGAGGGCGGCGAGGACGCCCTTGAGGCGCTCCGCGTGCGCGAGGCGGCGCAGGTGGTGGACGCCGGCCAGGTCGGTACCGGGAATGTCGAGGCGGCGGGGCTCGGCGCCAGTGACGAGCAGCAGCTTGTCGTAGCGGACGATCGTGCCGTCGTCACCGAAGCGGACGGTCTTGGCGGCGCGGTCGATGCGGTCCACGGTCTGGCCGAGGTGCAGCTCGATGTCGTTCCGCGCGTACCAGGCGGGCTCGTGCACGAAGACGCTGTCGCGCTCCTCCTTGCCGAGCAGGTAGCCCTTGGAGAGCGGCGGCCGCTCGTACGGGTGGTCGCGTTCGTCGCAGATCAGTATCACCCGGCCGCTGAAGCCCTCGGCTCGGAGCGTCTCGGCCGCCTTCGCGCCGGCGAGTCCGCCACCGACGATGACGAATGTCTGGTCCGCGTCGACCACTTGATGCCTCCTCGTAAGGGTGCCGCTACATATGCCGCCCACATGCGCCGCACTGTGAGCCTCCCGCACACAGCGTGGTGCGGGAAGAGGGAGTGCCCCCCACTGGCGCGATCATGACCCGTTCAGGCCACGGAGAGTCACAGAGGGTCACGAAATATTCACATACGCCCCGTCAGCCTCGCATGCAGCGACCGCGCGGAGGCGTCGGTGAGCGAGGCGATCTGATCGACGATCACACGCTTGCGGGCGTGGTCGTCGCCGGCCGCGTCGAACAGCGCCCGGAACTGCGGGTCGAGGCCGTCGGGTGCGCGGCGGGTCAGCGCCTCGGCGAGTTCGGCGACGACGACCCGCTGCTCGGCACGGATCCGCTCCTGTTCGGCCCGCTGCATGACGTAACGGTGCGCGATCGCCTTCAGCACCGCGCACTCCATCCGGGCCTCGCGCGGTACGACGAGTTCGGCGCCGTAGCGGGTGAGCCGGCCGGCGCCGTACGTCGCGCGGGTGGCGGCCTCCGCGGCCAGGCAGAAACGGCCGATGAGCTGGCTGGTGGCGTCCTTGAGGCGGGCCTGGGCTGCCGCGGTGCCGTCGTAGCCGTGCGGCCACCACTCCTCGTCCTGGAGCCGGTCCAGGGCGGCGGCGAGTTCGGCGGGGTCGGTGCCGGCCGGCACGTATCTGCCGACGGCGACCGCGTAGACCTCCCGCCGTTCGGGTTCGGCGTGCAGGCAGTTGGGGTCGATGTGGCCGGCGTGCAGGCCGTCCTCGACGTCGTGCACGGAGTAGGCGACGTCGTCGGACCAGTCCATGACCTGCGCCTCGAAGCAGGTGCGGGTGCCGGGGGCCTCCTTGCGGACCCAGTCGAAGACCGGGCGGTCGTCCTCGTACACACCGAACTTCGGGGACGCCGGGTCGGTGGGGTGCGCGCCGCGCGGCCAGGGGTACTTGGTGGCCGCGTCCAGGGCGGCACGGGTGAGGTTGAGGCCGACGGAACCCTCGGGGGTGAACCGCTTGGGCTCGATGCGGGTGAGCAGGCGCAGCGACTGGGCGTTGCCCTCGAAACCACCGCAGTCGTCCGCGAACTCGTTCAGCGCCTGCTCGCCGTTGTGGCCGAAGGGCGGGTGGCCGAGGTCGTGCGAGAGACAGGCGGCCTCGACGAGGTCGGGGTCGCAGCCGAGTGCGGCGCCCAGTTCCCGGCCGACCTGGGCGCATTCGAGGGAGTGGGTGAGGCGGGTGCGGGGGCTGGCGTCCCACATCTGGCTGGGGTTGCCGGGGGTGACGACCTGGGTCTTGCCGGCGAGTCTGCGCAGCGCGGCGCTGTGCAGCACGCGGGCGCGGTCGCGCTGGAAGGCGGTGCGGCCGGGGCGCTTGTCGGGTTCGGGGGCCCATCGGTCGGCCGACGCCGGGTCGTAGGCCGAGGTGGCTGCGGGTGCGGGGACTGCCATGGTTCGACAGTACGGGGCGATAGTGACAAACGGGTGGTTGAGGCGCTGCCGGCCTGCCGGGCCGGGTTTCGGGTGCGGGAGCGTCGTGGTCGGTCGCCCGGTTCCTCCCCCGCCTTCGGCCGGGGGTACCACCGGCGCCCCTCTAGGCCGCTGCTGTGACCGGCGTCTCCCGTGCCTGTCCGTAGCGGTGCAGGATCAGGGCGGCCATCGCGTCGTGGGCTCCCAGCGGGGCCGACGCCAGCCAAGGAGCGTGGCGCGCGCACTGCGTGGCGAAGCGGCCCGGGGCCGTGAAGCAGGAGGCGACGGCGATGCGGTGGCGGCCCTTCGCCCGCAGGGCGGTGATCGCGTCCGCGACCGTGGGCGTCGCCGCCGACGCGTAGGCCGGGACGACCGGGACGCCCAGGCGTTCCGCCAGGAGCCGGGCCGTGCGGCCGGTGTCGGCCCTGGCGTCGAGATCGCGGGAACCCGCCGCCGCAAGGACGACGGCGCTCGCGGGCCGGCGCCGCCAGCCGGCCTCCAGCAGGCGGGCGTGCAGCGTGTCGGCGAGCAGCGGGTGCGGGCCGAGCGGGCCCGCCACCCGCGTCGGCGCCTGCGCCGCGGCCGCCGCCTCGGGGATGTCCCGTTTGACGTGGTGGCCGCGGGCGAGGAGCAGCGGGACCAGGACGGCGGGGGTGCCGCCGAGGGCCGCGAGGGTGTCCGGGAGCAGCGGTTCGTTCAGCTCGATGTGGCCGAGGTGCACGGACAGTTCGGGACGCAGCGCGCGTACCCGGTCCATGAGCGCGCGCACGGTGGTGAGGGCACGCGGGTCACGGCTGCCGTGGGCCACCAGGACCAGTGCGGGCGGGCCGGGGCGCGGGGGGAGGTCGGACACGGTCATGCAGGAATCCTCGCCGGGCGGGGTTGCACCCCCGTTGCCTGACCGTCACGGGAGTTTTCGTACGCTTCACGCCACGAACCCGGCCGTTGTGAGCGAACCGGATCGGCTCGTCCCGCGTCCTCCAGGGTCGGGGCCTCCGAAAGAGGCCTGGGGGACGCCGAGGGAAGCCGAGGGGGACAACCGTATGAAGATCCGCCGACCGCGTCTGCCGCGCACCCGCACCGGCAGACGGCGGCTGGTGCAGGGTGTGATGGCCGGCTGCGTGCTGGCGCTGCTGCCGGCCACCTGGCTGTACGTGTCGACGGCCGGCCGGCTGCGCACGGTGGCGGATGTCCCCCGCACCGACGTCGCGATGGTGTTCGGCGCCGGCCTGTGGGACGGCGAGCCGTCGCCGTATCTCGCCAACCGCCTGAACGCGGCGGCCCGGTTGTACAAGGAGGGGCGTATCAAGGTGGTCCTCGTCACCGGCGACAACAGCCGCGAGGACTACGACGAGCCCGACGCCATGCGCACCTACCTCACCGGGCACGGAGTCCCGGCCGAGCGCATCGTCAGCGACTACGCGGGCTTCGACACCTGGGACTCCTGCGTCCGCGCGAAGAAGATCTTCGGCGTGGACCGGGCGGTACTGATCAGCCAGGGCTTCCACATCCGGCGCGCGGTGGCGCTGTGCGAGGCGGCCGGGGTGCAGTCGTACGGCGTCGGGGTCGACGCCAAGCACGACGCGACCTGGTACTACGGCGGGACGCGGGAGGTCCTCGCGGCGGGCAAGGCGGCCGTGGACGTGCTGTTCGAGCCGAACCCCCGGTTCCTCGGCAAGAGGGAACCGGGGGTCGCGAAGGCCCTGGCCGCGGCGGACCGCCGGGCCGGGTAGACCGGTCAGGAGCGCGGGGCGGTGCCGGCGTACCTCGCCGCCGCCGGGGTCCCGGCCGCCGGACGCGGGCCGCGCGGGGTGAGGTGACGCGGAGGCATGGCTCGGAGACCTCCTGGCCGCCTGCGTGTACGTGGGGGGAGACGTGGTCCGGGTGCGGCGGGGGCCCGGACCGGGCCGTCGGGGGGCGTGCGTGGTGCTTGGCGAACAGGTGCACGACTGTGGTGCGGCCCCTTGAGGTCTCAACGGTCGCCGATCGGCCATCCCCGGCCCGGAACAAGCCACACGGGCCGTGAGGAACCGCCGGAGCCGCCGTCACGGGACGGTCGGGCCGGGCAGCCCGCGGGCCCGCCAGTCACCGCCCTCGATACGGCGGCCGTCCGTCCGCAGCCGGGCGGCGACGACGTCCCCCGCGAGGTACACCCAGGCCCGGACGGCGGCCCCGTCCCGCCGTCGTACGGCGTCCCGCTCCACGCGCACGTACAGACTGCGCGGATCCCCCGGCACGTACTCCTCCAACGCGTCGAGTTCCAGGAGGAGCCGGTCGTACGTCTGAGGGCGGGCGGTGACCAGTTCACCGCTCAGTTCACCGCCCGGCTCCTCGAGCGCGTAGGGGTAGCCGGGCCCGTCGTACAGCACCGCGTCGGGGAGCCGGCCGGGTTCCTCGGACACGGTCCGTCCCCGCAGGAACAGGTCGTGGTTGGGCTGGCCGGGGCGGAGCGTGCCGTAGACGAAGAAGGGGAGGCGGCGACGGTTCCGGGTGGTCACAGAAAGGATTCTCCACCCCCTTCACCCCCACACACATCTCCATGGAGGCGCTATGGACATGAGTTGTCATGGCCTCTTAAATCGCAGTCGTCATCAGCGCCACCCCCACGCCTCTGAGGCGCATCTCCAAGGAGACCGATGAGCCGGACACGGAACACCCGAGTTTCCCGTCTCGCCACGGCCGGCGTCGCCGCCACCACCGCGACCCTGCTGGCCGCCGCGCTCTCTCCCGCCGCCCACGCCGACACGAGACCGACCCGGGCCACCGCGATCGAGAACGCGGCACAGGCGCTCGTCCGGTACGCCGGCACCCTCGGCCTCACCTCCACCGAGGGCACCAGGGTCCGGGACGTGATCGTCGACAGCAACGGCACCCAGCACGTCCGCTACGACCGTACCTACCGTCAGCTCCCCGTGCTGGGCGGTGACTTCGTCGTCCACCTCAAGGCGGACGGCGCCTACCGCGGTGCCGACCGGGCGACCCGGGGGACGATATCCCTCGCCTCGACCGTCCCGGAGATATCCGCCCCGAAGGCCGCCGGCCTCGCGGTGAACGCGCTGCGGGCGGCGAACCTCGGCGACGCGCTGAAGCAGGTGCGGGCCAGGCCGGAGCTGGTCGTCGACGCCCTGCACGGCACCCCCAAGCTGGCCTGGCGCACCAACGCGGTCGGCAGGGACTCGCTCGGCAACCCGGTCGCCCGCACGGTGCTGACCGACGCCCGCACCGGCGCCCAGATCGACGCCTGGGACAGCATCGAGACGGCGACCGGCGACGGCAGGTCGCTGTACAGCGGTACGGTCCCGCTGGAGACGACGCAGGCGGGATCGGCGTACAACCTCACGGATCCCACCCGCGGCAACACGTACACGGGTGACGCGGCCAACAAGACGGACCTGTGCGTCTTCGGCATCTGCATCGTCCGGGCGCCGTCGACCGTGTTCACGGACACCGACAACCACTGGGGCACCGGGGCGACCGCGGACCGCGCCTCGGCGGCCGTCGACGCCCAGTACGGCACCAACGAGACCTGGGACTACTACAAGAACGTCCACAACCGTAACGGCATCGCGGGCGACGGCAAGGGCTCGTACAACCGCGTCCACTACGGCAACAGCTACAACAACGCCTTCTGGGACGACAGCTGCTTCTGCATGACGTACGGCGACGGCGACGGGACCACCTTCGGTCCGCTGGTGGCGCTGGACGTGGCGGGCCACGAGATGACCCACGGCGTCACCTCCAAGACCGCGGCGCTGACGTACTCGGGCGAGTCCGGCGGCCTGAACGAGGCGACCTCCGACATCCTGGGCACGCTGGTGGAGTGGTACGCGAACAACTCCTCCGACCCGGCCGACTACCTGATCGGCGAGAAGATCGTCCGCTCCGGCTTCGGCAAGGCGGCGCTGCGCTTCATGGACCAGCCGTCGAAGGACGGGAACTCGGCGGACTACTGGAGTTCGTCGGTGGGGAATCTGGACGTGCACTATTCGTCGGGCGTCGCCAACCACTTCGCCTACCTGCTGGCGGAAGGCAGCGGCGCGAAGACCGTCAACGGCGTGAGTTACAACTCCCCCACGTACAACGGCTCGACGGTCACCGGCATCGGCCACGACAAGCTGGGCGCGATCTGGTACCGCGCGCTGACGGTCTACATGACGTCCTCCACCAACTACGCGGGCGCCCGCACGGCGACCCTCAACGCGGCGAAGGACCTCTACGGCGCGGGCAGCGCGGAGTACAACGCGGTGGCGGCGGCCTGGAGCGCGGTCAACGTGAACTGAGCGGCGGCACGCGGAACCGAGGACGGCCGTCCCGGTGCACCGGGACGGCCGTCACACACACCCCGGAAAAGGGGGGACGGCGCAATTCAAAAAACACGGGGCCGGGGAATTCCGGGCGTTTCCCGAGTGGATTCCATGGCGATGCCGTGCAGTGATGTGCAGTTTTGGTGACGCCCCGCGCAATTCCCGAACGCCGCCGCCCCGACGGCCACTTGCGGCAATTCCCCGCGTGCACTAACTAGATTGACCATGAACCTGTTCAGCCGCCCCCACACGCCTCGCCGCACCCCCACGGTCCCCCCACGCCCGGCGGCGCCGGCCTCCCCCGCCTCGGCACCCGTCCTGCTCGACCCCGCCCTCGCCGCCCTCACCGGCGAGTGGATCATCGACCCGGCACACAGCAGAATCGGTTTCTCGGTCCGGCACGCGATGGTGACGACGGTCCGCGGGTCCTTCGCCGAGTACCGCAGCCGCCTCTACTTCGACGGCCGCGACCCGTCCCGCTCCCGGGCGGAGATCACCCTCTCCACGGCCAGTGTCGACACGGGCGTGGAACAGCGGGACGCCCACCTGACCGGTCGCGACTTCCTGGACGCCGCGACCCACCCGCGCATGCGCTTCCAGAGCACGGCGGTCCGCCTCAAGTCCCCCGACGTGTACGTCATGACCGGCGACCTGACCATCAGGAGCACCACCCGCCCGGTGGACCTGGAACTCACCTACATAGGCAACGTCACGGACCCCTTCGGTTACGAGCGCGTCGGCTTCGACGGCACCACCACCATCAACCGCATGGACTGGGGCCTGTCCTACAACTCCCGCCTGGCGGAGGGCGGCGCGATGGTGAGCGAGACGGTACGGCTGCAGTTCGACATAGCGGCGATCCGGATGACACCGGAAGGAGGCTGAATCCCGCCCGCCGCCCCCGAACACCGCACACGATGCCGTGCGGAGTCCGGACCGGAATCAACACCTGGCCTGATTCCCCGGTATTCCGAGGCCGGAAATCCGGCCACGTCCTCCCCTTTCCGGCGGTGACCGGGCCGGCCCGGGGTCGCGCTCGCCGCACCGCCGCCGGGGCGGGTGACGTGCCGGGGACGGTCCCGGGCGGTCACCCGTTCACTCCCCGCGGGGGCCGCCGTTCGTGTGCTTTTCATACTGGACCCTCTGCAGCGCCCTTGACCTGCCGGAACTCCCTCACAGCCGTTTCCCGGGCACCGTCCTGTGACACCCATTCATCCCACACCTGACGGAATCTCAGGGAGCGGGCCCGGCCCGCCTGCTTTTACCTCGGAAGAGCAAGGAAGTGGGAAGAGTTCGACGAGGGAGCACCATGCGACGCACTGTCCGTCCACTGACCGGGGCCGCGCTCGCCGTGGCCGCGGCCGGTCTCGCCGCCGCCCCGGCGTACGGCGGCAGTGCCGGCAGCCTGGCCGTCTACCCCTCGACCACGACCCCCGGCGCCCAGGTCTCCGTGAACACGGCTGTCTGCGGGGAGAAGTCCTCGGCGCTCGGCGACGCCACTTCGGTCGGCGCCGGGACGTTCACGCTCGCGCCCAGCACCCATGAGGGCGAGGCGATCGGCCGGTTCCAGGTGCCGGACGGCGCGCAGCCGGGGACGTACGAGATCGTCGCGAAGTGCGCCGACGGGAACCAGCAGGTGACCGGGGACCTGGTGGTGGCACTGATGCCGGCTGCCGGCGGGCAGGTACAGCCCCACGGCAGCGTGAAGACGGGGGTCGGTGGTGCCCTGGGCACCGACCCCGTGCAGACCGCGGCGGGTGTGACGGCTCTGGCCGTCGCCGCCGCGGGCGGTACCTGGCTCCTGCATCGCCGGGCGAGAGGCGACGGGATCTGACGGACACCCTCCGCTGTCCGTCCGCCGGTACCGCACATCCCACCCCCTCCGGGTCCGACGCCCCTCGCGGCCCGGAGGGGGTAGGGGGTCAGGCAGCTCCCGCGAGCCCCTTTCCCCCGCGTCAGAAGCTCCGACAGCCGACCTAGGGGATCGCATGCGCAAGATCGGGGACACCGCGATAGCCGCCGTGACCGTCGTGGCGCTCGGCTCGGGCGTCTGGCTGCTCGGCCCCGGCTTCGGCCCCCGTACCGCGCCACCCCAGCCGTCCGCCGCCGAGGGCCGCCCCGACCCCGGCGAGGAACGCCTCGAAGCCCCCGCGCTGCCCCCGTCCCCGTCCACCCGCATCCGCATCCCCTCGATCCGGGTGAACGCCCCCCTCATGGGCCTCGCCCTCACCTCCGCGGGCAGCCTCGACGTCCCGCCGGCCGCGGACAAGAACCTCGCCGGCTGGTACGAGTCGGGCACCGCACCCGGCGAGAGGGGCACCGCGATCGTCGCCGGACACGTGGACAACACCGAGGGCCCCGCCGTCTTCTACGACCTCGGCGCCCTCAAGCGCGGCGCGACGATCGAGGTGGACCGGCAGGACAGGACCGTCGCCGTCTTCACCGTCGACGCGGTCGAGGTGTACCGGGCCAGCGCCTTCCCCGACGAGAAGGTCTACGGAGCCGCGCGCCGCCCGGAGCTCAGAGTCATCACCTGCGGCGGCGGCTACTCCCGGACCACCGGCTACCAGGGCAACGTCGTCGTCTTCGCCCATCTGACGGCGAGCCGCTGACCCCTCACATCCCGGCCCCGCCCCCGATGAGGGCAGCGTTCCGCGCGGGAAACAGGGGGGATGCGGCCGGGTAACGTCGGCGCCGCACGCTCCTCGGCATGACCTTGAACACGCGTGTGGTGGCGACCGGCGCCGGCGTGGGAACACGCCCCGGCCGCGGCGCCGTGCCGGGCGCGTCCGCCGACGACGGAGGCTCCTGATGACCGCCACCCCGGGGTCCGCCCCCACCATCGTGCTCGTCGGTCACGGCATGGTCGGCCAGCGCTTCCTCGAAGCGCTGGCCGAGCGCGGCCTGACCGCGACGCACCGCGTGGTCGTGCTGTGCGAGGAGCCGCGCCCCGCCTACGACCGCGTCGCCCTCACCTCGTACTTCACGGGCACGTCCGCCGACGACCTCTCCATGACCGACATGGGGTTCATCGACGCCCACGGCATCGAGCTGTACGTCGGCGACCCGGCGCAGACCGTCGACCGGGCGGCGCGGAAGGTGACGGCCAGGTCCGGACGGGTCTTCGCCTACGACACGCTCGTCCTGGCCACCGGCTCCTACCCGTTCGTGCCACCGGTCCCGGGCAAGGACGCCGAGGGCTGTTTCGTCTACCGCACGATCGAGGACCTGCTGGCGATCGAGGCGTACGCGAAGTCGGGGGCGGCGGTGGGTGCCGTGGTCGGCGGCGGCCTGCTCGGGCTGGAGGCCGCGGGTGCCTTGAAGGGACTCGGACTCACCGCGCACATCGTGGAGTTCGCGCCCCGCCTGATGCCGGTGCAGGTGGACGCGGGCGGTGGTGCGGCCCTGCTGCGCACCGTCGAGGAGATGGGTCTGAGCGTGCACACGGGCGTGGGCACCCAGGAGATCGTGACCGACGACGCGGGCGCCGTCGTCGGCATGCGGCTGTCCGACGGCTCCGAACTCGCCACCGACATGGTGGTGTTCAGCGCCGGGGTCCGGCCGCGGGACCAACTCGCCCGGGACTGCGGCCTGTCCGTCGGCGAGCGCGGCGGCGTCGCCGTCGACGAGCAGTGCCGTACGGTGGACGACCCCCGCGTGTTCGCCATCGGCGAGTGCGCGCTGGCGGCGGACGGCCGGGTGTACGGACTGGTGGCGCCGGGGTACGAGCAGGCGGCGACGGCCGCGGCCGCCATCGCGCGAGCCGAATCCGCCTTCACCGGCGCGGACCTGTCCACCAAGCTCAAGCTGCTCGGCGTCGACGTGGCCTCCTTCGGCGACGCGCACGGGACGGCCGAGGGCTGCCTGGACGTCGTCTACTCCGATGCCCGCTCGGGCCTGTACAAGAAGCTGGTCATCGGCCGGGACGGCACGCTGCTCGGCGGCATCCTGGTCGGCGACGCGGACGCCTACGGGACGCTGCGGGCCTTCACCGGTTCGGTGCCGCCGGTCGCCCCCGAGTCGCTGGTGCTGCCGGCCGACGCGGGCGGCGGCGCCCGGCTCGGGCCGTCCGCGCTCCCCGACGAGGCGGTCGTCTGCTCCTGCCACAACGTCACCAAGGGCACGGTCCGGGGCGCGGTGGGCGAGCACTCCTGCACCACCGTGCCGGAGGTGAAGAAGTGCACCCGGGCCGGTACCGGCTGCGGCAGTTGCGTCAAGGTCCTCGGCCAGCTGGTCACGGCCGAGCTGGAGGCGTCCGGCGTCGAGGTCGACAAGGGCATGTGCGGCTGCTTCGCGCAGACCCGCGAGGAGCTGTACGAGATCGTCCTCGCGTTGCGCATCCGCACCTACCGGGAGCTGCTCGACCGTTACGGCCGGGACGGCGCCCGGGGCGGCGACGGCTGCGAGGTCTGCAAGCCGGCGGTGGCGTCGGTCATCGCCTCCCTCGCCCCGGCCATCGGCGTGAGCGGCTACGTCCTGGACGGCGAGCAGGCGGCGCTCCAGGACAGCAACGACCACTTCCTCGCCAACCTCCAGAAGAACGGCTCCTACTCGGTCGTCCCGCGCATCCCCGGCGGTGAGATCACCCCCGAGGGGCTGATCGTGATCGGTGAGATAGCCCGCGACTTCGGCCTCTACACGAAGATCACCGGCGGCCAGCGGATCGACATGTTCGGCGCCCGCGTGGAACAGCTCCCGCTGATCTGGACACGGTTGGTGGACGCCGGTTTCGAGTCGGGCCACGCCTACGGCAAGTCGCTGCGCACGGTGAAGTCGTGCGTGGGACGGACCTGGTGCCGTTACGGCGTCCAGGACTCGGTCCGGATGGCGATCGACCTGGAGCTGCGCTACCGGGGTCTGCGGTCGCCGCACAAGCTCAAGTCGGCGGTCTCCGGCTGCGCCCGCGAGTGCGCCGAGGCCCAGTCGAAGGACTTCGGTGTCATCGCCACGGCGGGCGGCTGGAACCTGTACGTCGGGGGCAACGGCGGTGCCACTCCGCGCCACGCGGATCTGCTCGCCCAGGACCTGACCGACGCCGGACTGGTCCGGCTGATCGACCGCTTCCTGATGTTCTACATCCGTACGGCGGACCGCCTGGAGCGCACGTCCACCTGGCTGGAGCGCATCCCGGGCGGCCTGGACCACGTGCGCGACGTGGTGGTGGAGGACTCCCTCGGCATCTGCGAGGAGCTGGAGTCCCTGATGGCGGCGCACGTGGCCCACTACGCCGACGAGTGGGCGTCGACCGTCGCCGACCCCGACAAGCTCGCCCGCTTCGTCTCCTTCGTCAACGCCCCCGACACACCCGACCCGGTCGTCGGTTTCGTGCCCGAGCGCGACCAGATGAAGCCCGACCTGCCCCTGCTGTCGATCGGCATGCGCCCCGCCGAGGATGTTCTGGAAGGAAGCGCCCAGCGATGACCCTGGCACCCGAGACCACCGACCTGATGGTTCAACTCCAGCTGGACGAGGGCTGGTTCACGGTCTGCGACCTGAGCCGGCTGACCCCGGGGCGGGGGGTGGCCGCGCTGCTGCCGGACGGCCGCCAGGCCGCCGTCTTCCGGGACCGCGCGGACCGTCTGTTCGCGATCGACAACCGCGACCCCTTCGGCGGCGCGGCGGTCCTCTCCCGCGGCCTGACCGGCACCCACCGGGGCCGCCCGTTCGTCGCCTCGCCCCTGCTGAAGCAGCGCTTCGACCTGGCCACCGGCCAGTGCCTGGACGACGAGACGGTACGGGTGACCGCCTACGCGGTACGGGCCGCCGTACCGCAACCGCCGGCACGGGACTGACCGTTTCGGCGGCACGACCACGAGGCCACGTCCGTGGCCGGCCCGGCCGGACACCCGGGCGCCGGGCGGGCCGGCCCCTGCGCGGCCCACGGCGGCAAGCACGACCCGGCCCTCCTGCGGGACCTGTCCCGGCCGGGTCCGGCCCTGCCGGCCGTCCGCGCGCCGGGACGTCGGTGCCCGGAGGCCCGGCTCGCGGTGACGGCCGGACTCGGCTTGCGCGCCCGCGCCTGCCGACGGGCCTCGACCCGGGAGAGCGGACGCCCCGACAGACTGCTCTCCGACGGCGCCGTCTCCGGTGCGCCGCCATGACGGCCACCGCGCCGCCTGGTGGTGGCGGCCGCCGTGTCGCCCGGGAATCCTCCGGGCTTCTCAGCACTCCGCCGGGCTTCTCAGATCTCTTTCAGTACCGCCTCGCAGGAGACCCCGGTAAGCCGCTCCGACGCCTCCCAGAGGCGTCGCGCCATGGTGTCGTCACGGGTCCAGGGCGCCCGCCAGGAGGGGGCGGGGGCGCCGCGCCACATCGCGATCGAGGGCCCGGTGAAGGAGTCGGGCCGGACGCCGGGGGCGGTGGCCGCGTACAGCGTGGGCAGCGCGCCCGCCTCGGCGGACTGTGCGAAGAGGGCGTTCGCGGCCGTCATCGCCCGCTCCGCCCCGCGCCGCCCTTCGGCACGCGGCCCGGCGGTCTGCAGGTTGGTGGCCGCGTATCCGGGATGGGCGGCGGCCGCGACGAGGTCGCCCCCGTGGGCGTCGACGCGCCGGGCCAGCTCGTGGACGAAGAGCAGGTTGGCGGACTTGGACCGGCCGTAGGCGACCCACCGTCGGTAGCGGCGGGCGCTGTCGAGGTCGTCGAGGTCGATGTTGGCGATGACGTGCATCATGCTGGAGACCGTGACGACCCGGGCGGCGGGGGTCTGGAGCAGTACGGGCATGAGCAGCCCCGTGAGGGCGAAGTGCCCGAGGTGGTTGACCCCGAACTGCGTCTCGAACCCGTCCGCGGTGGTCCCGTACGGCGGCGCCATCACCCCGGCGTTGTTGACCAGGAGATCCAGGCGGCCGTACGGGAACGAGTGGGCGAAGTCCCGCACCGAGGCCAGGTCCCCGAGGTCCAGCCGCCCGAACTCGAGGTGCGCGTCCGGAACTTCGGCGGCCATCCGGTCCCCGGCCTCCTGCCCGCGCGCCTCGCTCCGGCAGGCGAGCACGACCCGGGCCCCCTTGCGGGCCAGCTCGCGCGCCGTGACGTACCCGAGCCCGCTGTTGGCCCCGGTGACGACGGCGACACGGCCGGTGAGGTCCGGGATGTCACCGCTGCTCCAGCCGCTGCGCATGAGAGCTTCCTCCACCGGTGGGGTCCGTGTCGCGGCCAGCCTACGAGCAGGGGCCGGGGGGAGCCCGCGGACGCGGCCGTACGCCGGTCGCCCCGTGCCGGACGAACCGCCCGGCGCGGCGTAGGGTGCCGGGATGATCGGCATTCCGGAGGGGCTGGCGCGGGGCACGATCGACCGCGAGGGCGAGCGCGGGGCGGCCTGGATCGCCGGGCTCCCCGCGATCGTGGAGGACCTGCTGGAGCGTTGGGCGTGCGTTCCCGACGGCGAGGTGACCCACGGGGGTGTGGGGTTGATCGTCCCGGTACGGGAGCGGTCCGGCGGGCGGTACGTCCTGAAGGTGTCCTTCCCGCACCCCGGGAACGTGCACGAGCCGGACGCTTTCGAGGCGTGGCAGGGCCGGGGAGCGGTCTTCCTGCACCGGCGCGACGACGCCCGGTTCGCCCTCCTGCTGGAGCGGGCCCGGATGTCCACGCTGGCGGCCCTGCGCTCCGACGACGAGACGGTGGTGACCGTCGCCGGCCGGCTGAACCACCGCCTGGCCGTTCCGGCGCCGGCAGGCCTGCCCCGGCTGAGGGACCGCGCCGGCGCCTGGGAGGCGGAGCTGCGCGGGGACGCGGCGGAACTCGGGCACGCGCTGCCGCCCCGTGTGGTGGACGCGGCCGTCGCCACCGCCCGCTGCCTGGGCTCCGACCAGCCCGACACCCTCGTCCACGGCGACCTGCACGCGGGGAACATCCTGCGGGCGGACCGGGAACCGTGGTTGGCGGTCGATCCGAAGGGCTGCGCGGGCGACCCGGCCTACGACGGCGGCACGCTGCTCAAGTCCCGCGCCGAGTCCCTCATGCGGGCCGACGACCTCACCAAGACGGTCCACCGCCTCGTGGACGCCTTCGCCGAGGCGGCACAACTCGACCGCGAACGCGTCGTGCGCTGGGCGCAGTTCCACGCCGTGCAGGCCGCCTTCTGGGGCAGGCGACACGGTTTCCGTGTCGCCCGCGGCGGTCCCCGGCTGGACCGCGTCACGCGATTCGCCGACGCACTGGCGGAGTTGCTGGCCGTCTAGCGGCCGACGGCCCGCCGTGGCCGGTCACCGGCGGCCGCCGAACTCCCACTCGTACACCTCTGTCTCCGCGTACCGGTGCGGAGCCAGGACGGCACGGGCCGTCTCCGGGTCCGGTGCGCGGACCAGGGCCGCCGTACCCAGCCAGGCGGTCGCGTCGTCGGACAGCAGCGGACCGAAGGCGATCAGCTCGTCGTGATCGACGCCGGAGGGCAGACGGGGACCGGAAGCGGTGGCGGTTGCGGTTGTGGTTGTGGTGGCGGCGTCTGCGGCGGTCGGGTGCGGGCCCAGGCCGAGCACCAGGTAGCGCCGGCCGCCGGCCCGGCCGCCCGGGAACTCCCACATGGTGCGGCCCAGCAGGTTGCGCCACCGGCGCAGCAGGACGTCCCGGTAGACGCCGGCCTGGTGGTTGGGCTCGTCGAAGGCGAACGCGCGGGCGGCCGCCGGATCCGGCAGACCGACGATGTGCACACTGCCGGCGACCGTCTCGCCGTCGGCGCCGAAGGCCGGCCCGCGGGCGATCAGCTCCGCCTCGTACCGGTCCATGTAGGACCAGTGCTCCTCCCCCAGCTCCTCACGCAGCGCCAGCGAACCGGCCCGGTCACGGTGGTAACAGAAGAACTCCATGGCCGAGGACCCTCCCGCACCCCGGACGGCGTCTCAACTGGATTCCACGACCCCGCGCAGCAGCAGGTCGATGAGCCGGCCGGCCAGTTCACGCTGTTCCTCGTTCGCCGCCATCAGGCTGATCCCCCCGAGCGCCATCAGCACGTCGCGGGCGTCGACCCCGGGCCGCGCCACCGGTGGCGCCCCCTCCGCGGAGTCGAGCAGCCAGGCGATGGCGTCGACCAGCAGCGTCCGGGTGTGCAGCTTCTCGCTGTCGTCGGTCAGGATCACCCGGAGCGCGTCGGCCATCCCCTGCTTCGCCGCCATGAAGTCGATGAACCGCTCCATCCAGGTCCGCAGCGCGTCCACTGCCGGCAGCGTCGCCGCCAGCTCCTCCGCCGCCTCGCACAGTCGCTGCACCTCGTGCCGGTACACCGCCTCGATCAGCAGTTCCTTGGAGGGGAACCGGCGATAGAGCGTGCCGACGCCGACGCCGGCCTGCCGGGCGATGTCCTTGACCGAGGCGCCCGATCCCTCCCGGGTGAAGGCCTCGGCCGCCGCCTCCAGCAGCCGGTCCTCGTTGCGCCGCGCATCCGCGCGCAACGGCCGGCGGGGCGTCGCCCCGCCTCCGTCGGTTCCGGCCACCGTCAGCCCCTTTCGCCCGCACCTTCACCTGCACCACTTGCAAACGGAACAAGTTCCGTTTACCTTCGAGACGTCAACCGGAACCAGTTCCGGATAGCAGCGTACGACGCCGTCCGCCGTCACGCCATGTCATCGCGCGCCGTGCCGTCATCCTCCCCCTGGAGAGCGCCACGCCCGGCGTTCTCGTCACCCCCTTCCGGCGCCCGGAGACAGCCGTGCCGCGCGCCCGCCCGCGCACCCCCCGGGCCGACGGGTCACCCGACGCGTCGCAGGGTCTCCGGCGTGAGATCGGCGAGCGTCGGATAGCCGTCGACTGCCATGATCAGGTCGGCCTCGGCCAGCAGCGCGCGCAGTACATGGACCAGTCCGGCTTCACCGCCGTAGGCGAGACCGTACGCACAGGGGCGGCCGACGCCCACGGCGGTCGCGCCCAGCGCCACGGCCTTGACGATGTCGGCTCCCGTGCGCACCCCGGAGTCGAACAGGACGGGCAGGCCGTCGGCCGCCTCGACCACGCCGGGCAGCGCGTCGAGGGCGGGCAGGCCGCCGTTGGCCTGCCGGCCGCCGTGGTTGGAGCAGTAGATGCCGTCCACACCGGCGTCCTTGGCCCGGCGGACGTCCTCGGGGTGGCAGATCCCCTTGAGGATCAACGGCAGATCGGTGATCGACCGCAGCCAGGGCAGGTCGTCCCAGGTGAGCGGGTTGCCGAAGATCCCCGCCCACAGGGCGACCACGGCCTGCGGGTCCTCCTCGGGACTCCGGCCGCCCAGCAGGGAGCGGAAGACCGGGTCACTGGTGTAGTTGGCCAGGCAGTTGCCGCGCAGCTGCGGGAAGTTGCTGGTGGTCAGGTCCCGGGGCCGCCAGCCGGTGACCCAGGTGTCCAGGGTGACCACGATCCCCTTGAAACCGGCCCGCTCGGCGCGGTGCACCAGGCTCTCGGCCAGGCCCCGGTCGGTGGGGGTGTACAGCTGGAAGAAGCCCGGGGTGTCGCCGAACTCGGCGGCGACCTGCTCCAGCGGATCGACGGTCAGCGTGGAGGCGACCATCGGCACGCCGGTACGCGCGGCGGCACGCGCGGCCGCGAGATCACCGTGGCCGTCCTGCGCGCACAGTCCGATCACCCCGACCGGCGCCATGAACAACGGCGTGGCCAGCCGCATCCCGAACAGGTCGACGGACAGATCCCGTTCACGGGCGCCCACCAGCATGCGCGGCACCAGCCCCCAGCCCTCGAACGCGCTGACGTTGGCCCGCTGGGTGCGCTCGTCGCCCGCACCGCCCGCGACGTAGGACCGCACCGAGGCGGGCAGCGCGGCCTGCGCCAACGGCTCCAGATCGTCGAACGTCATCGGGAACGGCGGCGTCACCCCGCGCAGACCGTCGAGGTAGATCTCGTTCTGGTAGTCGGCGAAAGCCATGATCCAGACCTCCTTGCGCCCGCGCCCGCCGGTTGCGGGCCCTCGGGTCCACAATGAGAGAGTGACGCGGCAACGCCCCGAAACGCAGGATTCTCGCCTCATGGGCCCGTCGGTGCAGGATGCTGTCCCCGCCCTGCTGAGCGAGGAGGAGCTGGCGCTGATCAACGCCCTGCAGCTGCGCCCGCGCGCCTCCTGGACCGAACTCGGGCGCGTCCTGGACGTCGACCCGGTCACCGTGGCCCGCCGCTACCACCGCCTCGCCGAGCAGGGCACCGCCTGGGTCGGCTTCTCCCCCGGCCCGCGTCTGCTCGAACAGATCTGTGTGGCGTACGTGGTGATCGACTGCGCGCCCGGAGCGACGGCCCGGGTCGCCGAGGCCCTCGGCGCCCACCCCCACATGGTCACCATCGAACGCACCGCCACCGGTCACGACCTCCTTACCACGGTCGCCACCCAGGACCTGTCGGCCCTGTCCCGCTACACCCTCGACCGGCTCCCGCACCTGCCCGGGATCACAGCCGTACGGTCCCGGGTCGTCACCCACATGTTCACCGAGGGCGGCCACTGGCGTATCGCGGCGCTCGCCCCCGCCCAGCGGGCCCGGCTGGCACCCCCGCCACCGCCCCCGGCCCACGCCACCGCCACCGCCGCCGCCGCGGCGGCGACCACTCCCGTCGACCGTGACCTGATCACCCACCTCGCCCACGACGGCCGTATCTCCTACCAGACCCTGGCACGGCACCTGGACGTCAGCCTCTCCACCGCCAAACGCCGTATCGAGACCCTGACCCGCGGCGGTCTGCTCCGCTTCCGCTGCGACTTCGCCCGCCCGCTGGGCGGCTGGCCGGTCGCCGTGACCTTCTGGGCGAAGGTCCCGCCCGCCGACCTCCCGCACGTCGGGCAGGCCCTCATCCGCCTCCCCGAGACCCGCAACTGCGCCGCGATCAGCGGCCCCGAGAACCTGATCCTCCAGGCCACGCTCCACTCACTCGCGGACATCCTCCGCCTGGAGAGCCAACTGGCCGCGACCCACCCCGCCCTGGACATCGCCGACCGGGTCATCACCCTGCGCCAGGACAAACTCCTCGGCCGCCTCCTGGACCCCTACGGCCGCTCCACCGGCGTCGTACCGGCCGACCTGTGGGCGGAGCCGGCGCTGTGACCGCACGGCGGCTCCCACGCGTGTCAGCCCGGCGGCTCGGCGACGACCTTCGTCCATCCCACCGAGAGCCCCCAGGATCCGGTCGTCCTGGAAGTGACCGACACAGAAACGTTTCTGCACTCGCGGTCGACAACCATCTCGTCATACTGCCCAGGACCGCCGTCGGCGCACACGGTGGAGGAACCCGTCATGGAGCCGACCTTGACCTCGACGGTCCCGGAACCGGAGCAGACCACCGAGACCTGCAGGGTTCCCCGCCGGATGTCCGAGATCACCGGAAACGAGCGAGCGCCCGTCTCTCCACCGGCTTCGACGAACGTCCTCTGCGCGTCCGGGAGCTGAGGCGGAGTACGGGGGTCCCAGCCGCCGGAGGCGGTGGGAGCCGCGGTGGCGGAGACCTCACCGGCGGAAGCCGTCCCGGCCGGCGTCCCGACCGCGGTCGTCCGGTCGCCGGCCGACACCGCACCGGTGCAGCCGGTCAGCAGAAGAAGCAGTGCGGGCACGGCTGTTCCCGCTCGGCCCATGCCTACCTCCCGGTGTCCACGGGCCCGTGCCCGTCGGCTTGCCGCGCGTAACCTGGCAGGTGAAAACGGAGGGGGATCCTGCCATGGGTGGAGAGAACGTGAACCGGGCCGGTACGGCACCGGCGAGTCCCGAGGAGATGATCGCGGAGGCGCGGAAGGCGTTCTTCGTGATGTTCGCGCTGCTCGCCGTCGTCTGGCTGGTGCAACTGGCCAACTTCGCCGACCACTACGCCCTCTCCCGCAACTACGCCGTGGTCTCCGGGGACGCCGGCACGCTGCCCGACGTCCTGGTCGCGCCGCTGCTGCACTGGAGCTGGGCGCACATCGAGAGCAACTCCGGTCCGCTGTTCGTCTTCGGCTTCCTCGCCGCCTACCGCGGAGTGCTGCGGTTCCTCGCGCTGACGCTGCTGATCGCGGTGAGCAGCGGTGTCGTGGTCTGGTTCTTCGAGAAGGGCGACGTGGCCACGGTCGGCGCCAGCGGCCTGATCTTCGGGTACTTCGGTTACGTCGTCGTACGCGGGCTCTTCGACCGGCACCTGATCGACACGCTGGTCGGGATCGTCATGGGCGCCTCCTTCGCCTACCTCCTCACCGTGGCCGTGCCCGGCACGCCGGGAGTGAGCTGGCTCGGACACCTCGGCGGGCTGCTGGGCGGGCTGCTGGGCGCCTGGCTCTTGCGGGACCGGCGCCCGCGGACCGGCACCGGCGGAGGAACCCCCCGGGCGGTGACCGGCGACGCCCCGCAGCCACGCTCCGACCTGTACAAGGAACTCGGCGACCTGGGCCTGCTCTGAGCCCCGTCGGCAGTCGACGCCGGCCTGCCGTCACGAGTGGGCACGGGAGAAGGGACCGGCACCCCGGAGGGTTGACCCGGTCCTGAAGACCGCACCGACCTCAGCTGTCAGTGGCAGTCGAAGCGCCAGTCCCACGGGAGGCCGGGGCACCGGCGGCAACGGAAGAAGCAGACGCCACCGCAGTCGCCCAGCTGCATGTCGCCGGTGATGGTCAGAAGGTGCTCCATGCGGTGTCCGCACGCGCGGTTCGGCCAGTCGGCAAGCTGCGTCCAAGCGGGCCAGCCACCGGCCTTCGTCCCGATGACAGGCGCCGCCGCGACGCCGAGGGCGCGCCGCGACGCCGAGGGCCGGGATGGCGCCCCTTTTGGCTGTCCTGGACTTGGTCCGCCACTCCTGAACCGTTCATATCGCGCCATGTCCTTGCTTCCGTTTTCCAGCCAACAGGAAATCCTTGAATCATCGGCTCCAAACCGCCGGCACGCGAATCCATGGGAATCATTTTACCTTCCATCAGGCATGACCACTCGGCATCACCTTCGGTCAGCACCCCGTATCATCGCGGATGACAGCACGGCAAATCTCGGATTAACATTCAACAAAAGACCGATGCGGAAATCCTGCGGATCACCCATCAGAATGCGCTGTCCAGATATCCCCCTGTACCGCGTTGACTACATCCACTTTGCCCCAAGTCACACATGCGTGTAACCTTCAACGTTTTCCCACCATGTTCTTGACCGGTATCGCCGGCACCTCTTACGTTTCTGGCGTCGGGATCATGCGCTTCCCCCGGACAACGGGAATCGTGAAGCGCATACGGTGTAACCAAGTGGAGGATGAAATGAAGAAGATCGTGAAGATCATCAGCGGCATCACCCTCGCCAACCCGGCCAAGGCGGAGCGCCGCGACCACTGAGTCACGGACTCAAAGGACCGCCCGGCCCCGCGAGAAGGGGGCCGGGCGGTCCACTCCGCTTGAAGCCCGCTTCGGTATAAGGGGATTCGATGTCACGAATCGACCTGGTCAGTGCCGCGCAGGTATCTGTGACGGTACTCGTTGTCTTGAGGATGATCTGGGTTGGCTTCCTTCGAGAATCAGGGAAAATTCTCAGTTGGCCGATGTTCACACTCGGCTCCTCCGTGATCGTCAACCTTAGAGCGGGCGATGCCGAAGCTGCCGAGGAAGTCAACATCTTCGAGGTCTTACCATCGGGGGAGTTCGCAATCTCTCTTAGCGAACTTCAGTTGGTAGTCGACTACGTATCCACCGAGCACGGCCAAGTAAACGGCACTGGCCGCATGCTCTGGGCTGAGGGTGAAAAGCCGATCACAGTCGAGGACAGTCATGTGGTTGCTTGACGCGCTTACGTCCGGATTCTCGACTCCAACATCTGAGAACCGGCTCCAATACTTCCGAATCCTGATCGGTGTCGCGTGCTTCGTCAAGTTTGCGTTGGCGCTGCTCCATCGCGGATGGTTCCGCCTCGAACGGGGCGGATACACACACTACGCGCTGAAACATCGGATGGGAGAGGAACAGGCAGATCTAATAAGCACCACCTACCGACCCGTATTTGCGATACGCCTCCTTGCGAGTGTTGCCGTAATCTGCGGAGTCGAACCAAAAATTTCAGCACTACTGGTACTTTGTGGACTCTTCTACGAACTCATCTACGAGTACCGATACAACACCATCTACATGGCTCTGATGGTTGCATGCCTGCTGCCCGCCGGAAATCTTGGCACCGGATTCTCATTTTCCGATCGAATTTCCTCGACAAACACCTGGGCACAGTTTCTAGCGGTTTTGATAACTCTTGACCTCTACTGGAACGGCGTGTGGCTGAAGGTTCGATCGCCTCATTTCATGAGCGGATTACTGCTCGCGCAATACGTCCATGGAGCGGAAGAGGTCAAGGATCGGTTGCCGTACAGGGAGTTCTTCTACCCGCGTCCTGCGCTGAAGGCACTGGATGACAGCCCTGCCGGGATCAAGAAGTGGCGGCTCGCCGCGCAGGCCACAATAGTCCTGGAGGCAGTGATACCGATTGCGCTTTTCCTTCCGCAAGCCCGACCATGGGCCATCTCCATTGGATTGCTACTGCACACAGGTTTTGCACTTTTGAAGCCTCGTGGAATCATTGGATTTTCCATCGCTACACTTGCCAGCTACATCCTCTTTGTGCCGTAAAGGGATCGCCTCATGAGCGTGCTATCGGAGACTGGCCCCTTCGTAGCTGTTGCTACCGTTCTCACTGTTACTCCAGGGTTGGACACCACTCTCGTCCTCCGCTCAGCGGCTAGTCAGGGAACGCGGAACGCTTACGCGACCGTCTTCGGTATCAGTGTGGGAGTACTGTGCTGGGGCCTGGCTGCCGCTGTCGGGGCAAGCGCGATTCTCGCAGCCTCGCCGACCGCCTACACGGTGCTCTGCATCGCGGGCGCCGCTTACTTGATCTGGCTGGGAATCGGCATGCTCCGTCGTGCCCGAACCAGAGGAAGGGGGGCGGGTGTCTCCGAAGCCGATGCCGCGAGTTCACCAAGGGGCGAGCTGCCCATTCGCTCATGGTCGCGCGGGTTCTTCTCGAACCTGCTCAATCCCCGTTTCGGTCTGTTCTACATGGCAATGCTGCCGCAGTTCATCCCGGAAGGCGCCCCTCATTTTCTGATGGGGCTCCTCCTGGCTTTGATCCACAATGCCATAGATTTGATTTGGTTCAGCCTGCTGATACTCGGTGTCCATTTTCTGGGGCATTGGCTCGACAAGCCAGCGGTCCAACGCGGCCTGGATTGCGTCGCCGGCGTGGTTGTAATTGCCTTCGGTGCCAAGCTGATTATTCCCGTCCTACTGCCGTAGAGAGGGCGCCGCCATGGAACTACTGCTGCTTTCCAACTCCACAGCGTTCGGGCGAAAGTACCTGGAACACGCGTTGGAGCCGATATCGGAAGCGTTGAGCGGGACAAAAGAAGTCCTGTTCGTACCCTTCGCCTTGGCCGATCATGATGGATACACCGCCGAGGCCGCCGAAGCTCTCGCCCCCTTGGGGGTGAAGGTCAGAGGCGCGCACACCGGCAACTCGGTTGACTTTGTAAAAGGTGCAGAAGCAATATTCATCGGTGGAGGGAACAGCTTCCGGCTACTTAAAGCGCTGCACGCTCAGGGTCTCCTCCCTGTCATTCGCGACCGCATCCGAGGCGGCGTCCCCTACATGGGATCAAGTGCGGGGACAAATATGGCTTGTCCCACCCTACGCACCACGAATGACATGCCCATCGTTCAGCCGACAACCTTTGATGCACTGGGCTTGGTGCCGTTCCAGATAAATCCCCACTATGTTGAGCGCAGTCCTGACAGCACTCACATGGGCGAAACCCGCTCCAAGCGACTGGAAGAATTCCTTGAGGAGAACGATGTTCCTGTGGTGGCGATGCGAGAGGGGACGTGGCTCCGGCGATTCGCTGACCGTCTGGCCCTCGGCGGCTCTGAATCGGGAGGTGTGCTCTTCCGGCGTGGGTACTCGCCTGTGCAGCTCCGCCGGAACGCCGATCTGAGCGACCTGCTTGAGGTTCCAGCTCGCTTCGACCTGTGAGACGGCCGGAACCCTGGACGGTAGGCCCGTGAGGGCAACACGGCGGGGCCTCTGTGATGCCGACGCCTGACGAGACTCAGCCGCACCCAGAGGGTGCAACGAGGGCACAACAGGGTTACACCAGTTCAACGGAAACCAACGTCAGTAAACGTCATTTAGCCTGGTCAGCGGCTTGTCTTGACAGACCCCGCAGATGATGGCCCAAGGGGCGGCACCCCCGCACAGGGTGCCGCCCCTCTCTTGCGTGCCGGGGCCGTCGTCCATCGGTCTTGAGGGTCGGGGACGGACGACGGACCCGGGGTTCATCAGCGGTGGTCGCTGCCCGCCGACTGGGTCGCCGCCCGGCCCGCCTCCAGGCGGGCCACCGGGATGCGGAACGGGGAGCAGGAGACGTAGTCCAGGCCCACCTCGTGGAAGAAGTGGACGGACTCCGGGTCGCCGCCGTGCTCGCCGCAGACGCCCAGCTTCAGGTCCGGGCGGGTCGCGCGGCCGGCCTGGGCCGCCGCCGCCACCAGGGAACCGACGCCGTCCCTGTCGATCGTCTCGAAGGGGGAGACGCCGAAGATGCCCTTCTCCAGGTACGCGGTGAAGAAGGAGGCTTCGACGTCGTCGCGGCTGAAGCCCCAGACGGTCTGGGTGAGGTCGTTGGTGCCGAAGGAGAAGAACTCGGCCGCTTCCGCGATCTGACCGGCCGTCAGGGCGGCCCGGGGGAGTTCGATCATCGTGCCGATCGACAGCTTGAGGCTGGTGCCGGTGGCCGCCTCCACCTCCGCGATGACCTGGTCGGCCTCCTCGCGGACGATCTCCAGTTCCTGGACCGTGCCGACCAGCGGGATCATGATCTCGGCGCGCGGGTCGCCCTTGGCGCTCCTGCGTTCGGCCGCGGCCTCGGCGATGGCGCGGACCTGCATGGTGAACAGGCCGGGGATGACCAGGCCGAGGCGTACGCCGCGCAGGCCCAGCATCGGGTTCTGCTCGTGCAGGCGGTGGACGGCCTGGAGGAGTCGGAGTTCGTTCTCGTGCGGCTCCTGACGGGACTCGGCGAGCGCCACCCGGACCGAGAGCTCCGTGATGTCCGGGAGGAACTCGTGGAGCGGCGGGTCGAGGAGGCGGACGGTGACCGGGAGGCCGTCCATCGCCGAGAAGAGCTCTACGAAGTCCTTCTTCTGGAGGGGGAGGAGAGCCTTGAGCGACTCCTCGCGGTCTTCCTCCGTGTCCGCCAGGATCAGGCGTTCCACCAGTTCACGGCGGTCGCCGAGGAACATGTGCTCGGTGCGGCACAGGCCGATGCCCTGGGCGCCGAAGCGGCGGGCGCGCAGCGCGTCCTCGGCGTTGTCGGCGTTGGCGCGCACCCGCAGCCGGCGCTTGCGGTCCGCGAAGGCCATGATCCGGTGCACCGCTTCGACGAGTTCGCCGGCGTCCTGGGCACCCGCGTGCATCCGGCCCTCGAAGTACTCGACGACCGGGGAGGGCACGACCGGGACCTCGCCCAGGTAGACCTTGCCCGAGGAGCCGTCGATGGAGATGACGTCGCCTTCCTCGACGACGTGACCGCCGGGGACCGTCATCCGGCGGCGCTTGGTGTCGACCTCCAGCTCCTCCGCGCCGCAGACACAGGTCTTGCCCATGCCGCGGGCGACCACGGCCGCGTGGGAGGTCTTGCCGCCGCGGGAGGTCAGGATGCCCTCCGCCGCGATCATGCCGTCGAGGTCGTCGGGGTTGGTCTCGCGGCGGACCAGGATGACCTTCTCGCCGGAGCGGGACCACTTGACCGCCGTGTACGAGTCGAAGACCGCCTTGCCGACCGCCGCGCCCGGCGAGGCCGCGATGCCCCGGCCGGCCTGCTGCGCCTTGGCCTGCTCGTCGAAGCGGGGGAACATCAGCTGCGCGAGCTGGGCACCGGTGACGCGCTGCAGGGCCTCCGTCTCGTCGATCAGGCCCTGGTCCACCAGCTGGGTCGCGATGCGGAAGGCGGCGCCCGCGGTGCGCTTGCCGACGCGGGTCTGGAGCATCCACAGCCGGCCGCGCTCGATGGTGAACTCGATGTCGCAGAGGTCCTTGTAGTGGTTCTCCAGCGTCTCCATGATCTGCATCAGCTGGTCGTACGACTTCTTGTCGATGGTCTCCAGCTCGGCCAGGGCGACCGTGTTGCGGATGCCCGCCACCACGTCCTCGCCCTGGGCGTTCTGGAGGTAGTCGCCGTAGACGCCCTGGTGGCCCGAGGCGGGGTCACGGGTGAAGGCGACGCCGGTGCCCGAGTCGGGGCCCAGGTTGCCGAAGACCATCGAGCAGACGTTGACCGCGGTGCCGAGGTCGCCGGGGATGCGCTCCTGGCGGCGGTAGAGCTTGGCGCGGTCGGTGTTCCAGGAGTCGAAGACCGCGCGGATGGCGAGGTCCATCTGCTCGCGCGGGTCCTGCGGGAAGTCCCGGCCGGCCTCCGACTTGACGATCTTCTTGAACCTGGTGACCAGCTTCTTGAGGTCGGCCGCCTCCAGTTCCGTGTCGACGGTGACCTTCTTGGCGTCCTTGGCCCCGTCGAGGGCCTCCTCGAAGAGCTCGCCGTCGACGCCGAGGACGGTCTTGCCGAACATCTGGATGAGGCGGCGGTAGGAGTCCCACGCGAAGCGGTCGTCACCGGCCTGCTTGGCCAGGCCCTGCACGGACTTGTCGGAGAGACCGATGTTCAGGACCGTGTCCATCATGCCCGGCATGGAGAACTTCGCGCCGGAGCGGACCGAGACCAGGAGCGGGTCGTCGGCCTGGCCGAGCTTCTTGCCCATCCGCTGCTCCAGCGCGTCGAGGTGCGCACTCACCTCGTCACGCAGTGCCGCCGGTTCCTCGCCGCTGTCCAGGTAGACCTTGCAGGCTTCCGTCGTGATCGTGAAGCCGGGGGGAACGGGCAGCCCGAGGTTGGTCATCTCGGCGAGGTTCGCGCCCTTGCCACCCAGGAGGTCCTTGAGGTCCTTGTTTCCCTCGGTGAAGTCGTAAACGAACTTCGCTACGTGGGGTTCTTTGTTTTCCGACACGGGTCTCGACTCCCTGAAGGACGCGGTGGCTGCCCTGACGGCGAGGAACATACCCAGATCGAAGGCGCCTGGGTACGTCTGCTCGTGTGTCATGCGCCCGTAACCGATCGTCCGCCACCGGATCGAAAGTCAAAGCTTGGCAAGCGGAGACGAGATCATGTTTTCACTTCTTGAACGCATGACCGCTCAAGGCGGCACTAATTCGCTCAGATGAGCGGGGCAGTCGCACGCCTGATTTCGATCGATGAACGATCAAGGGGTGGCACCCAGTGCCACCCCTTGGAGAAGTGCAGCCGCTCATGATCCGCTCATCTGAGCGCAACCCTTATCAAGGGTGGCGAGAATCACGCTGTCACAGGCGCCGGGATTTCACCATGCGGACATGGAACGGACGCCGCAAACGGACGGAAACCCCGCCGTCATCCCACCGGCGGCGGCCGCCTCACATCCCGAGCGCGAGGAGCCGCTCCTCCACCCGTTCCGGCGTGTACAGGTGCTCCACGACCAGCGCCCCGGCGCCGATCACCCCCGCCCGGTCCCCCAGCCGCGAGGTCACGACGTCCAGATGGGCGGTGGAGCGGGGCAGCGCCCGCTGGTACAGCAGCTCCCGCACGCCGGTGAGGAACGACGTGCCCGCCAGGTCCCCCGCGATCATCAGCACGCCCGGATTCAGCAGGGTCACGACCGTCGCCAGGACGTCCCCGACCCGGCGGCCGGCCTCCCTGGCCAGTGCCGCCGCCTCCGGATGGCCGGAGGCGAGCAGATCGCGCACATCCGAGCCCGAGGCCGCCGGAACCCCGGTCTCCGCCAGCCGCCTCGCCACCGCGCCGCCGCTCGCCACGGCGGCGAGGCAGCCGTAGGAACCACAGCGGCACCGCGCCTCGGCGCCCACCCGGATATGACCGATGTCCCCGGCGCCGCCGTCGATGCCCCGGTAGATCGAGCCGTCGACCACCACCCCGGCGCCGATACCCGTCGAGACCTTCACCAGGACGAACGCCGAGCAGTCGGGGTGTCCGGTGCGCTGTTCCCCGTAGGCCATCAGGTTCGCGTCGTTGTCCACCAGGACCGGGACCCCCGGCGGCGCCCCGGTGTGCTCGGTGAACGCCCTGGCCATGCGGCCGCGTATGTCGTAGCCGTCCCACCCCGGCATCATCGGCGGCTGGACGACCCGGCCGCTCCCGCTCTCCACCGGACCCGGTACCGCGAGGCCGATCCCGCACACCTCCGCCGCTTCGTGGCCGGCCTTCTCCAGCAGCTCGCCGAACCAGCGGCCGAGTTCGGTGAGCACGGCGTCCGGGCCGTCCTGGATCACCAGCGTGCCGGCGTGTTCGGCCAGGATCTCGCCGGTCAGGGAGAGGACGGCGGCCCTGGCGTGCCGGGTCTCGAGGTCGGCGGCCAGGACCACGGCGTGCGAGTCGTCGAATTCGAGGGTGATGGAGGGGCGGCCGCCGAGCGGGGAGTCGACCGGGCCGCCGGCGCCCTCGCGCAGCCAGCCGGCACGGAACAGCCGGTCCAGGCGCAGGCCGACGGTCGCGCGGGAGAGTCCGGTGGCCTGCTGGAGGGCGCCGCGGGTCACGGCCCGCCCGCTGCGCACCAGCTCCAGGAGTTCGCCCGAGCTCGCCTGTCCGCCGCCCTTGCCGGTCCTGACGGTCGTACCGGTCCTGACGGGACGTCCGGTCATGCGCACCCCCTTGTGTTTCTCAAGCTTGCATTACATATTGAGTTTTGCGTGTTAAATAGACGTAACCCTACGGTAGCCACCGCCAAACCCGGCCGGCCGGACGTCTTCGGGGAGCCCCGAGTGGATCGCACTGCCCAGCTCACTGCCCATGCGCTCGGTTCCGGGATCGCATACGATCCGCCGGCCACACGCGCCCCCGGTACCGCCGGCCCAGGATCCCTGCACGTCAGGGCGGCACGCGTGCTCGCCGACAACTGGACCGGTGTTTCGACCGTCCCCTCCCGGAGTCTGTACCCGCACCAGTGGTCCTGGGACTCGGCCTTCATCGCGATCGGCCTGAGGCACCTGTCGCCGCTGCGCGCGCAGACCGAGCTGGAGACGCTGCTGTCCGCCCAGTGGGCGGACGGGCGGATCCCGCACATCGTGTTCAACCCCTCCGTGCCCCTCGACGCGTACTTCCCGAGCCCCGACTTCTGGCGTTCCTCGACCGCGGGCCGTGCCGCGGGCGCCCCGCGCACCGTACAGACCTCCGGAATCGTGCAGCCGCCGGTGCACGCGCTGGCGGCCTGGCTGGTGCACCGCGCCGATCCCGGCCTGTCCCGGGCGCGCGGCTTCCTGGCGACCGCCTACCCCCGGCTCGCCGCCTGGCACCGCTATCTGCTGCACCGGCGGGATCTCGGCGGGGGCGGTCTCGCGTCCGTCGTGCACCCCTGGGAACAGGGTATGGACAACAGCCCCTGCTGGGACGCCCCGCTGGCCCGTGTCGCACCCGCTCCGGCACGCTCGTTCCACCGCGCCGACCTGGACCACGGCGCCGCCGAGGACCGGCCGACGGATCTGGACTACGGGCGGTACGTGCGGCTGGCGACCCAGTACCGGGACGCCGAGTACGTGGACCGGCAGCGGGAGTTCGCCGTCGAGGACCCGGCGTTCAACGCCCTGCTCATCGCCTCCGAGCACGCCCTCGCGTGCATCGCGCAGGAGTTGGGGGCCACCGGGACGGCCCGGCACGCGCGCGCCGAGCGGCTGACGGCGGCCCTGGTGGACCGGTTGTGGGATCCGGAGCGGGAGATCTTCCTCTGCCGGGACCTGCGGGGCGGACCGATCCCCGAGCGCGGGATCTCGGGCCTGATCCCGCTGATCCTTCCGGAGTTGCCGCGCGAGATCGCCGCCGCGCTCGTCCGGACGCTGAGCGGCCCGCACTTCGCCACCGGCACCCGGCTGGTCCCCAGCTACGACCTGCTCGGCACGGCCTTCGACCCGCACCGGTACTGGCGGGGCCCGGCCTGGGCCAACACCGGCTGGCTGCTGGAACGGGGGCTGCGCGAACACGGCGAGCGGGAACGGGCGGACGCCCTCGGAGAGGCGGTCCTGCGGACCGCCGACGCGACCGGGTTCGCCGAGTACGTCGACCCGTACACGGGCGAGGCGTGCGGCGCGACGGGGTTCAGCTGGACGGCGGCGCTCGCGATCGATCTGCACCACCGGCGGCACGCACCGCGCCACGAAGGCCAGAAGCACCACTAGCTTCAAAAGATGGACAAGAGCTGACAAAACGGGGTGTCTTCGGCAGACACCGCACGTTCGGCCTGTGGAACAAAGGAGGGGACCGGGGATGACGGACCGGCATCATCTGCTCGTGCACGGCGCGACGTTCGCCGCCGTGGACGACCGCGGGGACATCAGCGGCGTCCGGGGCGGCGGCTCCCCGGACGGGTTATTCGTACGGGACGCCCGGCACCTCAGCCGCTGGCAGCTGACGGTCGACGGGGCGCTGCCCGAGGTGCTCACCCCGGTCTCCGACGGGGACAGCACCCGGTGCGTCCTGGTTCCGCGCGGCGGCCGCCAGGAACCGCCCGCGCACACCCTCTTCCGCGAACAGGCCGTCGGCGACGGAGCGTTCGCCGAGGCCCTGCGGGTCACCAGCAACCGTCCGGTGCCGACCACCATCCGGCTCGCGATCACCGCCGACGCCGACTTCACCGACCAGTTCGAACTCCGCGCCGACCACCGCACCTACCCCAAGCCGGGCGCCGTACGCTCCCGCCAGATCCTCGACGACGGGATGGAGTTCGGCTACCGCCGGGGCGAATGGCGGTCCTGTACGACGATCACCGCCGAACCGGCGCCCGACGGCGTCGAGGAGACCGGGACCGGCGCCCGGCGCATGGTGTGGACGCTGGAACTCCCCCCGCACGGCACGGCCGAACTGGTGCTGCGGGTCATCGGGCGCCCGCACGGCGACCGGCGGGCACTGCGCGTCCCCCGTGACCCGGCCGCCCTCAACGAACAACTCCTGTCTCTGGAAGGGGAGTTCGTCGAAGGCGTGGCCTTCCCGACCGGCTGGCCGGAGCTGGCGGCGGCCTGCGCCCGCGGCCTGTCCGACCTCGCCGCGCTGCAGGTGCCGGCCACCGGCCCGGACGGCGAGGAGCTCAAGGTCCCCGCCGCCGGCGCCCCCTGGTTCCTCACCCTGCTCGGCCGGGACGCCCTGATCACCTCCCTCTTCGCGCTCCCGTACCGCCCCCGGCTGGCCGCGGCCACCCTCCCGGCCCTCGCCGCCACCCAGGCCACCGAGGCGGGCGCGCACCCCGTGGCCCAGCCCGGGAAGATCGTCCACGAGGTACGGCACGGGGAGCTGGCGCACTTCGGGCAGGTGCCGTACGGCCGTTACTACGGCTCCGTCGACGCCACCCCGCTCTTCCTGGTCCTGCTCGGCGCGTATGTGGAGCGGACCGGGGACACCGGCATGGCCCGGCGTCTGGAACGCAACGCGCGCGCGGCCGTCGGCTGGATGCTCGACCACGGCGGGCTGACCTCACGCGGCTATCTCGTCTACCGCGCGGACAAGGGCGGCCTCGCCAACCAGAACTGGAAGGACTCCCCCGGCGCGATCTGCTCCGCCGACGGCAGCCGGCCGGTGGGGACCGTGATGGCGGCCGGGGCGCAGGGATACGCGTACGACGCGCTGCGCCGGACGGCGTGGGTGGCACGGACGGCATGGGCCGACGAGACCTACGCGGCGCTGCTCGAACAGGCCGCGGCCGATCTGCGGGACCGGTTCCAGCGCGACTTCTGGATGCACGCGTCCGCCTTCCCCGCGCTGGCCCTGGACGGCGAGGGCCGGCAGGTCGACGCGCTCGCCTCGGACGCCGGGCATCTGCTGTGGTCCGGGCTGCTCGACAAGGAGTACGGGGAGGAGGTCGGACGGCGGTTGCTGCAGCCGGACTTCTTCTCGGGGTGGGGGGTGCGGACGCTGGCTGCGGGGCAGGCGGCGTACCACCCGCTGTCGTACCACCGGGGATCGGTGTGGCCGCACGACAACGCGCTGATCGCGCTGGGGCTGGCGCGGTACGGGCTGCACGACGAGGCCCGGGCCGTGGCGCACGGGCTGGTGGACGCGGCGACGGCCGGCGGGCACCGGCTGCCGGAGGTGCTGGCCGGGTACGGGAGGGACACGCATCCGGAGCCGGTACCGTATCCGCACGCGTGCGTGCGGGAGTCCCGGTCGGCCGCGGCGCCCCTGGCGCTGCTGACCGCGGTGGGCGGGGCTTAGTCCCGTACCCCGTAGGTGCGCTGTGTTTGCCCCCTGTTTGCCGAAAGACCTGAACAGGGGGCTTGTGTGGGCCGTACGGGAAGGCGGCGGGCCCGGGGTCTCCCCGGCAGTGGTCCGCCGTTTCCGTTTCACGGGTCTCGCACGGAAGGACCTCCGGGTTGCCGCAGCACACGAGCATTCGCCAGTCATCGGACACGGCCTCGGAGCCGTCCGAACGCGCGGTCGCGCCGGAGGAGTCCGCGGCCACGGAATCCGCCCCCGAGCCCGCACCGGCGTCCGTCGCCGAATCCGCTGACACCGAACCCGAACCCGAACCCGAACCCGAACCCGAGCCCGAGTCGGCGTCGGCATCGGCGTCGGCGGAGTCGGCCGAGCCCGAATCCGAGTCTGCCGAGCCGGAGCCGGAGCCGGAGTCCGCCGAGCCGGCGTCCGAGCCCGCCGACCCCGAGGCCGAGCCGACCGCGCCCGCCGCCGACTCGGCCGACGGCGAACCGACCGACGCCGAGTCCGCCGAGCCCGAATCCGCCCCGGCCGCCGCAGCGTCCGAATCCGCCGAGTCCGAGGCCCCCGCGTCCGAGGACCCCGCCTCCGAAGCCGGCTCCGCCGCGGATGCCGCCGGCGCTCCCGCCGGTTCCCGTCGGCGCGGCTGGGCCTCCTGGAGCGGGCGGGTCGGTGCGCGGCGGGCGGCCTGGCGGGCGGCTCACCCCGGCGCCGCCTCCGCGCTGTCCGCCGGTATCACCGTCCTCTGCGCCGCACTCGTGATCGCCGCGCTGGTGATGCCGAACACCCTCGTCGGACTCGGCCCGGCGAAGTTCCTGCGGCTGCCGTCCGAGGGGATCATCGCCGCCGCCGTCGCCCTGGCGCTGCCCCGGCGGCCCCGGATCGTGCTGGCCGCGGTGTTCGGCACCGTGCTCGGCGCGCTGACCCTGATCAACTTCCTCGACATGGGGTTCACCGAGTACCTCGGCCGGAGCTTCAACGCCATCCTGGACTGGAGCCTGCTCGGCGACGCGGAGTCGTACCTGGAGGACACCCTGGGCAAGGCGGCGACGGTCGCCCTCAGTGTCGGCGCCGTCGTCCTCGTACTGCTGCTGATCGTGCTGCTCGCCCTGGCGACGGTACGGCTGAGCAATCTGCTGGCCCGGCATCCGCGGCGGGCCACCCGGGGCACGCTGATCGCCGGTGTCGTCTGGATCACCTGCTCCTCCTTCGGCCTCCAGATCGCCGGCGGTGTGCCGGTCGCCTCCGACCGCACCGCGAACGCGCTGGAGATCAAGGCCCGGCAGGTGCGGGACACCCTGCACGACGAGGCGGAGTTCCGGAAGGTCGCCAAGGTGGACGCCTTCGGGAACACCCCGGCCGACCAGCTGGTGCCGGCCCTGCGCGGCAAGGACATGATCTTCACGTTCATCGAGAGCTACGGCCGTAGCGCCGTCGAGGACCCGATCGAGGCGCCCGGGGTCGACAGCACGCTCGACGCCCAGACCAAGGCCCTCGCCAAGGCCGGGTTCGCCGCGAAGAGCGGATGGCTGACGTCGGCGACCTACGGCGGCAGCAGCTGGCTCGGGCACTCCACGACCATGTCGGGGCTGTGGGTGAGCAACCAGCAGCGCTACCGGACCGTCATGGCCAGCGACCACCTCAGCATCACCAAGGCCTTCCAGAAGACCGGCGACTTCGACACGGTCGGCGTGATGCCGGGCATCCAGAAGGGCTGGCCCGAGCAGAGCTACTACGGCCTCGACAAGGTCTACAACGCCTTCCAGCTCGGCTACCAGGGACCCAAGTTCAGCTGGTCGACGATGCCCGACCAGTACGCGCTCCAGCAGTTCCAGGAGCGGGTGCACAGCAAGCAGCCGGCCGACGGCAAGTCACGGATGTCGCTTTTGATCCTGACCTCCAGCCACCAGCCGTGGGCTCCGATCCCGAAGATGGTGCCGTGGGACCAGCTGGGCGACGGTTCGGTCTTCGACGCCATCCAGAAGGCCGGCAACAAGGCGTCCGACGTCATCGCCGACACCACCAAGTCCCGTCAGGAGTACGGCAAGTCGGTCCAGTACTCGGTGACCGCGCTCACCCAGTGGCTGCAGCGCTACGGCAACGAGAACACGGTCCTCGTCTTCCTCGGCGACCACCAGCCCATCGCCCGGGTCAGCGGCAACCACGCCAGCCGTGACGTGCCGGTCTCGATCGTCGCCAAGGACCCGAAGGTGCTGGACGCGATCGACTCCTGGAACTGGACCGACGGCCTGCGCCCGGCGCACAACGCCCCGGTGTGGAAGATGAGCGCGTTCCGCGACAAGTTCCTGACCGCCTACGGCTCCACCCCGCACCCGAAGGCGAACTGACGCCACTGACGCTCAGGCCGTCCCCGTCGCCGCCCACGCCACTTCGACGAACACCTCCAGGCACCGCGTGGAACCCTGGCGGGCCTCGTCGAAGCGGTCGCGGGCGTCGGCTTCACCCAGGGAGTACCGCTACCGGGCCCGGTTCGCCCGTGTCGCGGTTCAGCAGGCAGCCGCCCCTTCCCGTACAGCTTCCCGCACCCGGCCGAGCTGCTGCGGGCTCAGCCGCCGGAGGTGTCCAGTTCCGCGTCCTCGCCGATGCCGGCGCAGTCGTAGGGGTCCTTCAGCCAGCCGTCCGGCAGTACCACCCGGTTGTTGCCGGACGTACGGCCCCGGGGCCCGTCGGCGCCCGTCGGCCAGGGCTGGTCGAGGTCCAGTTCGTCCAGGCCCGCGCGGAGTCCGGCCAGCGAGGAGGTGACGGCCAGCCGCTTGCGCATCTCACTGCCGACCGCGAAGCCCTTGAGGTACCAGGCGACGTGCTTGCGGAAGTCGACGACTCCCTTGGACTCGTCGCCGGCCCACTCGCCGAGCAGCGTGGCGTGCCGGACCATGACCTCGGCGACCTGGCGCAGGGACGGGCGCGCGATGTCCTCGTGGCGGCCCTCGAAGGCTGCGACCAGGTCCGCGAACAGCCACGGCCGGCCCAGGCAGCCGCGTCCGACCACGACTCCGTCGCAGCCCGTCTCCCGGACCATCCTGAGCGCGTCCCCGGCCGACCAGATGTCGCCGTTGCCGAGGACCGGGATCTCCGGGACGTGCTCCTTGAGGCGGGCGACGGCCTCCCAGTCGGCGGTGCCGCCGTAGTGCTGGGCGGCGGTGCGGCCGTGCAGCGCGATCGAGGTGACGCCCTCCTCGACGGCGATGCGGCCGGCGTCGAGGTAGGTGATGTGGTCGTCGTCGATGCCCTTGCGCATCTTCATGGTGACAGGGAGGTCACCGGCGCCGGAGACCGCCTCGCGGAGGATCGAGCGGAGCAGGTTGCGCTTGTAGGGGAGGGCCGAGCCGCCGCCCTTGCGGGTCACCTTCGGGACCGGGCAGCCGAAGTTCAGGTCTATGTGATCGGCCAGACCCTCCTCCGCGATCATGCGGACGGCCTTGCCGACGGTGGCCGGGTCCACGCCGTACAGCTGGATCGAGCGCGGCTGCTCGCTCGCGTCGAAGCGGATCAGCTGCATGGTCTTCTCGTTGCGCTCGACCAGCGCCCGGGTCGTGATCATCTCGCTGACGAACAGCCCCTTGCCCCCGGCGAACTCTCGGCACAGGGTACGGAAGGGTGCGTTGGTGATCCCGGCCATGGGGGCCAGGACGACCGGCGGCCCGACGGTGTGCGGGCCGATCTGGAGCGGGGTCGTGGGCTCGGGCATTCCCCCATTGTCCCGTACGTCGCGCGGTGCTCGGCCGGCCTGTGGACAACCGCGCCTCCCGCACTCTCCGTCATGATCCAGTATCACTCATTAGTTAGACGCACTATCGAAGTCGGCGTAGGATGGCACGCATGCCCGAGCTGACCTCCCGCCGCCGCATGCTCGTTCTCGCGATCTGCTGCATGAGCCTGCTGATCGTGAGTCTCGACACGACCGCCCTCAATGTCGGCCTGCCGTCCATGCAGCGCGAACTGCACGCCTCGACCGCCGGCCTGCAGTGGACCATCGACGCCTACACCCTGGTCCTGGCCTCGCTGCTGATGCTCGCCGGGTCGACCGGCGACCGGGTCGGCCGCAAGAAGGTCTTCATGACGGGCCTGGTCGTCTTCTCACTGGGCTCGCTGCTCTGCTCGCTGGCGCCGAACCTCGAATCACTGATCGCGTTCCGCATGGTCCAGGCGGTGGGCGGCTCGATGCTCAACCCGGTGGCCATGTCGATCATCACCAACACCTTCACCGACCCGCGCGAGCGGGCCCGGGCGATCGGCGTGTGGGGTGCGGTGATCGGCATATCCATGGCCGCCGGACCGCTGATCGGCGGCCTGCTGGTGGAGTCCGTCGGTTGGCGCGCGATCTTCTGGGTCAACCTCCCGGTGGGCCTGGCCGCACTGCTGCTGACGCTGCGCTTCGTGCCGGAGTCCCGGGCGCCGAAGGCCCGCCGGCCCGACCCGGTCGGGCAGGTGCTGGTCATCGCCCTGTTCGGCGCGCTGACGTACTCGATCATCGAGGCCCCGACGGCGAGCGCCGCCACGGTGGTGCCCTTCGCGGTGGTGGCCCTCGCCGCTCTGGCCGGCCTGCTCTGGTTCGAGCCGAGGCGCGCCGAACCCCTGATCGACCTGCGGTTCTTCCGCTCGGCGCCGTTCAGCGGGGCCACCGTGATCGCGATCAGCGCGTTCGCTTCGCTGGGCGGCTTCCTGTTCCTGTCCACGCTGTACCTGCAGAACGTGCGCGGCCTGGACGCCCTGCACGCCGGCCTGTGGATGCTGCCGATGGCCGTCCCGATGTTCCTGTGCGCCCCGTTCGCCGGCCGCCTGGTCGGCAGCCGGGGTCCGCGGCTGCCGCTGGTGATCGCCGGGGTCGCGATGACCGCGAGCGCGGTGCTGTTCGCGGCCTTCGAGGCGGAGACCTCCAACACCAGCCTGTTCCTCGGTTACGTGCTGTTCGGCATCGGCTTCGGCTTCGTGAACGCGCCGATCACCAACACGGCCGTCTCCGGTATGCCGAGGTCCCAGGCGGGTGTGGCGGCCGCGGTCGCCTCCACCAGCAGGCAGCTGGGCCAGACCCTGGGCGTGGCGGTGATCGGCGCGGTCCTCGCGTCGGGGATCGGCTCGTCGTCGTACCGCCAGACCTTCGTGACCGCCGCCCGCCCCGGCTGGTGGATCCTCGCCGCCTGCGGCCTCGCCGTCCTCACCATCGGCGCCCTGACGAACGGCAGCTGGGCCAGGGCGACGGCCGAGCGCGCGGCGCGGCGCCTGGAGTCGGCGGAGATACGCCAGGTCGTGGGGGCCGGCGAGCGGGTGTGACGCCCGCGCCACCGGCGGGGTCAGCAGGAGCCGAGCATGCGCTGGTGGCGGCTGCGGACCGCCTGCCCGAGGCTGCCCAGGACCAGGGACTGCAGTAACGCCGATATGACGAGCACGGCGACGAAGGACCAGGTCGGCGGCTCCGCCGCACCCGAAGCCGTCCGGCCCAGCGCCGCGACGAGCGGGTACGCGGGGAAGGTGACCAGGGGCGGCCAGAGCCAGGCGAAGTCGTGGGCAGGGCCGTCCGCGGCGGCGAGGGAGTCCGCGGTGGCCTTGGCGACGACGACGGCGACCACCGCGAGGTAGGCCACCGAGACACGGTTGGCGACGGTCAGTCGGACAAGGGTGCGCGCAGGGCCGGTTGTCATCGGACGTCCCCCCGGGGCCGGTTGTCGGTTCCTCTTCCTCCCTGCATGGTGTGCCGACGGCGGCGCGCTGTCCTGAGTACCCGTACTCAGCCCTGCCGGTCGGAGGCGGCCAGCGCGTGGAGCTTCTCCAGCCGTTCCCGGGACTCGTCGTCCGTCGGCGTGTAGGTCACCAGGCGCGCCCCGGTCTCGCGGGTCAGCCACAGGTCCGTGTGGTCCAGGGAGAGGAAACCGACGTACGGGTTGAGGAACTGCTTGGTCCTGGTGCGCGGGTCCACCACCTCGTAGCGCTCCCAGTTCGCGCGGAACTCGGGGGACTCCGCGGTCAGCCGCTTCACCAGCATCTTCCAGGCGGGCTCGGTCAGATGCCCGGCCATCGAGGCACGGAGCTTCGCGGCCATCAGACGGCGGGTCTCCTCCAGGTGCACGATCGAGCGGCACCACTCGGGGTTGGTGTAGACGAGGATCATGCAGTTGCGGTCCTCGGGCGGGACCGCTTCGAGGTCGCCCATCAGACGGGCGTAGGTGCGGTTGTAGGCGAGGATGTCGTAGCGGCTGTTCTGGATGCTGGCCGGGAACGGCTCCAGGGCGCGCAGCATCTGGTGCAGTGCCGGGGTGACGCCCGTGCAGTACGCGGCCGGGCTCGGATCGGCGGCACCGGCCAGCTGGAAGAGGTGGGCGCGCTCGCTGCCGTCGAGCAGGAGGGTGCGCGCGAGGGCGTCCAGGACCTGCACGGAGACCTGGATGTCCCGGGCCTGCTCCAGCCAGGTGTACCAGGTCACACCGACCGCGGAGAGGTGCGCGACCTCCTCGCGGCGCAGGCCGGGCGTGCGGCGGCGGGCGCCGTGCGGCAGGCCCACCTGCTCCGGGGTGATCCGCTCCCGGCGGCTGCGCAGGAACACGGCCAGTTCGCTGCGCCGGACACCGACGGCGCTGCGGGCCGCCGAGTCCCTGGAATCCGCCGCCGTCGTACGAACCGTCTCACGGGCCGAGGTTGTCATGACTCCAGCCTGCCGCGCCGCGGATCCTGTTGCCAGGTACTTCTGCTACCAGGACAAGAAGACTCTGGTACCCGTCTGAGCGCCGGCGCAGGCTCATGGCCATGACCGAAACCGTCACCACTCCGGCCGTACGGTCGCCGTCCGCGCCGTCCGCGCTCGGCGGGCCCGGACTGTTCACCGTCCTGCTGGCCGCGGCCCTGCCCCTCGTCGACTTCTTCATCGTCAACGTCGCCCTGCCCACCATCGGAACCGACCTGCACGCGAGCGAGGCCCTCCTCGAACTCGTCGTCGCCGGGTACGGCGTCGCCTACGCCGTGCTGCTGGTGCTCGGCGGCCGGCTCGGCGACCTGTTCGGCCGCCGCCGGCTCTTCCTCGCCGGCATGGCCGCCTTCGGGCTGACCTCGCTGGCCTGCGGACTGGCGCCCGGCGCCTGGTCGCTGGTGGCCGCCCGGGTCGCCCAGGGCGCCGCCGCGGCCGCGATGCTCCCGCAGGTCCTCGCCACCATCCAGGCCGCCACCAGCGGCGGCCGTCGCGCCCGGGCCATGAGCCTGTACGGTGCCACCGCCGGTCTCTCGATGGTCGCCGGGCAGATACTCGGCGGGGTGCTGGTCGCCGCGGACATCGCGGGCACCGGGTGGCGCTCCGTGTTCCTCGTCAACGTGCCGGTCGTGGTCGTCGGGCTGGTGCTCGGGGCGCGGTTCGTGCCGGAGACGCGGTCGCAGCGGCCCGAACCCGTCGACGGACCGGGCACCGTGCTGCTCGCCCTCTCCCTGCTCACCCTGCTCGCCCCACTCACCGAGGGCCGGGCGGCGGGCTGGCCGCTGTGGACCTGGCTGTCGCTGGCCGCGTTCCCCGGGGTGGCCGTCGCCTTCTACACCGTGGAGCGCCGCGCCGACCGGGCCGGCCGTACCCCGCTGGTCCCGCCTAGTCTGTTCGCGCTCGCCTCGCTGCGCCGCGGTCTGGTGCTGATGGTGCCGTTCTCCATCGGCTTCAGCGGGTTCATGTTCGTGATCGCCGTGGCCCTGCAGAGCGGGGAGCACATGGACCCGGTCCCGGCCGGGCTGGCGCTCGCGCCGATGGCCGTCGCCTTCCTGTTCGTGTCACTGGCCGGGCCGCGGCTGATCGCGCGGTACGGCAGCCGGGTGGTGTCGGCGGGATCGGTGATCCAGGGGATCGGCATCGCCCTCATCGCCCTGGCCGCCTGGCGGGACTGGCCGCACCTGGACTTCGGCGGGCTGCTTCCCGGGGTCGCGGTCGCCGGGGCCGGTCAGGCGCTCCAGCTTCCCAACGTGCTGCGGCTCGTGATGTCGGAGGTGCCGGCCGGGCGGGCCGGTGTCGGCAGCGGGGTGATGGTCACCACCCAGCAGTCCGCGCTGGCGCTGGGCGTGGCCACGCTGGGCACCCTGTTCCTCTCCCTGGTCCCGCATCAGGGGGTCCGGGACGCCCTGATCGTCACGCTGCTGGTGCAGTTGGGTCTGGTGGTCCTCACCGGTCTGCTCAGCCTGCGGCTGCCCCGGACGGTGCGCTGAGGGCGCCGGCCGCGTGGGCGCGGACGCCGTGCCGTGCCCGGCCCGTCGCCCGGCTGCGGCGCCGTGGTGGGCGTTCGCGCAGTTCCCCACGCCCCTACCTACCGGCCGTGCGGGGGCGGCTGCGGCGCCGTGGTGGGCGTTCGCGCAGTTCCCCGCGCCCCTACCTACCGGGCGTGCCGGGGGCGGCTGCGGCGCCATCGTGGGCGTTCGCGCAGTTCCCCGCGTCCCTACCGGGCCTGCCGGGGCGGCTGCGGGGCCATCGTGGGCGTTCGCGCAGTTCCCCGCGCCCCTACCAGGCCTGCCGGGGCGGCTGCGGGGCGCTTCAGGGGGTGCTGGTCAGTTCGAACCAGACGATCTTGCCGGTGCCCAGCCGGGTGGTGCCCCAGCGGCGGGCCAGGCGGTTCACCAGGAACAGGCCGCGGCCGTTCTCCTCCTCGGGTGATGCCCGGCGCAGTCTGGGCAGTTGCGGCACGTCGTCGCCGACCTCGCAGCGCAGCACGTCGGTGCGCAGCAGGCGCAGACTGATCGGGCGGGAGGCGTGCCGTACCGCGTTGGTGACGATCTCGCTGACCAGCAGCTCGGCCGTGTCGCTGAGTTCCTCCAGGCCCCAGCCGGCCAGGGCCTGCCGGGTCAGGCGGCGGGCCCGGCCGGGACTGCCGACCTCCGGTTCGAGGGTCCAGTAGGCCACGTCGCTCGGCGCGATGCCGTCGAAGCGGGCGGCGAGCAGCGCGATGTCGTCGTCCCGGTCGCCCGGCCCGAGCATGTCGAGGACCTCGTCGCACAGCGCCTCCAGCGGGGGCGGCCGGTCGGGGCCGGTCAGCTGGGCGGTGGCGGCGAGCCGTTCGCGCAGCTGCTCGATGCCGGTCCACACGTCGCGCAGCCGGGACTCGACCAGGCCGTCGGTGTAGAGGAGCAGCGTCGCCCCGGCGGGCGCGTCCAGTTCGACCGCCTCGAAGTCGATGCCGCCGACGCCGATCGGGGCGCCGGGCGGCACCGCGAGCACCTCCGTCTTGCCGCCGGGGTGCAGCAGGATCGGCGGCGGATGGCCGGCGTTGGCGACGGTGATGCGGTGCGAGACCGGGTCGTAGACGACGTACAGGCAGGTCGCCATGCGGTCGGTGCCAAGGCGCTGGGCCTGCTCGTCGAGGTGGTGGAGGACCTCCTGCGGCGGCAGGTCGAGGCCGGCCAGGGTCAGCGCGGTGGTGCGCAGCTGGCCCATGACGGCGGCCGAGGTCATGGAGTGCCCCATGACGTCGCCGACGACGAGGGCCACCCGGCTGCCGGGCAGCGGGATCGCGTCGTACCAGTCGCCGCCGACGCGGGCCGTCTCGGCGGCGGGGAGATAGCGGACGGCCAGCCGGACGCCGGTGGGCCGGGGCAGCGAGTGCGGCAGCATCGCGCGCTGCAGCCGGTCGGCGATGAAGGCCTCGCGGCTGTAGAGGACCGCCTTGTCGACGCCGAGCGCGGTGTGGGTGGCCAGCTGGGCAGCGACCAGGAGGTCGGCGGGTTCGAACGCCGGGCGCTCCGGACGGCGCAGGAAGACCACGGCGCCGGTGACCCGGCGGCGGCCGCGCAGCGGGGCGAGGATCGCGTGCATGCCGGACCAGCCGTTCAACGCGCTGTCCTCGCCGACGAGTTCGCTGAGCGCGACCCGGGTCGCCCGGTCGTCGGCGAACACCGGCCGGACTCCGCGCAGCACCTCGGCGAGCGCGCCGCCGGGCACCACCTCGCTCCAGTCGGCCGCGTCCAGGTCGTCCTGCTCGTCGTCGACGGCCTCGGCCGGCCAGACCAGGCCCTCGGCGCCGGGGCCCTTGATCCGGTCGGTGCGGCGCAGCCGCAGCACGGCGGGTCCCGCGGGGCGTTCGTCGCCGACCGGCAGCGGGTCGCGCAGATAGACGAGGGCCGCGTCCGAGTACGTCGGTACGGCGGCCCGGCACAGACCCAGCACGATCTCGTCGGTGTCGAAGCCGCGGGCGATCCGGCGGGTGGCGGCGCCGACGTAGCGCAGCCGGTCCTCGTCCGGGGCCCTGGGGGCGGCGGGGCGGGCCTGCGGGGCGGCGGTGTCCTCGCTCACGCCGAGGGCGGCCTGTGCCGACAGCGCGTCGGCCAGGGCGATGTCGTCCGCCACGAAGTCCTCCCGGTCCATGCGCCGCAGGAAAACCGCCAGGCCCACGACGGCGTCGGGCGCGCGCAGCGGGGCGAGCAGCACCCTGTTCCCCTGCGGGAGACGGGGAGCGCTCCCGAGCAGCTCACGCAAGGCCTCCTCGACGTCGTCCTGCCCTCTGCCGCGCGCTCTGCCGCACCGCAGGACCCCGGCCAGCACCCCGCCGGGCGGCACCGGGGCGGCGGCCGGGGGCGCGCCGCCCATCAGGCCGCCGAGTTCGGCCGGCAGTCCGTCCAGCAGCAGCCGTACCGGGCCGTCCGGGTCCTGCCGTTGCTCGGCGAGGTAGACGAACACCCCGTCCGCCAGGTCCGGGACGGTCGACAGGGACAGTTCCCTGACGACCTGGGCCGCGCCCTCGGCGCGGGCGATCCGGCGGCCTGATACGGCGAGGAAACGTTGAGGATCCGGCAGCATCGCCTCTCCGTGCCGGTGGCCGCTTCAGCAAAGGTCGCTCTCATCTTGAGCCTTGGTCAATGCCGTGTCCAGGGTTTCCGCCGGTACACCAAGTCGGGCTCGTGGTGCGCGGGTTGGCACAGGGCGCCCGATGTACACCGGGAACGGCCCGTACAGCGACGGAACGCGGCCGCCCGGACACGGCTTGGCCAACTCGCTGTGAAGAAATCCCTGTTGATGTTGGTCATGCTGCACACTCCTCCCGTCGACAGGTGCCGGACGGGGTATCGGGCACCGACTCGGAGGCGTCATGTCACAGCTTGATTCGAGCAAGGTCAGCAGGTGGGACCAGCACGGGCGGGAACACACGGTCCGGGTGCAGCGCACCGGCATCCAGCGCACGATCAGGTGCGACACCTGCGGCTGGCGGCAGAGCGCGCAGTTCCTGCCCTGGCTGAAGGCGGAGGAGCACCTGGCCGAGGCCCACCAGGCCACCGTGGACCCCGCGGGAGCCGAGCCCTCCCGATGAGTTTCCGCCGGTGCGGGAGTCGTACCCGCGACCGCACCCGACGGAAGGACCACCGATGAGCGAGTCACCGCTGCATGCCACCCTGCGCCGCCATGTCGAGGGCGGCACGGTTCCCGGGGCCGTCGGACTGGTCGCCCGGGGTGCGGACGTCGAGGTCGTGACCGTCGGGGACCTGGACACCGAGGGGTCCGCGCCGATGACCCGGGAGTCGATCTTCCGGATCGCGTCGATCACCAAGCCGATCACCGCCGCGGCGCTGCTGATGCTGGTGGACGAGGGGCGGATCGGGCTCGGCGACCCGGTGGCCGAGTGGCTCCCGGAGCTGGCCAAGCCGATGGTGGTCCGGACACCCGCGAGTCCCGTCGACGACGTCGTGCCGGCCGAGCACGCGGTCACCGTGGAGGACCTGCTCAGTTTCCGGGCCGGCTGGGGCCTGCCCGACGACTTCACGCTGCCGGCCGCGCAGGCACTGTTCGCGGTGCAGGATCACAGCCGCCCCTTCCAGGACTGGCCGGACCCGGACACCTGGCTGGGCCTGCTCGCCCAGGTGCCGATGCTGCACCAGCCGGGCGAGGCCTGGCTGTACGGCACCTCGTCCGCCCTGCAGGGCATCCTGGCCGCCCGGGTGTCGGGCCGTACCCTCCCCGGCTTCCTGGCGGAGCGGATCTTCGAGCCGCTGGGCATGCGGGACACGGCGTTCGAGGTGCCGGTCTCGAAGCGGGACCGCTTCACCTCGTCCTACGCCCCCGCCGAGGACGGCACCCTGCGTCTGACGGACACCCCGGACGGCGACTACAGCCGGGTGCCGCGCTTCCCCTCCGGCGGCGGGGGCCTGGTGTCCACGGCCGACGACTGGCTGGCGTTCGCCCGGCTGCTGCTGAACGCGGGCGTCGCCCCGGGCGGCCGCCGGCTCCTGTCCGCCACCTCGGTCAGCCGGATGACCACCAACCATCTGACGGCGGCCCAGCGCGAGCGCGCCTCCCTCTTCCTGGAGGGCCAGGGCTGGGGGTACGGCGGCCAGGTCGACGTCACCCCGGCCGACCCGTGGAACGTGCCCGGGCGCTACGGCTGGGTGGGCGGCACCGGCACCACCGCGCACCTGGTCCCCGCCACCGGCACGGTCACGGTCCTGCTGACCCAGGCGGCCATGACGGGCCCGTCCCCGCAAGCGGTGATGCGGGACTTCTGGCGGGTCACCGCCTAGCCGCCCGTTACTGCATTCGGGTGACACCGCGGGGGAAAGTCGCAAGGTCAGCGCGTACGCCGCGACCTGCGGACTTTACCGGGCCATGAGGAGGTCCCCACCGGTTCCGGAAGCTCCCGGGTCGCCGCCGCGCGCGGCCCGGCCAAGCCTGGACGAGTCCCCCGTCCTCGTCGACAGGAGCTCTGCCATGCACCGCATCCACCGCCCGGTCTCCCGGGCCCTCGCCGCCGGCGCCCTCTCCCTGGCCCTGCTGTCGGCCGGTTCCGCGGGCGCGTTCGCCGCGGAGGCCAAGCCGAGCCCCGCACCCAGCAGCGCCAAGCCGAAGCCGAGCCCGTCCAGGTCCGCCATGGGCTCGATCGCGATCAAGGCGGACAAGGCCTCGGTCAAGGCCGGTGACAAGGTGACCTTCACGGGTCGCACCCAGGGCCTGAAGATCGGCACGCCGCTGGTGCTCCAGCACCAGAACCACGGCAAGTGGGTCCCGCTCAAGGCGAGCGTCAAGGTCAAGAACGGCAGCGCCTACGCACTGACCGCGAAGATCAACACCAAGGGCACCGAACATCTGCGGCTCGCGGCCGGCAAGACCCACTCCCCCACGGTCACCGTCAAGGTGAACTGAGGCCGCGCAGCAACAGGTCCGCCAACGAGGCGAAGTCCGCCTCGGCCTCCGGCCGCATCCACTCGCGCGCGTAGCCCGGGTCGTGGAAGCGGCCGGTGGCCTGGAAGACGACCCGGGCCGCCGCGGCGGGGTCGGACACGGCGAAGGCTCCCGTGCCGGCCCCGTCCCGGAGGATCCGGGCGAGCTGTCCGGTCAGGTCGTCGATGTGCTCGGTGACCGCCGGGCCGTTCTCGTCGACCAGCACCATGTAGGTGGCGAACAGCTCCGGGTCGTCGCCCGCCTTGCGGCGCTTGGCGTCGAAGAGCGCCCACAGCCAGTCGCGCAGCCGGGCCTCGGGGTCCCGGTCCGCGGCCGCGATGCCGGACAGCCGCTCGGAGGTGCGGTCCAGCCACCTCTTCGTCACCGCCTCCCGCAGCGCCGCCTTCGTCCGGAAGTGCCGGTAGACGCTGCCGTGGCTGACGCCCAGCGCACGGGCCACGTCCACCACGGTGGCCTTGGCCGGGCCGTGCCGGCGCAGCACCTCCTCGGTCGCTTCGAGGATGCGCTCGGCGGTCAGGGCCGGGGTCGGGGACGTCGCTGCCATGGCCTAGACGGTACCTGGCACCGGGATCAGTGCTCGGTGCCGAGATGGATCATCTGCGCGGCCGGGTAGCGGGTGCCGGCCGCCGCGTCCGCCGGTACGGCCTCCTCGATCGCCGCCAGGTCGGCCGCCTCCAGCGTGACGTCCAGCGCGCCCAGCGACTCGGCGAGCCGCTCGCGGGTGCGGGCGCCGACGAGCGGCACGATGTCGTCGCCGTGCTGCGCGCCTCGCGAGAGGACCCACGCGATCGCGATCTGCGCGACGGTCACGCCCTTCTCGTCGGCGATCTTGCGCAGCGCCTCGACGAGGTCGAGGTTGTGCCGGAGGTTGTCGCCCTGGAAGCGGGGCGAGTGGGCGCGGAAGTCGCCGGCGCCCAGCTGCCGGTCGGCGGTGAAGTGGCCGGAGATCAGGCCCCGGGACAGCACTCCGTACGCGGTGATGCCGATGCCCAGCTCACGGGTGGTGGGCAGGATCTCCCGCTCGATGTCGCGGGTGATGATCGCGTACTCGATCTGCAGGTCGGAGATGGGCGCGGTGGCGGCGGCCCGGCGGATGTCGGCCGCGGAGGCCTCGCTGAGGCCGATGTGCCGGACGTATCCCTGCTCGACCAGTTCGGCGATCGCGCCGACCGTCTCCTCGATCGGTACGTCCGGGTCGACGCGGGCGATCCGGTAGACGTCGATGTGGTCGACGCCGAGGCGCTGGAGGGAGTAGGCGGCGAAGTTCTTCACCGCGGCCGGGCGGCCGTCGTAACCGAGCCAGCTGCCGTCCGGGCCCCGCAGGGCGCCGAACTTGACGCTGGTCAGGGCCTTGTCACGGAGGGCGGCGGGGGCGGTGCGCAGGGCCTCGCCGATCAGCATCTCGTTGTGGCCCATGGCGTAGAAGTCGCCGGTGTCCAGGAGCGTCACGCCGGCGTCGAGGGCGGCGTGGACCGTGGCGATGGACTCGGCGCGGTCGGCCTCGCCGTAGAGGGCGGACATGCCCATGCAGCCGAGGCCGAGGGCGGAGACGCGGGGGCCGGTGGTTCCGAGAGGGTGGGTGTGCATCGTCATGCCTCCACCTTGGCATGACAGCTGACAGATTTCAATATCTGTCATTCCATACACAGGACCCGCCTTTCTGGTCCAGACCTATTGACGAGAGGTCTGGACCACGAGCACTGTCATGCCTACGACACCTCGCCGCACCCCCACCGGGAGGATCCGTATGCTCCGCCGCGCCCTCAGCCTGCTCGCCGCCGCCCTGGCGACCGCCGCGCTCACCCAGCTCCCCGCCGCCGCACCCGCCTCCGCCTCCGCCGCCGACACCTGCGCGCTGAAGCCGAGGCCGGCCGGAAAGGTCCTGCAGGGCTACTGGGAGAACTGGGACGGCTCCGCCAACGGCGTCCACCCGCCGTTCGGCTGGACCCCGATCACCGACTCGCGGATCGCCGCGCACGGCTACAACGTCCTCGACGCGGCCTTCCCGGTGATCCGTTCCGACGGAACAGCCCTGTGGGAGGACGGCATGGACGCGGGCGTGAAGGTGGCGACGCCCGCGGAGATGTGCGCGGCGAAGGCGGCCGGCCAGACCGTCCTGCTGTCGATCGGCGGCGCGGCGGCCGGCATCGACCTCAGCTCGTCCGCCGTGGCCGACCGGTTCGTCGCGACGATCGTCCCGATCCTGAAGAAGTACAACTTCGACGGCATCGACATCGACATCGAGACCGGCCTGGTGGGCAGCGGGTCGATCGGCCAGCTCTCCACGTCGCAGGCCAACCTGGTCCGCATCATCGACGGGGTCCTCGCCCGGATGCCGGCGGGCTTCGGGCTGACGATGGCCCCGGAGACGGCGTACGTGACCGGCGGCAGCATCACCTACGGCTCGATCTGGGGCGCCTACCTGCCGATCGTCAAGAAGTACGCCGACAACGGCCGGCTGTGGTGGCTCAACATGCAGTACTACAACGGCAGCATGTACGGCTGCTCCGGCGATTCCTACGCGGCTGGCACGGTGGCCGGCTTCACCGCCCAGACCGACTGCCTCGACAAGGGCCTGGTCGTGCAGGGTACGACGATCAAGGTGCCGTACGACAAGCAGGTCCCGGGGCTGCCCGCGCAGCCGGGAGCGGGCGGCGGCTACATGTCACCGAGCCTGGTCGGCCAGGCCTGGAACCACTACGGCACGTCCCTCAAGGGCCTGATGACCTGGTCGGTCAACTGGGACGGCTCGAAGAACTGGACGTTCGGCGACAACGTGAAGTCGTTGCAGCACCGCTGACCGCACCGGACCGGCCGGTGGGTCCGCGCAGGCCGGTGGGGGCGATGCGCAGTTCCCCGCGCTCCTGAGACCGGTCGCACCCCTGACCCTCATGACGCACCGCCGCGCCGCCCCCGGCCGAAGACGCCCACCCTCCAGCCGACCGAGTCGGGTGGAGGGTGGGCGGACAGGACGGAAGAGCCGTGGGGGCTAGCAGCCCACCAGACGCCCGGCGAGGTAGCCCTCGATCTGGTCCAGGGAGATCCGCTCCTGCTTCATCGAGTCACGCTCGCGGACCGTGACCGCGTTGTCCTCCAGCGTGTCGAAGTCGACGGTCACGCAGTACGGCGTACCGATCTCGTCCTGCCGGCGGTAGCGGCGGCCGATGGCACCGGCGTCGTCGAACTCGATGTTCCAGTTCTGCCGCAGGGCGGCGGCGAGACCCTTGGCCTTCGGGGACAGCTCGGGGTTGCGGGACAGCGGCAGGACCGCCACCTTGACCGGCGCGAGGCGGTGGTCGAGACGCAGCACCGTGCGCTTCTCCAGCTTGCCCTTGGCGTTCGGCGCCTCGTCCTCGACGTAGGCGTCCAGGAGGAACGCCAGCATCGCGCGGCCGACACCGGCCGCCGGCTCGATGACGTACGGCGTCCAGCGCTCCCCGGCCTCCTGGTCGAAGTAGGAGAGGTCCTGGCCGGAGGCCTTGGAGTGGGCGTTCAGGTCGTAGTCGGTGCGGTTGGCGACACCCTCCAGCTCACCCCACTCGTTGCCGCCGAACTGGAAGCGGTACTCGATGTCGGCGGTGCGCTTGGAGTAGTGGGAGAGCTTCTCCTTCGGGTGCTCGTACCACCGCATGTTCTCCTCGCGCAGGCCGAGGCCGGTGTACCAGTTCCAGCGCTGCTCCATCCAGTACTCCTGCCACTTCTCGTCCTCGCCCGGCTTGACGAAGAACTCCATCTCCATCTGCTCGAACTCGCGGGTGCGGAAGATGAAGTTGCCGGGCGTGATCTCGTTGCGGAAGGACTTGCCCATCTGCGCGATGCCGAACGGCGGCTTGCGGCGCGAGGCGACCTGCACCTGGGCGAAGTTGGTGAAGATGCCCTGCGCGGTCTCCGGGCGCAGGTAGGCGACCGAGCCGCTGTCCTGGGTCGGGCCGAGGTGGGTGGAGAGCAGGCCCGAGAACTGCTTGGGCTCGGTGAACTGGCCCTTGTTGCCGCAGTTCGGGCAGTTCACGTCCGCCAGGCCGTTCTCCGGGAGGCGGCCGTGCTTGGCCTCGTAGTGCTCCTCCAGGTGGTCCGCGCGGAACCGCTTGTGACACGCGGTGCACTCGGTCAGCGGGTCCGTGAAGGTGGCGACGTGACCGGAGGCCACCCAGACCTCCGGGGCCAGGATGACGGACGAGTCGAGACCGACCACGTCCTCGCGCGCCGTCACCATGTAACGCCACCACTGGCGCTTCAGGTTCTCCTTGAGCTCGACACCGAGCGGCCCGTAGTCCCAGGCGGCGCGCTGTCCGCCGTAGATCTCACTGCACGGGAATACGAAGCCACGGCGCTTGCTCAGGCTGACGATGGTGTCGATCTTGTCGGCGGCCACGGTGCTCTCTTCATTACGACGACGGGCGACGAAGCGAGATGCTTCAGAGCGAATGCCTCAGGTTACCGGCGGGGGCTCCCCCTCGACCAAATCGGTCCCCCGCGGCAGACGGACCGCCCAGGGCTCACCGAGGTCTCACCGATGGTTGTTGACAACGGTTTCCATTTTTGTTAAAAATGACTCTCATGAACGTACAGCGTCGCCTCATACCCACGGCCGCCGCGGCCACCGTCACCGCACTCGGCATAGCGACCCTCACCGCCTGCGGAGGTGACGCCACGGCGGCCCGGACGGGCAAGTTCGACGTCGTCGCGTCGTTCTATCCGATGGCCTTCCTCGCCGACCGGATCGGCGGGAACCACGTCCACGTCACCAGTCTCACATCGCCCGGCCAGGAGCCGCACGACCTGGAGATCAGCCCCAAGCAGATCATCGGGATCGAGAAGTCCGACGCCGTCCTCTACCTGAAGAACCTCCAGCCCTCCGTCGACGACGCCGTCGCCCAGTCCTCGGTGCGGACCAAGATCGACGCGACCTCCCTGACCACGCTGGAGCAGCACGGCAACGAGGTCGGCGGCCACGCGGCCTCGCACGACGCCTCCAACAACGAGGAACTCTCCGGCCTCGACCCGCACATCTGGCTGGACCCGGTGCGCTACGCCCAGGTCGCCGAGGGGGTCGGCAAGGCCTTCGAGAAGGCCGACCCGGACCACGCGGCCGACTACCGGAAGAACACCGCGGCGCTGGTCAAGAAGCTGGACGACCTCAACACCCGGTTCAAGGACGGTCTGGCGGACACGCGGACCAAGGTCTTCATCACCACCCACGCCGCCTTCGGCTACCTCGCCGAGCGCTACGGCCTGACCGAGGAGGCCATCAACGGCCTCGACCCGGAGTCGGAGCCGAGCGCGGCCCGCGTGAGGGACCTGGAGACCATGGCCAGGGCCGACGGCGTCTCCACCGTGTTCTACGAGACGCTCGTCAGCGACAGGACGGCCAAGACCATCGCCGCCGACGCCGGACTGAGGACGGACGTCCTCGACCCGATCGAGGGGATCACCGGCAAGTCCCGCGGCAAGGACTACTTCGCGGTCCAGGAAGCCAACCTCAAGGCCCTCCGGACGGCACTGGACGCCAAGTGAACGGAGAGAAGAAGATGACCGGCGAACCCGTCATATCCCTGCGGGGGGTCACTGCCGAGCTCGGCTCGCGCCCCGTGCTGCGCGGCATCGACCTGACCGTGCACCGCGGCGAGGTCGTCGCACTGCTCGGCGCGAACGGCTCCGGCAAGTCGACCGCGATCCGCACGATCATCGGCCAGGTACCGGCCACCGGCGGCGAGATCACCCTGTTCGGCACCGCGCGCCACGCCTTCCGGGACTGGTCCCGGGTCGGCTACGTCCCGCAGCGCACCACCGCCGCGGGCGGAGTCCCCGCCACCGTCACCGAGGTCGTCTCCGCCGGTCTCCTCTCCCGCACCCGCTTCGGCCTCTTCCGCAAGGCCGACCACCAGGCCGTACGGGACGCGCTCGGCCTGGTCGGGATGGCGGACCGGGCCAAGGACAACGTCGAGGCCCTCTCCGGCGGCCAGCACCAGCGGGTGCTGATCGCCCGCGCCCTGGTCGCCCGGCCCGAGGTCCTGATCATGGACGAGCCGATGGCGGGCGTGGACCTGGCCAGCCAGGAGATCCTCGCCCGGACGCTGCGCGAACAGGTCGGGCAGGGCACCACGGTCCTGCTGGTCCTGCACGAACTGGGCCCGCTGGAGCCGCTGATCGACCGCGCGGTCGTGCTGCGCGACGGCTGCGTCCTGTACGACGGCCCACCCCCGCGGGCCGTGGGCCAGCACGCCCTCCCCGGCCACGACCACGTCCACCCCCACGAGCACGCGCCGATCCGCACGGGACTGCTGAGCTGATGGACTTCCTGAACTACGCCTTCATGCAGCGGGCCCTGCTCGCCGCCGTCCTGGTCGGCATCACCGCGCCCGCCGTCGGCATCTACCTGGTCCAGCGCCGCCAGGCCCTGATGGGCGACGGCATCGGCCACGTCGCCATGACCGGCGTCGGCCTCGGCTTCCTGCTCTCCACCTCGCCGGTGTGGATGGCCACCGCGGTCTCCGTCCTCGGCGCGATCCTGATGGAGCTGATCCGCTGGTACGGCAGGACCCGCGGCGACATCGCCCTCGCGATGCTCTTCTACGGCGGTATGGCCGGCGGGGTGATGCTGATCAACCTCGCGCCGGGCGGCTCCAACGCCAACCTGATGTCGTACCTCTTCGGCTCGCTGTCGACGGTGTCGGAGTCGGACGTGACCGCGATCTGCGTGCTCGCCGCGTTCGTCCTGCTGGTCACCCTCGGGCTGCGCCGGCAGCTGTTCGCGGTGAGCCAGGACGAGGAGTTCGCTCGGGTGACGGGCCTGCCGGTGCGGGCGCTGAACCTGCTGACGGCGATCACGGCGGCGGTCACCGTGACGGTCGCGATGCGCGTGGTGGGCCTGCTGCTGGTGTCGGCGCTGATGGTGGTCCCGGTGGCCGCGGCCCAGCAGCTGAGCCGCAGCTTCGCGGCCACCTTCGCGATCGCCGTCGCGATCGGTGTGACGGTGACGATCGGGGGCACGATCACGTCGTACTACCAGTACGTTCCGCCGGGGGCGACGATCGTGCTGCTGACGATCGCCGCGTTCGTCGTGCTGAGTCTGCTGGCCGCACCGCTGGCCCGGCGGCGCGCCCGTGCGGCGGCCGCGCGGCGGCCCGCCGGGGATCCGGCGGAGTGCGCGATTCCGGCCGGGCGGCAGGCCACCGACGAGGTCGGCGCCTGACCGCGGACACTCCGGGCTGGCACAATGGCGCCCGGCAGAAGCAGTGATGTGAGGAGGCAACCGGTGACGACCGCTGGACCGCCCGTGAAGGGCCGCTCGACCCGTCAGCGGGCAGCCGTGGCGGCGGCCCTGGACGAGGTCGACGAGTTCCGCAGTGCGCAGGATCTGCACGACATGCTCAAGCACAAGGGCGACTCGGTGGGCCTCACCACGGTGTACCGCACCCTCCAGAACCTCGCCGACGCCGGCGAGGTGGACGTCCTGCGCACGTCGGACGGCGAGTCCGTCTACCGCCGCTGCTCCACCGGCGAACACCACCACCACCTGGTCTGCCGCGTGTGCGGCAAGGCCGTGGAGGTGGAGGGCCCCGCCGTCGAGAAGTGGGCGGAGGCGATCGCCGCCGAGCACGGCTACGTCAACGTCGCCCACACCGTCGAGATCTTCGGGACCTGCGCGGACTGCGCCGGGACCGTGGGGAGCTGCTGAGCTACCCGCGCGCCAGGTGCCGGTCGAGGATCGCGCGCAGCCGGGCGGCGTCGGCGGGATCCAGGAGGCCGCGCTTGGGCAGCACGGTGAAGCACGAGGCGTTCTTGTCGTCGCTGTAGGTGACGAAGACGTCCTTCGTCTCCCGGTAGCGGGGCTGTGCCGCCCAGGTGACCGATGTCGTGCTGTGGTCGTTGGCCACCGTCACTCCGGTGTCCGCCACGGTCGCCCGGTACGCGCCCTGACGGGCGGCGAGCCTGAGGAAGGCGCGGGCCTGGAGCCAGGGGGTGAAGACCACCAGGGCCAGCCCGAGGGGCAGGACGGTCAGCAGGAACCAGTCGGGCTCCGCCGACCCCGCCACCGCGAGCGCGGCGTTCAGCACGGCGGCGAACCCCACCAGTCCGACGGCCCAGTACCGCAGCCATCTGCGCCGTCTCAGCCGTTCCCGTTCCCGCAGCGCGTCCGTGAAGTCCCCCGCGACCGGCCGGTAGTTCAGCTCGACCGCGCCCTGCCCGGCGTCCCGCCCCATGTCCATGACCATGGGGCGGATCGTAGCGGCGCGGGTCAGCTCCGGTCGAAGCACTTCTCCAGCTCGTCCAGGTCGTAGAACCTGCTGCCCTTCGAGACCGGCCTGCAGCCGGCCTTGAAGGCGACCTCCTTCTCGTTGCAGAGCATCCGCACCAGGTAGTCGTCGCCCCTGCGGAAGACGTCCCACTGGATGTTGGAGGCCAGCGAGGCGACCTCGGCGCCGCGCCAGGGGTTGTTCGCGTAGCTGTAGGTCCGGCCCGGCTTCGCGGGCTTCTCGCTGCCCGGCAGCCCCATCAGCGCCGCCAGCGGGATGATCTCCTCGGCGTGGGTGAAGCGGAGTTCGGCGCCCAGCGTGCTGGTGCCGTCCCGCCTGGCCTCGACCTGCCGGAAGAGGTCGTCCAGGAGGGGGGCCGCCATCTTGTAGGTGATGTCGCTGTCCGCGAAGCTCGGGCCCTTCTCGTAGAAGTCCTCGGCATCGCTCAGGTAGCCGAACCAGGCCGCGTCGCGCGGCGCGAGGTAGCGGTCGAATTCCCAGCCCCCGCCGTTCGGGCTCTCCTCGCTCATCGCGGGTGCGATGGCGTAGAGGTTGTACACGGCCCGGGCGGCGGTGACGTCGGAGGCGGTGGCGGAGAACTCGCCGTCGACCACGCGCCGCACGAACGCCGGCTCGAAGATCCGGCCGAGGACCCGGGCCGCCGCCCGGTGCGTGGCGGGCCGGTAGGTGACCGACTCCAGGGTCGAGGCCAGCCGCTCGTCGCCCGCCAGCCACTTCTGGTACTGGGCGCCGCCGGCGGACTTGTGGAAGTAGAGCAGGTCCTTGTCGGTCCGGGCGGTGCCGAGCGAGGCCTTCAGCGCCGGGTCGGCGTCGGTGAGGGCGGCGGTGAAGACCGTACCGCTGTCGACCGCGCGGCCCTGGCCCGAGCTGACGACGTCGATCTTCTCGCCGTTCTTGGCGATCGAGGAGAACAGGCCCGGCAGGCGCTTCTCCAGGCGGACGGCGGTGGCGCGGAGTTCGTCCTTGCCGCGACCGCTGAGGTTGCCGTACCCGAGGGTGCTCATGGCCGCTTCCAGGGCCCGCACGTCCGGGCCGAACCTCCTGCCCAGCGGGGTGAGTTCGTTGTCGGCCGCGGCCTGGTTCCAGAGCGCGAGGACCGTGTCGCCGTCCTCGCCGTCGGTGGCGGAGCGGGACCCGTGCCGGGAGACGTTCTCGGTGAACACGGCGGTGTACCCGGCGGGCGCCTGCTGGTAGGTACGCGGGTTCTGGCCGGGTGAGTACACCGCCTTGGTGCCGTAACCGTCACGGCGGGCCGGCCCGTTGTCCGTGGCGTGCGCGGGCAGCGCCGCCAGCAGCACGGCGCCCAGGGCGAGAACAGGGATGACACGCTTCATGAGGACCGTTCCAGAGACGGGAGACCGGGTGGCACGGAATGAACTCCCGCATCCTCGACGGTCCTCGTGAACGGCGGGTGACCGTCAGTCGCCGGGCTGGTCGCCCTCCATGGCCAGCAGCTCCTCGTTGGGGATGGCGCCGCCGAACCGGCGGTCCCGGGAGGCGTATTCGAGGCACGCGCGCCACAGGTCACGGCGGTCGAAGTCCGGCCACAGGACGTCCTGGTAGACCATCTCGGCATAAGCGCTCTGCCAGAGAAGGAAGTTGGAGGTGCGCTGCTCGCCACTGGGGCGCAGGAACATGTCCACGTCCGGCATGTCCCCGTAGTACATGTGCTTCTGGATGGTCTTCTCGGAGACCTTCGACGGGTCGAGCCGGCCGGCCTTGACCTCCTCGGCGATCGCCTGCACCGCGTCGGCGATCTCGGCGCGGCCGCCGTAGTTCATGCAGAAGTACAGGGTGAGCAGGTCGTTGCCCTTGGTCTGCTCCTGGGCGACCTGGAGCTCCTTGGCCACCGACTTCCACAGCCGGGGCATCCGGCCCGCCCAGCGCACCCGGATGCCGAGGTCGTCGAGCTGGTCGCGGGTCTTGCGGATGAAGTCGCGGTTGAAGTTCATCAGGAAGCGGACCTCTTCGGGCGAACGCTTCCAGTTCTCGGTGGAGAAGGCGTAGAGGGAGATGTTCCGGACGCCGATCTCGATGGAGCCCTGGAGCACGTCGAGGACGCGCTCGGCGCCGACCTTGTGCCCCTCGGTGCGCGGCAGCCCGCGCTCCTTCGCCCAGCGGCCGTTGCCGTCCATGACGATGGCCACATGGTTCGGGACCAGCTCGCCCGGGAGCTTCGGCGGCCTGGCACCGGACGGGTGCGGCTCCGGTGTCCTGTACTCGCGGCGCCGGCCCCCCAGGATCCCGCGTACGACCATGTGCTTCTCGTCTCCCTCTGAGCTCTTCGCTAGCTTTTCTCTACGTACCTGAGCGAGCGCAGCCCCCGCTCCAGGTGCCAGTGCAGATAGGCGGACACCAGCCCGCCGCCCTCCCGGACGTGCCGCCCCTCGGCGGCGTCCGCGGTCTCCCAGTCTCCCGTAAGCAGCGCGCCGAGGAGAACCAGGGTCTGCGGCGAGGGTACGACGCTGCCGGGCACCCGGCAGTCGACGCAGACGCTGCCGCCGGAGGCGACCGAGAAGAATCGGTTCGGACCGGGCATCCCGCACTTGGCGCAGGAGTCGAAGCTGGGCGCGTAGCCGTTGACGGCGAGGGAGCGCAGCAGGAAGGCGTCGAGGACGAGGTGGGGTGCGTGCTCGCCGCGGGCGAGCGTCCTGAGCGCCCCCACCAGCAGCAGGTACTGCTGTACGGCCGGTTCGCCCTCGTGGTCCGTGAACCGCTCGGCGGTCTCCAGCATGGCGGTCCCGGCGGTGTACCGGGCGTAGTCGGTGACGATGCCGCCGCCGTACGGCGCGATGGTCTCGCTCTGGGTGCACAGCGGCAGCCCGCGCCCGATCAGCTCGCTCCCGCGCGCGAAGAACTGCACGTCGACATGGGAGAACGGCTCCAGCCGCGCCCCGAACTTCGACTTGGTCCGCCGTACCCCACGAGCGACGGCCCGCACCCGGCCGTGACCGCGGGTGAGCAAGGTGATGACGCGATCCGCCTCACCCAGCTTCTGGGTGCGCAGCACGATGCCGTCGTCGCGGAACAGGCTCATGGGCCCATTCTGCCCTGCCGGGCCGGCGGGCCGGCCCGGACCGGGACCTTCAAGGCACCTCGCCGCGGCTGCGGGCGTCGGCGTGGGCGGTGGCCGCCCTGAGCCGTTCGGCCTGGGTGGCGGTCCGCACGGCGTCGGGGTGGGCGTCCCACTCCCGCCCTCCCCCGTACGGCCTCAGCTGCACGTAGGGGCCTTCGTACCCCATGACGATGCCCAGCCGTCCGCTACGGGTGTCGACGGCGCAGGAGCCGACGGGCAGGTTCTTCGCGTTCACGTCACCTGGCTCCCCCGCCCCCGCGAGTTTCACGCTTCGCATCACCGAGGTGGCGCTGCGTGCCTAGACTCGGCCGGAGTCTGTCCCGGACGACCGCCCGGATCCGCGCTTGCGGGCCGCCGCCGGGTCACATCAGTCCCGCCGCCGCGAGGTGCTTGCCCACGCACTCGGTCTCCGCCTCCGACAGCGGCACCTGCGGCTCCGCCGTGACCGGGGAGGCGATGACCCCGCGCAGATGCAGCGCCGCCTTGAACGCGCCCAGCGCCGCCGAGCTGCCGCCCATCCGGCGGGTGTCGCCGGCCCGGACCATCCCGAACAGTCCGCACAGCCGCTCCTGTTCGGCCCGCGCCCGTTCCCAGTCGCCGGCCCGGCACAGCCGGTGGAGCCGGACGTAGCCGTCCGGGTCGACGTTGGCGAGACCCGGCACCGCCCCGTCGGCGCCCATCGCGAGGGCCGAGTCGACGGTCAGCTCGGAGCCGGTCAGCGCGCTGAAGCCGGGCAGGCCCCGGCTGCCGGTGACCACCTCGCGGAAGCCGGCCAGGTCGCCGCTGGAGTCCTTCAGACCGGCCAGCACCCCGTCTGCGGCCAGCTCCAGGACCAGGTCCGCGGGCAGCTTGCTGTGGACGGCCGCCGGGATGTCGTAGGCGATCACCGGGACCGGCGACCGGTCGGCGACCAGGCGGAAGTGACGGGCGATCTCGGCGGGGTGGGTGCGGGTGTAGAAGGGGGCGGTGACGACGACCGCGTCCGCGCCGGCGGCGGTGACGGACGCGACGTGGTCCAGGACCCGGGGTGTCGTCATGTCGATCACCCCGGCCAGCACCGGGAGCCGGCCGGCCGCGTGGGACACCACCGTCTCCGTGACCAGCCTGCGCCGGCGGTCGGTGAGGTAGGCGGCCTCCGAGGTCGAGCCGAGGACGAACAGGCCGCTCACCCCGCCCGTCACCAGGTGGTCGACGAGCCTGCGCAGCGAGGGGACGTCGACCTCGCGGTCCGGTGTCAGGGGCGTGCAGACGGGCGGTACGACACCGGTCAGCGGGGTGGGAAGCGTCATCTGGTCTCCCTGGGCGGGCTGTGGCTCGGCTGGTCCTCCTCCAACGGATGGTGACAGCGGTAGCGGTGACCGGGGCGTGACGCGGCCGTGAAGTCAGGCATGCGGACGGCACACGCGTCGTCCGCCCGCCAGCAGCGGGTGCGGAACGGGCACCCGGACGGCGGCCGGGTCGCCGAGGGGACCGGACCGGTGAGCGGGATGGGGTCGATCGGGCTGAGCAGGCCGGGGGCGGCCGAGAACAGGGCCCTGGTGTACGGGTGCCGGGCGTGGCCGGTGACCTCGGCGGCCGGTGTCTCCTCGACGATCCGGCCCAGGTACATGGTGATCACCCGGTCGCTCATCCGCCGTACCGTCTGGATGTCGTGGGAGACGAAGACCAGGGCGAGACCGAGCCGCTCGCGCAGGTCCAGGAGGAGGTTGAGGATCTGGGCGCGGACCGAGACGTCCAGCGCGCTGGTCGGTTCGTCCGCCACCACCAGGTCGGGGTCGAGCGCCAGCGCCCGTGCGATCGCCACCCGCTGGCGCTGGCCGCCGGAGAGCTGGCCGGGCAGCGCCTCGGCGAGGGCCCGGGGAAGACCGACCAGGCCCATCAGCTCCCGTACCCGGTCCTCCCGTTCGCCCTTCGTGCCGCGTTCATGGACGTCCAGCGGGTCGCGGAGAATACGGCGGACCGGCAGCCTGCGGTTGAGGGCCGTCGACGGGTCCTGGAAGACCATGCCGGTGCTCGCGCCGACGGCCGACCGCCGTTCGCCCGGTGTCATCGACCACAGGTCCCGGCCGTGGAAGGTGACCGTGCCCGCGGTCGGCCGCTCGACGCCCACCAGCACCTTCGCCAGCGTCGACTTCCCGCACCCCGACTCGCCGACCACCCCGACCGTCTCGCCGGGTGCCACGGTGAGGTCGGCACCGGTCAGCGCGTACACCCGGTCCCGGCCGAACAGGCCTGCGCCGCGGGCCCGGTGGACCACGTGGACGCCGGACAGCTGCACCGCGCTCATGTCACCGCCTCCGTGTTCGCCGCCAGGTCGACGGCCGGGTGGTGGCAGGCCGCGGTGTGGACGGGGCCGCCGACGAGGGCCGGTGGTGTCGTACGGCAGATCTCGCTCGCCGCCGGGCAGCGGTCGCTGAAGCGGCAGCCCGCCGGGAAGTCGGCGGGGGACGGCACCACGCCCCTGATCTGGGTGAGCCGCTCGGCCCCGGACTCCAGCGACAGCACGCTGCCGAGCAGGCCGCGGGTGTAGTGGTGGGTGGGGGCGGCGACCAGTTCCGCGGTGACGCCGGTCTCGACGATCTGGCCGCCGTACATCACCACCACCCGGTCGGTGACGTCCGCGACCAGGGCGAGGTCGTGGGAGACGAGGATCAGCGCGAAGCCGAGCTCCTCGCGAAGGCGCAGGAGGAGTTCCATCACCTGGGCCTGGACGGTGACGTCGAGGGCGGTGGTCGGTTCGTCGGCGATGATCAGGCGGGGGTCGCGGGAGAGGGCCATGGCGATCAGGACGCGCTGGCGCTGGCCGCCGGAGAGTTCGTGGGGGTAGGCCGGGAGCGTGCGGGTGGGGTCGAGGCCGACGAGGGTGAGGAGCTCGGCCGGGGGCCGGTGGCCGCCGCGCCGGGTGAGTTGCGCGAGCTGGGCATTGACCGTCATGGAGGGGTTCAGGGAGGACAGGGCGTCCTGGTAGACCATCGCGAGTTCGTGGCCGAGGAGGCGGCGGTGGGGGGTGGTCAGGTCCACGGGCGGCCGCGGGCCGGTGGGGGTCGATCGCGCCCGCGCGGCGGTAGCCGCATATGGGGTACGGCCCCGCGTCCCTTCGTGGCTCGTCCCCTCACCGGGACGAAAATCGATCCGCCCCGTCACCCTGGCCGTCCTCGGCTGCAGACCCATGATCGTGAGTGCCGTCAGGGACTTTCCGCAGCCCGACTCCCCCACCAGTCCCAGCACCTCACCGGGACGCACCTCGAAGCTGACGGCGTCGACGACGTCCACGCCCCGGTGGCGGTCGGGGAAGCCGATGGCAAGCCTCTCCACGGCCAGTACCGGCCGGCCGCCCGGAGCGGGGGGCCGGGCGCGGGCGCGGAGCCGCTCCCCCGCCTCCGTCAGGCCGGGCAGTTCCAGGACCTCGTCCCGCTCGACCGGCTCGACCGGGCCGGCCCCCGTCGGCTCCACCTCCCGCGGCGCCGGTGACGCCCACGCGTCCGAGACGCCCTCGGAGAGGATGTTCAGGCACAGGACGGTGAGCAGGATCAGCAGGCCGGGGAAGAGCGTCGCCCACCAGCCGCCCGTCAGCACCATGTTCCGGCCGTCCGCGATGACGCTGCCCCAGGACGGGTCCGGGGGCCGTACGCCCGCGCCGATGAAGGACAGGGACGCCTCGAAGACGATGGCCTCGGCGACCTGGACCGTGCAGAACACCAGGACGGGGGCGGCGCAGTTGACGGCCACGTGGCGGAGCACGATGTGCGGGGTGCGGGCGCCGATCACGCGTTCCGCGGTGACGTAGTCCTCGCCGTACTGGTCGAGGACGTTCGCCCGGACCACGCGGGCCACGGGCGGGGTGAAGAGGAAGGCGATCGCACAGATCAGGACGGTGATGCCGCCACCGAAGACGGCGACCAGGACGGCGGCCAGGGCGATGCCCGGGAACGCCATCACCACGTCCAGGCAGCGCATCAGCGTCTCGTCGACGCCCTTGCGGGAGGTGGCCGCGAGGGCGCCGAGCAGCGCGCCGGCGACCAGGGCGAGGCCGGTCGCGCCCAGGCCGATGGCCAGCGACCAGCGGGCGCCGTACATCAGCCGGCTGAGGATGTCCCGGCCGAGGCTGTCCTGGCCCATCCAGTGGCCGGCGGAGGGGTGCCCGGTGCCGTCGGCGGGGGCCTGCTGGGCGAGGGGGTCGTCGGGGGCGAGGAGGGGCGCGGCCACGGCCACCAGGACGACCACGGCCAGGAAGACGAGGGCGACCCCGGACAGCGGGGTCAGCCTGCGCAGCCGTACGCCGGGACGGGCCAGGGCGGCGGTGAGGGCCGGGCGGTCGAACGTCGTCATGTCGCCTCCCTCAGACGGGGGTTGACCAGCAGATAGAGGATGTCGATGACGAGGTTGACGACGACGAAGCCGGTCGCCGTGGTGAGGACCACGCCCTGGACGACGGCCGGGTCGCCGTTCTGCACGGCGTCGATCATCAGCTTGCCCATGCCGGGCAGGGCGAAGATGGTCTCGATGACGACGGCGCCGCCGAGGAGGTAGCCGACCCGCAGGCCGAGCACGGTCAGGGGGTTGACGAGTGCGTTGCGCAGGACGTTGCGGCCGACCACGACATGGGGCGGCAGGCCGCTGCCGATCGCCGTGCGCACGTAGTCCCGGTCGAGTTCCTCGACCACCGAGGTGCGGACGATCCGGGTGAGCTGGGCGGCGACCGGGAGGGAGAGCGCGAGGGCGGGCAGGGCCATGGTCTTCAGCCAGCCGGTGACGGAGTCCTCCGGGTTGATGTACCCGCCGGAGGGGAACCAGCCCCGGTCGACCGCCAGGTACTGGATCATCAGCAGCGCCAGCCAGAAGGCGGGGGCGGCGACGCCGACGAGCGAGAGCACCCGCACGGCCTGGTCCGGCCAGCGGTCGCGGTGGATGGCCGCCGTGACACCGCCGGCCAGCGCCAGGACGACCGCGATGCCGAGGCCGAGGAAGGTCAGCTGGAGGGTGAGCGGCAGGGCGGTGGCGACCTGGTCGAGGACCGGGGTGCGGGTGAGGGCGCTGGTGCCGAGGTCGCCGTGGAGCAGGCCGCCGACGAAGTGGACGTAGCGCAGGGGCAGGGGGTCCAGGAGGCCGTTGCGTTCGCGGAAGTCGTGGAGTTGGCGCGGGGTGGGGTTGGCGCCCTGGAAGAACGCGGACGCCGGGTCGACGTCGGAGAAGCGCATCACCAGGAACACGAACAGGGAGATGCCGAGGAGCAGCGGCACCAGCAGGACGACGCGGCGCAGCAGGATGCGCAGGACGGCGTTCATGCCGTCAGGCCCACTTGGCCGTCAGGACGTTGATGCCGGGGTACGGCTGGGCCCTTATGCCGGTGAGCCTGCGCGGGTCCCAGGCGGTGATCAGCTCGTTGTGGACGACCGGGTAGAGGACCGCCTGTTCGGCGACGATGTCGACGTAGTCCTGGATCATCGTCCTCTTCCTGTCCGGGTCCGGTTCGCGGGTGGCCGCGTCCATGTCCTTGAAGAGGCGCTTGGCGACGGCGTCGCCGGACCAGCGGGCGTAGCCCATCCACAGGTTCTCGGGGCCGTAGTTGTAGTGCATGACCAGGTCGGCGTCGAGGCCGAACTGGTTGGGGTTGGAGACGGCGGCGACGACCTGGTAGTCCTGTTTCTGGTCCATCTTGGTGAACACGGCCGTGGTCTCCTGCGGGGACAGGGTCGTGGCGACGCCGATCGCGTCCCAGGACGACTTGATGGTGGGCAGGCAGTCGACGATCCAGCTCACGTTGACGGCGAGGATGTCGACCCGGAGCCCGCTGACGCCGGCGTCCTTGAGGAGCGTCTTGGCCCTGTCGGGGTCGTACGCGTAGACCGTCTTCGCCCTGCGGTAGGCCGGGTTGGTCTCGTTCAGGAACGAAGTCGCCGGTTTTCCGTGGCCCTTGAGGGCGACCTCGACGATCTTCGCGGTGTCGATGGCGTAGTGCAGGGCCTGGCGGACCCGGACGTCGTCGAAGGGCCGGTGCCGGGTGTTGAACATCAGGAACAGGTTGTTCATCCCGGCGCCGCCGCCGACCGACAGTCCGCCCTGTTCGAGGCGGGTGACGTTGGCGTAGGGGATGTTGTCGGAGATCTGCGCGCCGGCGTCGGCCCCGGAGATCCGGGCCACTCGTGAGGCCGCGTCGACGATCGTCAGCCAGTTCATCCGCCGGAAGGCGGGGGCGCGGGGGCCGTTGTATCCGTCGTGGGCGGCGAAGGTGGTGTTGGACTTCGGGTGGTGTCCGGTCTGCCGGTACGGTCCCGTCCCCACCGCCAGTCCCTTGACCGCGTCGTCCCACGCGCCGGGCCGGGAGAACACGTGCTTCGGCATGATCTTGGCGAGGGTGAGGCGGGCGATCCCGTCCGGGAAGGGGAACCTGAGGACCAGGTCGACGGTCCGGGTGTCGATCTTCCGGACCTCCTTCAGCCAGCTCGCGAAGAAGCCCTTGGCGAGGGTCTGGGTGCCCGGGTCGAGGATCCGGTCGAAGACGAAGACCACGTCGTCGGCGGTGACCGGTTTCCCGTCGTGGAAGGTGGCGCCGGGGCGCAGGGTGAACCGCCAGGTGGTGGCGGACGGGTCCGCGGGCAGCCGGGTCGCCAGCGCCGGATAGGGGGCGCGGGTGATCGGGTCGGTGTCGGCGAGGCCCTCGTAGATGTGGTTGTTGGCGGCCATCGCGAACGCGGACGCCGTCTGGGTCGGGTCCCAGCTGCCGTCGTTGCCGTAGCCGATGACGGCGGTGAGGGTGCGGTCGGTGCCGTTGCCGCCGAGGTCGATCGTGGACTTCGGGCCGCAGGCCGTCAGCGAGGCGGCCGCGCTCAGGGCCCCGGCGCCTTTCAGGAACGTCCTGCGGCCATGGGCCGGCTCGTCGCGCACGGTGCCTCCAGCGTGGGGGAAAGGAGACGTCGGACGTCATGTGTAAGCGCGACCATAAGAGGGGGTTTCGGGGCGGTCAAGACACCGCACACGAATGGCGTAAACCATCAGAGGTCGGACCAATGGTGTGGGACAAGACCTCCGGAAGGAACGCCGGTCACCCGATCTCCCGCACGGCGTCGGAGGCCGGGGCGGCCGGCCTCCGGGTCGGTCACGGCGGACACGGCCCAGGGCGGGCCTAGGGCAGTGTCTTCTCGTAGGAGTCGTCCTGGTCGGAGTCGTAGACGAGCTTGCCGGAGCCGTCGTAGCCCCTGAGCCGGGGCGCCTCGGTGACCTGCCGGTGCAGGGTGCCGGTGGCGACGAACCAGCCGTGGTCCAGCACGGCCTGGCGCGTGCTGCCCCCGTAGGAGACGGTCACCTTGCTGACCGAGCTGCGGTAACTGCCGACGACACCCCAGCGGAACGGCAGCTTCCAATGCCCCTTGTCCAGGTAGGACTGCTGGTGGAGCTCCCCGGCGTTCATGTCCGGGACCAGGGCCGTCAGGGAGTCGCCGAAGGGGTCGCCGAGGCTGGTGTTCAGCCCCTGTGCCTCGCCGTCCTTGACCGTGCAGATCAGCCGGGCCGGTGTCGGCTTCGCGCGTACGGCGACCACGGAGAAGCCGTCGCCGGGTGAGTTGGCGTCACCGGTGGCCTTCATCGCGAGGACGATCCGGTAGTCGGCGGCCGTGCCGAGGTCGCGGTAGGCAGGGTCCTTGGCGACGTGATTCGCCTTGTTGTAGGCGATGCACCGGTCCAGCCCGTCGGCCGCCCGGTCGAAGGTGATGTCGTCGAGGAGCTGCCCCGCGGTGGCGGGCCGCGCGGGACCCGGCACGGGTACCGACGCCGACCCGGACGGGCTCGGGCGCGCGCTGGTCCGCACGGACGGCACGGGATGCGCCGGGCTCACCGCACCGCCCCCGCCGCCGCCGATCGCGTAGGCGCCCACCGGCACCGCCGCCAGCGCCGCCAGCGCCGCCCCGGTCACCCCGAGGCGCCGCCGCCTGCGCTCCAGCACGCCCCGCCGCCGGATCTCCGGATACGGCACCGGTGACGGCCGGAGCGCCGAGGCGTCCCCCGCCAGCAGTGTCCGGACCCGGTCCTCGAAGTCCGGCCCGTCCTGCGTGCCCTGATTCTCGCCGCTCACCTGGTGCCTCCCTGTCCGGAACCCGCGTGGCTCATGGCCTGCGCGAGCCCCGGAAACGTACGCAACTTCGCCAGGCCCTTGGACGCCTGGCTCTTGACCGTGCCAGGGGAGCAGCCGAGCACGTCGGCGACCTCCGCCTCGGACAGGTCCTCCCAGTACCGCAGCACGACCACCGCGCGCTGTCTGGGGGGCAGGTCCGCCAGGGCGGCGAGCAGCGTGCCGCGCTCGTCGGCCCGGGAGACCGCGTCGTCGTGCCCCGCGCGCTCGGGCGGCGCGGCGGTCAGCGACTCCGTGACCCGCCGTTTGCGGAACCGGTCGCTGTTGCAGCTGACCAGCATGCGGCGGACGTACGCCTCCGGACGGTCGGTGCCGGAGACCCGGCGCCACGACCGGTACGCCTTCGCCAGCGCGGTCTGCGTGAGGTCCTCCGCGTGGTGCGGGTCGCCGGTGAGCAGATAGGCGGTCCGCACCAGATGGGACCACCGCGCTCTGACGAATTCCTGGAACTGGGCCTCGAGTTCGGCCTGCATCAGCCACCCCCTCGCCCTCCAGACCACCGGCCGGGCCGATTCGGTTGCCCGGAGCACGGCAACGGCCGGTGTCCGACGACGACCGGTGTCCGACCGCGGTTCACTCCCGGGGTGCCGCGACCCGCCGGAACTCGATCGTGTCGTACGCGGTCCGGGTCCCCGTCTCGTACAGCACCCCCACCGTGCGCCTGTCCAGCTGCACCAGGTCCGAGTAGGCCGCCTTCCGGTCTGACAGGGTGAGGAGCTTGTCGAAGCTGATGCCCTCGTCCGTGCTGGTCCACAGGGCCATGGCCTGGCGGGCGGTGGGGACCGAGGGGGCCGAGAAGAGCAACGGGGCCTCGTCGCCCAGGAGCTGGAGGACCGAGCCCTCGACCACCGGGACCCGGCGCAGAGTCGGCTGCACGGTGAATTGGGCGTCCAGGGTCTGCGCGCCGTCGCTCGACCATGCGTCGAGGCGGTTGCCGGGGCTGCTGCCGTTCTGGTCGCGGGCATTGAAGTAGAGGCGGCCGCCGGGGAGTTGGGCGGCGGTCGTCTCGTTGGCGTTGTCGCGGCCGGTGTAGGAGTCGTCCACGAAGCCGAGGTGCCAGCTGCGGCCGCCGTCGTCGCTGTAGATGGCGTGACCGCCGTAGTACCTGGCCTCCCGGCCGGTGTCGGAGGAGCCGGTGCGCGGCGCGCCGGAGTGGTCGGCGGCGACGACCAGACGGCCGCGGTGCGGTCCCTCGGTGATGGCGACGGCATGGCCGGGACCGGTGGTGTACCAGCGCCAGCCGGCGGGTTTCACCTGCGCCGTGATCTCCCGCGGGGCGGTGAAGGACCGGCCGTCGCTCTTGCTGCGCTGCACGAACACCCGGCGGCTCTGCTTCTTGGTGACCTGGCCCCGCATGATCTGCGCCTCGCTCACCGAGCCGTCGTTGTAGGAGGTCACCAGGACGATGTCGCCGCTGCGCGGGTCGACCACGGGTGCCGGGTTGCCCCGGGTGTCCCCCTTGCCGTCGGCCACCACCCGCAGCGGGCCCCAGCTGCAGCCGCCGTCAAAGGAGCGTCGCAGCACCACGTCGATGTCACCGCTGTCGCCGGTGGTGCTGTGCCGGCCCTCGGCGAAGGCCAGCAGGGTGCCGTGCCGGGTGCGGACGGCGGCCGGGATGCGGTACTGGGCGTACCCCCCCTCGCCGGACACGTACGGTACGGCGGACTTGCAGGTGGCCGCCCAGGCCCTGGGTTCTACGGCGAACGCCCCGAGCAGCAGGGCGGCCGCGAGGGAGATCCGGCTCGCACGGGTCACAGGAGACACATGGGTCACCCTTCCATGTTTCTCCCCGTTGCCTCCACCGCATCCCCGTAACGGCCGAACGTGTCCCGCGCTCTGGCACTGCGTCAGCTCGCGGGGCGGGCCGGCCGGCGGCTCAGGAGGGGGTGCGGGCCGCGGCGAGCAGGCGGGTCACGTCGTCGGCGCAGATGGTCAGGGCGGCACCGACCGTGCCGAGGACCTCGCGTTCGGCGTTGGTGTACGGGCCGTCGGCGAGCGCGATCCTGGCGGCCTGCAGGAGCAGGGACTCGCGGCCGCCGGGGGCGAGGTGCGGGGCCAGCGGGTCGAGGGACTCGTGCAGTTCTATCGCGAGGCTCGCCCCGCCGGGCTGCTCGAAGACCCGGCCGGTGTCGGCGGCGAGGGCGTCGACGAGCGCGCTCAGGCCGTCCTCGGTGACGTCCTCGAAGCCGGCCGCGCGGACCGTTGCCGCGGCCGCCTCCAGGGACGTGCGGGCACAGGTGCCGCCCGCGGCGAGGACGGCGAGGGCGACGGTGTGCACGGCGTCGCGGAGCATCGCCGAGAAGCGTGAGGTGGTGGGGTGGTCGAGGACGTCGGTGCCGAAGTGGTGACGGCAGGCGGCGCACTCCACGACCGGCCCGGTGGTGCCGCGCGGCAGCACCGGCACGCCGAGCAGGGTGAAGCGGCGACGGCCGGTGAGCCGCTGGTAGTTGCGGTCGCCTCCGCAGCCGGGGCAGAAGAACTCGCCGTCGCCGACGGGCGTCCATGCGGTGCGGGTGCCCAGAATGCGGGCAGGCCTGGCGGTTCGGCCGTCTCGTCCCCGTACTGGCAGCACGTCGCACCTCCTTAACGCCGTGGCAACATCGCCACCGCTGGCGTGATGTTAGCCACATCGGTGAGGTGGAGTCAGTACCTCGTACGAGACCTTTCCGTGACCTCCACGGCCGGATGGCCGGTATACGACGGGGCCCTGATCGCCGTGCAGCGCGATCAGGGCCGGTAAACCGCCGGTCAGAGTGGTTATCGCGTCGCGCGGTTGACGGCGGAGACGACCGCCTTCAGCGATGCACGCGTCGTGTTCGCGTCGATCCCGATTCCCCACAGAACCTTGTCGCCGATCGCGCACTCGATGTACGAGGCGGCCTGTGCGGAGGCGCCCTCGCTCATCGTGTGCTCCTGGTAGTCCAGGAGCCGTACGTCGATGCCCAGGCCCTGCAGCGCGTCGAAGAACGCGGAGATCGGGCCGTTGCCGGAGCCGGTCAGGACGGTGTCCTCGCCGTCGACGGTGGCTTCGACGGTGAGGGTGTCCACCCCGTCGGTGTCGGTGGTCGACTGGCCCGCCTTCACCTGGACCCGGCCCCAGGGGTTCTCCGGGTTCGGCAGGTACTCGTCCTGGAAGACCGCCCAGATGTCGGAACCGGTGACCTCGCCGCCCTCGGCGTCCGTCTTCGCCTGGATGAGCCTGGAGAACTCGATCTGCATCCGGCGGGGCAGGTCCAGCTTGTGGTCGTTCTTCAGGACGTAGGCGATACCGCCCTTGCCGGACTGCGAGTTGACCCGGATGACCGCCTCGTAGGAGCGGCCGACGTCCTTCGGGTCGATCGGCAGGTACGGCACGGCCCACTCGATGTCGTCGACGGTGACGCCCTTGGCGGCCGCGTCGGCCTCCATGGCGTCGAAGCCCTTCTTGATGGCGTCCTGGTGGGAGCCGGAGAAGGACGTGTAGACCAGGTCGCCCACGTAGGGGTGGCGCGGGTGGACCTCCATCTGGTTGCAGTACTCCCACGTACGACGGATCTCGTCGATGTCGGAGAAGTCGATCTGCGGGTCGACGCCCTGCGAGAACAGGTTCATCCCCAGGGTGACCAGGTCGACGTTGCCGGTGCGCTCGCCCTGCCCGAACAGGCAGCCCTCGACGCGGTCGGCGCCGGCCATCAGCGCCAGTTCGGCGGCGGCGACGGCGGTGCCGCGGTCGTTGTGCGGGTGGACGGAGAGCACGACGTGCTCGCGGCGGGACAGGTTGCGGTGCATCCACTCGAAGCGGTCCGCGTGCGTGGACGGCGTCGAACGCTCCACGGTCGCGGGCAGGTTGAGGATGATCTCGCGGCCGGGACCGGGCTGGTAGACGTCCATCACCGCCTCGCAGACCTCCAGCGCGAAGTCCAGCTCGGTGTCGGTGAAGATCTCCGGGCTGTACTGGTAGCCGAACGTCGTCCCATCAGCCTCGGGGCCCAGCAGTTTCTCCGCGTACTCCATCACCAGGCGGGTGCCGTCGACGGCGATCTGCTTGATGTCGTCCCTGGAGCCGCGGAACACCACCCGGCGGAAGACGGGAGCCGTGGCGTTGTACAGGTGCACGGTGGCCCGCCGGGCGCCCTTCAGTGACTCCACGGTCCGCTCGATCAGGTCCTCGCGGGCCTGGGTCAGTACGGAGATCGTGACGTCGTCCGGGATCGCGCCCTCTTCCTCGATGATCGAGCGCACGAAGTCGAAGTCGGTCTGGCCTGAGGCCGGGAAACCGACCTCGATCTCCTTGTAGCCCATCTTCACCAGCTGGTCGAACATCCGGCGCTTGCGCTCGGGCGACATCGGGTCGATCAGGGCCTGGTTGCCGTCGCGCAGGTCGGTGGAGAGCCAGCGGGGGGCGGTGGTGATGCGCTGCTGGGGCCAGGTGCGGTCGGGGATGTCGACCTGCTCGTAGCGGCCGTACTTGTGCACCGGCATGGTGGTGGGCTGCTGGCGGTTCGCCATGATGCGGGGCTCCTCAGGATGTCCGGAAGGACGGCCGACGACGCAACACGAAGCTCCGCGGGGAGGGAGTCGACCTGGACTACAGGCCCTCGCCGCGGCAGCTAAGAAGAAGCAGCCCGAAACGCATGATGCTCCGCATGCTAGTCGAGCCCCTTCGGACGCGGGGCGCCGTATCAGTATGCGGGACCGGGGGGACGAAAAGGACAAAACGTGCGCCATACCACTCCCGCTCACGCAGAGTCATCAATTGTCGCGGTATTTCATCAATCATGGTTGCGGGTAGTGACAGTCGAGTGACCCAGTGCGAGGGTGCGGTGCATGACGACCAACGGGGGCTCTGAGCCCGTCATCCGCCGCACGCCCGTTTTCTGCGGGATCGTGCCGCCGCACATCCTCGACCAGCTCGCCCGGCACGAGGACGGCGCACTCGCCGACTCCGCGCTGCGCACCCTGCAGCACGACTCCGCGGCCCGCACCCGCCGCCGGGTCACCGCCGTGCGCACCCTGACCGCCGTCGCCGCCCCGGCGGCCCCGGACAGCGCGCCGCGCCGCACGGTCTACGACGCCGGACACGGCACCGATCTGCCCGGCACCAAGGTCCGCGAGGAGGGCTCCGAGCCCGGTCAGGACGCCAGCGTCAACCGCGCCTACGCCGGCCTCGGCGCCACCTTCGACCTCTACCTGAAGGCGTACGAACGCGACTCCATCGACGGCAACGGCCTCGCGCTCGACGCGAGCGTGCACTACGACCGCGACTACGACAACGCCTTCTGGAACGGCGAGCAGATGGTGTTCGGCGACGGTGACGGTGAGATCTTCACCGACTTCACCAGCTCCGTCGACGTCATCGGCCACGAGCTCACCCACGGCGTCACCCAGTACACCGCCAACCTGGAGTACTACGGCCAGTCCGGCGCCCTCAACGAGTCGGTCTCGGACGTCTTCGGCTCGCTCATCAAGCAGTACTCCCTCGGGCAGAGCGCCGACCAGGCGGACTGGCTGATCGGCGAGGGCCTGCTCGCCCCGGGCGTACGCGGTGTGGCGCTGCGCTCGATGAAGGCCCCGGGCACGGCCTACGACGACCCCCGCCTCGGCAAGGACCCGCAGCCCGCGACCATGGCGGAGTACGTGAGGACCAGCCGCGACAACGGCGGCGTGCACATCAACTCCGGCATCCCCAACCACGCCTTCTACCTGCTCGCCGCCGCCCTGGGCGGCAACGCCTGGGAGCGGGCCGGGCTGATCTGGTACGACGTGCTCACCGGCGGGGAGCTGCGCTCGGACGCCCGCTTCACGGACTTCGCGAAGCTCACCGTGACCGCCGCCAGGGCCCGCTTCAAGGAGGGCGAGGAGACCGAGGCGGTCCTCAAGGCGTGGGCCCAGGTGGGTGTGCAGACCGGCTGATCCCGTACTACACAGGGACCCATGCGTATTCAGGTGAGGCGTACGGGCGGGTTCGCGGGCATCGAGCGGCAGGCCGAGGTGGACACCTCGGGGCGGCCCGACGCCCATGAGTGGCAGGCCCTGGCCGAGCACGCGCTCGCGGCCGGCCGGGGCACGCCCCCGCAGGGGGTGCCGGACGGGTTCGCGTACCGGATCACGGTGGACGGCCGGACGGTGTACGCGGCCGATCCGCGGCTGACCGCCGAGCAACGCGAGCTGGTCTCACGGGTGTTGAAGGAGGGAGCCTGAACGGATCCGGCAACGGGCAGTTCACGCCGGGGCGTTGACTTCCGTTACTGGTGGTAAGGATGATCCCGGCCATGGCGACTGACGCGGTCCATCCGATACCCCCGCTCCCCGCTTTCCCCGACGGTTTCCTCTGGGGTGTGTCGACCTCGGCCCACCAGATCGAGGGCGCGGCAGACGAGCGCGAGGCCTCCGTGTGGGACGTGTTCTCGGCCGGGCCGGGCCGCATCAAGGACGGCTCGACGGCGGCGGTGGCCTGCGACCACTACCACCGCCACCGCGAGGACGTGGCCTTGCTGGCCGGCCTCGGCGTGGACGCGTACCGCTTCTCGGTCTCCTGGCCGAGGGTGCGCTCGGCGGGCGGCCTGGACTTCTACGACCGGCTGGTGGACGAGCTGTGCGCGGCGGGCGTACGGCCGGTCCCCACTCTCTTCCACTGGGACCTGCCGGCGGCCCTGCACGACAAGGGCGGCTGGCTGGAGCGGGACACCGCCGCGCGGTTCGCCGAGTACGTCTCGGCGGTCGCGGACCGGCTCGGCGACCGGGTCAGGAAATGGATCACCCTCAACGAGCCCGCCGAGCACACCCTGTTCGGCCATGCGCTGGGCGCCCACGCACCCGGCGAGCGGCTGATGTTCGACGCGCTCCCGGTCGCCCACCACCAGCTCCTCGCCCACGGCCTGGCGGTGCGGGCGCTGCGCGCGGCGGGCGCCGTGGACATCGGCATCGCCAACTCCCACGGCCCCACCTGGCCGGCCTCCGGGGAGCAGCCGGACCTGGAGGCGGCCGGCTTCTACGACCTCCTGCTCAACCGGCTGTTCGCGGAGCCGGTTCTGCTGGGCGAGTACCCGGAGGGCATGGGCGACCTGATGCCGGGCGACGTCGCCGCGGACCTGAAGGTGATCTCCGAGCCGCTCGACTGGTACGGCGTCAACTACTACGCGCCGACGAAGGTGGGTGCCCCGCGGGGCACCGAGATCGAGTTCGGCGGACTCACCCTCCCGGCCGAACTCCCCTTCTCGGTGCAGGACGTCGAGGACGTGCCGGTGACCGACTTCGGCTGGCCGGTGGTCCCGGAGGGCCTCACCGAACTCCTCACCGGCTTCCGGGACCGCTACGGCGACCGGCTCCCGCCGATCGTCATCACCGAGAACGGCTGCTCCTACGAGGGCCTCGACGACCGGGACCGGATCGCCTACCTCGACGGCCACATCCGGGCGCTGCACCGGGCGGCGGAGGCCGGGGTGGACGTGCGCGGCTACTTCGTCTGGTCGCTGCTGGACAACTTCGAGTGGGCGGAGGGCTACGCGCGCCGTTTCGGCCTGGTCCACGTGGACTACGACACCCTGGCACGGACGCCGAAGTCGTCGTACGCCTGGTTCCGGGACCTGCTCGGGGCGCAGCGGTCCCGGGCGCGGGAATGACGACGACTCGGGAACCGGCCGCGCTGGCCGAACCGGCCGAGCGGGTCGGCCGGGGCTGGACGTCGGCGCTCTCCCTCGCCAACGGGGCGATCTGGGTGGGCTGGTACGGCCCGCTCCAGATCCTCCTCGCCTCCCAGGCTGGGGACTTCGCGCCCGGTTCCGGGATGTCGAAGGAGACGATGCTGGCGTGGGTGACCGGCATCGGCGCGGTGGTGTCGCTGGCGGCGAACCCGGTCTTCGGCGCGCTGTCGGACCGTACGACGTCCCGCTGGGGCCGCCGCACGCCCTGGATCGTCGCCGGCACGGCCGGCGGGGCGCTGTCCCTGCTGCTCCTCGGGGGCGCCGGCGGCATGGGGACGCTGGTGCTGGGCTGGTGTCTGGTCCAGCTGACGCTGAACGCTGCCTTCGCGGCCGTCACGGCCGCCGTGCCGGACCAGGTGCCCAGGAGCCAGCGGGGTTCGGTGGGCGGCTGGCTGGGCGCCGCGCAGATCCTCGGGGTGGTCGGCGGCACCGGGCTGGCGACGGCCGCCGGGGGCGTCGGGGCGGGCTATGCGGCGTGCGCGGTGTTCACGGCGGTGGGCGTGCTGCCGTACGTGCTCCGCCACCCGGACCTGCGGCTGGCCCCGCGGGACCGGCCGCCCTGGTCGTGGCGGGCCTTCCTGACCGGGTTCTGGCTGAGCCCGCGCCGCCATCCGGACCTGGGCTGGGCCTGGCTGACCCGGTTCCTGATCAACCTGAGCAACGCGCTGGTGCTGCTGTACCTGCTGTACTACCTCCGCGACCGCCTCCACCACGCCGACCCCGACCAGGGCGTGCTGATCCTGACGGCGGTGAACGGGCTGACGCTGATGGCCACGGTCGTGGTCGGCGGCGTCTGGTCGGACCGGGTGGGCCGGCGCAAGCCGTTCGTGGTCTGGTCGGGGCTGCTGATGGCGGCGGCCACGGCGCTGCTGGCGGCGTGGCAGACCTGGCCGGGGGCGATCGTCGCGGCGGCCTTCCTCGGCGTCGGCTTCGGCGTGTTCACCTCGGTCGACTTCGCCCTGATGACGGACGTCCTGCCGAAGGCCCTGGACCGCGGCAAGGACCTCGGCGTCATCAACGTGGCCAACGCCCTGCCCCAGGTGGCCGCGCCCGCCCTCGCCGCGCCGATCGTGACCTATCTGGGCGGCTACCGGGTGCTGTACCTGGTGGCGGCGGTGATCGGGCTGGCGGGGGCGGGGCTGGTGGGGCGGATCCGGGGGGTCGACTAGGGCGCGACAGACCCCGGCCGCTCAGGCGCTCACAGGGCGCCGGCGTCGCGGGCGGTCCACACGCTCGGATAGATCGGCCGGAAGCCGAGGTCGCGGCGGATCCGCTGGTTGGACATGATCCCGAACCAGGGGTCGGGGTCGGTGCGGGTGTGCAGGTCCGCGGGCACCTCGATGCCGTTGAGCCGGTGCAGCTCCACGGTCGTGACGGGCGCGTCGTCGGCGATGTTGTAGAGCGGGCCGTTCACCGCCGGGGCGTACAGCAGACGCATCAGGCCCTGGCCGACGTCCGCGTGGTGGGCCATCTGCAGCCGCTGGGCGGGCGCCCAGTTCGCGGCCCAGCGCATGACGTCGGCGAGGTGCGGGTCCTGCTCGCCGTAGACGAAGGGCAGCCGCCCGATCCGCACCTCCATGCCGTCCGCCAGCGCGAGCAGGTCCCGTTCGGCGGCCGCCTTGGACTCGGGGTAGGCGCCCCACAGCTCGCCGCCGGGCCGGCTCTCGTCGTCCTCGGTGAGCGGGCGGCCGCGCCCGGTGCCGTACACGTTCCCGGTGCTGACCTGCACGAACCGTCGTACGCCGGCCGCGAGCGCGGCCTTGCCGAGGGCCACCGCGGCATCCCGGTTGACGGCCCAGGCCTCCTCGTCCGGCACCCCGCGGAAGGCGGCGGCGACGTTCACGACGGCGTCCGCCCCGGCGACGGCCTTGCCGAGCACCTCCTCGTCCCGCAGGTCGCCGACGGCCACCTCGGCGCCGAGGGCGGCGAACGGCTCGCCGCGGGCCGCGTCCCGTACGAGCACCCGCACCCGCTCCCCCGGCCGGGTCTGCCCCAGCAGCCTGGGCACGAACCGCCGCCCGACCTGTCCGGTCGTACCGGTGACAAGAGTGATCACGACGCTCTCCTTCTGTGGCTTCGCTTCGACGCCACCACCCTCGGCCTCCCGGGGCACGGCCGGGAGAGACCTCCGGATCAGGGGATCGGCAGTCCCTGGATAAGCGGGGCGGGCCGGGCGACCCTGGAGGGGTGAACCGCCCCGAACTCGCCGACTTCCTGCGCCACGCCCGCACCCGCCTGGACCCCGCCGACGTGGGCCTGGCCCCGGGCGCCCGCCGCCGCACCCCGGGGCTGCGCCGCGAGGAGGTGGCGTCCCTGGCGGGCATGTCGGCGGACTACTACACCCGGCTGGAACAGTCCCGGGGCCCGCGCCCGTCCCGCCAGATGCTGACGGCGATGGCCCGCGCGCTGCGCCTGACGGAGGACGAACGCGACCACCTGTTCCACCTGGCCGGCGAGGAACCCCCGCGCCCGGAGGCGACGAGCACGCACGTGCGCCCCGGCCTCCTGCTGGTTCTGGACCGGCTGCACGACACCCCGGCGCTGGTGGCGACCGACTACGGCGAGGTCCTGGCCCAGAACGCGCTGTCACGGGCGCTGAGCGGCGACGTCCTGGCCCGTCCGCCGCACGAGCGCAACCTGCTCCGCCGCTACTTCCTGGACCCGTCGGCCCGCGACCTGTTCCCGCCGGAGGACCGGCCGGCACACACCCGGGACCATGTCGCCGGCCTCCGGGCGGTGGCCGCGGCCCGCCCCGCCGACCCGGCCCCAGCCGCCCTCGTCGCCGAACTCCTGGCGAGCAGTGAGGAGTTCGCCCGCCTGTGGGCCGAACACGAAGTGGCGGTCCGGCGTGCGACCGTCAAACGCTTCCAGCACCCCACGGTCGGCCTCCTGGAACTGGACTGCGAGGTCCTCCACAACGCCGACACCCACCAGCAACTGGTCATCCACACCGCCCGTCCGGGCACCGACTCCCACGAACGCCTGCAACTGCTCAGAGTGGTGGGCCTGCAGGACATGACCCCGAGGCGCTCCTGACCTCTCCGGTACCTTTGCCCGAACGCACGCGCAATGAGTGAACGCCGGCGACGGGGGTTGCGGGGACATGGCGGGGTATCGGCCGGCGGACTGGCATCCACTCGACCTCGACCGGGACCCGACGCCCGGGGATCCGCAGCGT
>NZ_JBVHQD010000010.1:0-77302 GCF_055567595.1 Streptomyces sp. NPDC026515
GTACGCGTCGGCATCAACGGATTCGGCCGCATCGGCCGTACCTACCTGCGCGCGGCACTCGACCGTGCCGAGGCGGGCACCCAGGACGTCGAGGTGGTCGCGATCAACGACATCACCTCGCCCGCCACCCTGGCCCACCTGCTGGAGTACGACTCGACGTTCGGGCACATCGGACGCGACGTCCTGCACGACGACAGCTCCATCACGGTGGACGGCCGGCGCATCACCGTCACCGCCGAGCGCGATCCCGCGGCCCTGCACTGGCTGGACTACGGCGCCGGGATCGTCATCGAGTCCACCGGCCGGTTCCGCGACCGGGACTCCGCCGCCCTGCATCTGAAGGCCGGCGCCCACACCGTGCTGCTGTCCGCGCCGGGCAAGGACGTCGACGCCACCATCGTGATGGGTGTCAACGACGCCTCCTACGACCGGCATCAGCACCGGATCGTCTCCGCCGCCTCCTGCACCACCAACTGTGTCGCCCCGATGGTGAAGGTCCTCGACGATGCCTTCGGCATCGAGCGCGGCGTGATGACCACCATCCACGGCTACACCAACGACCAGTCCCTGCTCGACGGCCCGCACAAGGACCTGCGCCGGGCCCGCTCGGCCGCCCTGAGCATCATCCCCACCAGCACCGGCGCCGCCCGTGCCGTGGGTCTGGTGGTGCCGGAACTCGCCGGGGCCCTGGACGGGATCGCGGTCCGCGTCCCGGTGGAGGACGGCTCACTCACCGACCTGGCCGTGGTGCTCGGCCGGGAGGCGAGCGCGGACGAGATCAACGCCGTGTTCGAGGCGGCGGCCGAGGGAGCGCTCAACGGCATCCTGCGCGTGTCGAAGGCCCCGATCGTCTCCCGTGACGTCATCGGTGACCCCTCCTCCTGCGTCTTCGACCCGGCCCTGACCCAGGCCAACGGCACCCTGGCCAAGGTCTTCGGCTGGTACGACAACGAGTGGGGCTACACCAACCGGCTCCTGGACCTCACCGCCCTGGTGGCGGACGACTGACCCGCGCGGCCGGGCCCCGCGAGGGGGGAGGGGGCGGTCGGTTCAGGCGTGAGAGCCGACCGCCCCCGGGGTCTGCCCCGCTGTTGCTGGGCGCGAACGGAAGCACTCCGTCGACCTCGAAGAACTGGAACGACTGCTGCTACGGCTGTCCCGGACGGAAGCCGACCTGCCGCTCGGCGAGGGGAGACGACGACCCGAATCTCCACGCCGACTTCACCGCCGCGGGTCTTGGCCAGGCCGCCTGACCGTCGGCTTGCGGGCATGCCGGGCGGTCCGTCACCGAGCGCCCGGCGTATCGGGGTCCGAGATCGGATTCGTCATCCCCGGTGGTGGCGGTCAGGGAGGCGGTGGACGCCGGTGAGAGAGTTCCAGCGGGGTGATCCAGGGCGCGTGGAGGGCCCGCGACTTGGCCGGCCACGGCTGCCAGATCGGCCCCCGTGCGCTGTTCTCCACGCCGCACCGGTCGGACGGCCTGTTGGTCTCTGAGCCGGGTGGCCGGCGGCCGTACTCGCCGCGTGCACCGGGCCAATGAGGCGGGGAAGGCGGCGCTGGACGCGGACCGGCGGGCACGCCCTGGCCGGCCCGCGAGGTCCTGCCCGCCGACGACCAGTCCCGCCCATGGCCGGACAGCTGTCCGGGGCGGCGGACGGTCCCTTCGCGGCCCAGCCTGGAGCGTGCCGTCGCATGCCGGGAGAGGCCGAACGGCCCGCGGATGTCTGGCACGGGGGGCAGGCCCGGGCTGCGGACACCTGGCAAGGCTCCAGGCCGCCCCTGGGCCCGGAGCCTTTAGGCCGTGACGAACTCAGTTGGTCTGGTGGCCCCATCGCGGTCCCACCAGATCCCATTCCCGGCCCCATTCGTCGAAGCGGCGGCAGTCGAGCCGCCACCGGGCGGCCGCGCCGGCGACGAACACCGGTGCGGCGAGTGCGAGAGCGGCCGCGCCACCCAGAAACCCGGACTCGATTGCGGCCTCCGTGGAGCCCGTCGGCGCGAGGGTGAGCCCGCCCTGGGCGTTCTGCCAGACCGTGACCCTGGTGCCGGCTTTGAGCCCAGTGCTCACAAGCGTCCGGCCTGTGCGGGTCGAACCGCCGGGTGTCGTCCAGCGAACCGACGCCGGCCGGCGATCGGTTCCGCCGAGCGTGCCGGTGCCGCGCGGGACGTCGTTCAGGAGCACGGCTCGGACGGAGCGCCGTTCCGTTCGCTGCCGCGCGAACATCTCGTCCGCGGTATGGGCCGTGACCAGTCCGGTGACGGTGCCGCCCACGGCGACGACCGTCCACGTGGCCAGCACGATCCAGGCCTCGACGATGTCATGGCGCCGCCGCAGCGGATTCTTCCGCCACCGCCACAGCAGTTTCCTTGAGTACCCGGTCCTGGGCATCGGTCCGCACCTCCTTCTCGTCGTCGTGGCGACATGTCCGAAGGTGACAGCCGCGCCCCCGTGACGACATGGGCCGACCAGGTGCCGCGGAGAGGCTGCTCGGGACCGACTGAGCTCTTGGACAGGGCCGTTCAGCCCAGGAGGCGAGGGGGCCCACCGGACTCCCGCTCAGATCCCGCGTGGTGCCGGAGGGGGAGCAACAGCCGCCTGCCCCTGTACCGGCGAACGGGGACGGATCGTCAAGGAGACGGCTGGGGCGTCGAGACCCGGGATGCCGGAACGCAGGTCGTACGTGCAGCGGAACTCGCCCTCGAACATCCTCCCGCCGCGCATGGTGCAGCCGGCATCAAGCCCGCCGACCGGGTCTGTGCGCACCGCGGATTCAGGTCGTGCGGGAGCCCTCCGCCCCGCTGCCGGGGTCGGTTTCGCCGCGGGACCGCCGGATTCCGCCGCGCCACGGCGGGGACGCGGCCCGGTGGCCGTCGTCCCAGGAGCGGGCGGCCTTGTCGATCTGGCCGCGCAGCCGGTCCTGGAGCCGGTCGACGGCCTCGGTACCCGTGGCCTCCTCGGCCGTGGCGATCACCTGGCGACCGCCGACGTGCAGGTCGGCCGTGGCCAGCCACGGCTGGTCGGCGTGGCGAGCGCCCGCCCGCACGATGCGCACGACTCCCGTGACGGCGGGCAGTCCCGGCCTGCTCACGACGGCATCGATCTTCGTACGGGCGTACGCCAGCGTCGCTTCGTCCACGGGGCCGTCGGAACGCAGCTGCACGGTGGGCAGCGCCTGGGCGTGGTCGGTGGTCATGGGTGTTCCTCCATCGGACATCGGAATGCTGGGGGACTCGGACGTTCGGCGTGACTCAGGCCGCCGTACCGGGGAGGCACGGGTCGGGGCCGAAGACCTCGTAGCGGATGCGCCTCGCGGGCACCCCGCCGGCGAGCAGCTGTCCGCGTACCGCGCGTATGAAGGGAAGCGGGCCGCACCGGAACACCGTTGGTCTGTCGGGGAGTTGGATGCCGTCCAGGCCCATCGGACCGGTGCGGGCGTCGGGTTCCTCCGCTCCGGGACGCTCGTAGACCTCGTCCCACGCGGCCGCCACCTCCGGCGTGACCGCCTCGCCGAGGACCTCGGCTGTCGCACCGGACAGGTACTTGTGCACGATCGTGTACTGGTCGTCGGTGACGCCGACCGCGGCGTGCTTGTGCGCGATCCGGGCCAGGACCGCGTCCGGGCGGGTGTCCGGGTCGTCGAGCAGCGCGGTCGCGAAGGCGGCGATCGATCCGGCCAGGGCCTGGTGCCGCGCGCCGCTGGCCTGGTTGCCGCGGTTGAACATGCCGTCGAGCAGTTCCGGACGGTCGTGGAACATCGTGGCGTAGAAGCGGGTGGTGATCTCGTCGAGTGCTCCGGCCACGGCGGGCAGGGTGGCCCGGACGAGCGCGGCGGATTCCGCGGACAGCATGAAAGACCTCCCGGAAAGGCGACTTGGAAGGGGAGAGGGGGCCGCGTCGATGTGGGCGGCGATCTCTGTGCAGCGTGCGTGGGCCCTCCGGCGCCGTCCGAGGGCGGTGGTCCGAAGAGGTGCCGAAGGGCCCGTCACCTGAGGAGGACCGGCCCCGCCGGGCTCCCCCCACCAGGGCCGGACGGCTCTGCGGTACCGCCCCGTCGGCCCCCTTCGCGACCGGCACCCTGAGCGGACGCCGGCGCGAGCGGTGCCGATGCGCGCTACGGCCGGGCCTCCTGTCCGGGGGCGGGACGGACCTGTTCACGGCCGTAGTAGGCGAGGCGCATGAGCTCCCGCATGTCGTCGAGCATGGGCATTCGCGGATTGGCGGGCGCGCACTGGTCCTCGTAGGCGTTGAGGGCCTGCTGGGACAGCGCGTCGAGGAATTCGCGCTCGTCGACGCCAAGGGCCCGGAACGTCGGCTCGATACCCACCGCCTCGCGCAGCCGCTCCACAGCCGAGGCGAGCGACTCGACGCCCTCGGCGGGCGTGGTGGCGGGCAGGCCGAGGGTGCGGGCGATGTCCTGGAAGCGTTCCGGAGCCCGGTAGTTCTCGTACTTGGGCCACCCGGTGAGCTTGGTGGGGACGGTGCCGTTGTATCGGATGACATGGGGCAGCAGGACGGCGTTGGTGCGGCCGTGCGCAAGGTGGAAGGTGGCGCCGAGGGTGTGGGACATCGCGTGGACGATGCCGAGGAAGGCGTTGCCGAAGGCCATGCCGGCGATGGTGCCGGCGTTGTGCATCTTCTCCCGGGCCCTGGGCTGCGCCGCGCCGTCGTTCACCGATGCCTCGATGTTGTCGAAGATCAGCCGGATCGCGTGCAGGGCCGGACCGTCGGTGAAGTCGTTGGCGTAGACGGACACATACGCCTCGATGGCGTGGGTGAGGGCGTCGAAGCCGCTGTCGGCGGCCAGCGCCCGGGGCAGCCCGGTCGTGAGCAGCGGGTCGACGATGGCCACGCTGGGAGTGAGCGCGTAGTCGGCCAGCGGGTACTTCTTGCCGGTGACGGGATCCGAGATGACGGCGAACGGGGTCACTTCCGCACCGGTGCCCGAGGTGGTGGGGATGCACACCAGGCGGGCCAGCCTGCCCAGCGTCGGGAAGCGGAAGGCGCGCTTGCGGATGTCGGAGAACTTCTGCCGCATGTCGGCGAAGTCGACGTCCTTGCCCTGCGCCTGTTGCTCGTACAGCAGCCACATCACCTTGGCCGCGTCCATGGGAGAGCCGCCGCCCAGCGCGATGATGGTGTCAGGGCGGAAGTCGCCCATGAGCCGGGCTCCGCGCCGCACCGAGTCGATGCTGGGTTCGGGTTCGACGTTGTCGACGACCTGGATGGTGACCGGCTCCCGACGCCGTCGCAGCACACGCTCGACCCGGTCGACGAGGCCAAGGCGGGTCATCGTCGCGTCGGTGACGACGGTGACGCGGTGGACGTCCGGCATGGAGGTCAGGTAGCGGATGGACTGCGGCTCGAAGTAGATCTTCGGCGGGACCTTGAACCACTGGAGGTTGTTGTGGCGCATCGAGACGCGCTTGACGTTCAGGAGCTGGGCGGCGGAGACGTTGTTGGAGACCGAGGTGCTGCCCCAGGAGCCGCATCCCAGTGTCAGCGACGGGAGCAGGCTGTTGTAGATCCCGCCGATCGCGGCCTGCGACGAGGGTGAGTTGACGATGATCCGTACGGTCTTCATGCGCCGGCCGTACGCCTCGGCCAGCGCGCTGTCCCCGGTGTGGATGACCGCGCTGTGGCCCTGCCCGTGGAAGGCGACCATGTCGGCGGCCAGGTCGAAGCCCCGCCGCTCGGAGTCGGCGCGCAGGACGGCGAGGACCGGGCACAGTTTCTCCCGGGTGAGCGGTTCCTGCGGACCGACCTGACCGGCCTGGACCAGGATGAGCGAGGTGTCGGCCGGTACGGTGAACCCGGCCTGCTCGGCGATCCACGCCGGGCTCTGGCCGACGGCCGCGGAGTTCACCTTGGGCTCACAGCCGGCTCCCGTGGCTTCGTCGGCCGGGAACAGGAACGCCTCCAGCTTCGCCTTCTCCTCGGCGGTCGCCAAGTGGGCGTGCAGAGTGCGGAATTCGGCCAGGGCCGCGTCGTAGATCTCCCCGTCCAGGATGACGGCCTGTTCGGAGGCGCAGATCATGCCGTTGTCGAACGACTTGGACAGTACGAGGTCGTTGACGGCCCGGCGCAGCCCGGCGCTCTTGTGCACGTACGCGGGGACGTTGCCGGCGCCCACGCCCAGGGCGGGCTTGCCGGCCGAGTAGGCGGCCTTGACCATGGCGTTGCCGCCGGTGGCGAGGATGAGCGAGACACCCGGGTGCCGCATCAGGGCGCGGGTCGCCTCGACGGAGGGGGTCTCGATCCACTGCACGCAGTGCTCGGGCGCGCCAGCGGCGACCGCCGCGTCGCGCACGACACGGGCCGCCTGCGAGCTGCAGTTCTGGGCGGAGGGGTGGAAGGCGAACACGACCGGGTTGCGGGTCTTCAGCGCCATCAGGGCCTTGAAGATCGTGGTGGAGGTCGGGTTCGTGACCGGTGTGACCGCGCACACGACGCCGACGGGCTCGGCGACCTCGATCATGTCGTCGATGTCGTCGCGGGCGATGACACCGACCGTCTTCATCGGCCCCATGCTGTGCGTGACATGTTCACAGGCGAACATGTTCTTGGCCGCCTTGTCCTCGAAGACACCGCGTCCGGTCTCGTCCACCGCGAGCCGCGCGAGCGCGGTGTGCTGGTCGAGGGCGGCGACCGAGGCCTTCTTCACGATGTGGTCGACCTGTTCCTGGTCGAGCGCCTCGTAGTCGGCGAGTGCCTTGAGGCCGTTCGTCACCAGCCGGTCCACCGAGATGGAGATGCCGGACGGCGCCCCGGCGGGCTCGGTGGTCGCGCTGCGGTCGTCGTGGCGGGTCATGGTGGGCGAGCCTCCGTCGTCGAGAGACCACCGCCGCGGGGGCGGCGCGGGATGGGAGCGGCACTGCGGGGGACCGGTACTGCTCCCAGCAGCAGCGTCCCTCTTCAGCGGGGCCCGCCCCCAGGTCCCGCCGGTCCCTTCGGAGGGCTGAGGGGTCCCGAATCGATGCGGACGTTCAGCCCGTTGACAACGCCGACCACTCCGTCCACCCGGTACGTCAGCCGGATCGCGAGCGGGATGTCGTCCCGTTGCTCGACGGCCCCGGCGAGCGTGACCATGCCGTCCCGGACCGACACGGTCACGCTGTCGGCCGGCAGGCCCAGGGCACGGGTCACCACGTCGTCGAACACCTCCCGGCGGATCTCGTCGTCCGTGCGCAGGAAGACACGCAGCAGATCTCGGCGGGTGGCGATGCCGATCAGCCGGTCCTCCTCGTCGACGACCGGGAGCCGCTCCACTTGGTGACGCTCCATCACGCGCGCGGCGTCCGCGATCCGCTGCTCCGGATGCACGGTCACCGCGGGCGTCGTCATCAGTTCCTGTGCGGTGCCGGCACCGGCGCGGGTGTCAGCGGCGGTCCGACGGGCCGCGCGCCTCAGCCGAGGGATGCGGAGCCTTCCCGTCCGGCCGGATGCGGACCTGGTTGCCTGGTGCCGGATCAGATCCGTCTCGGAGACCACGCCCACGACCTTGTCGTCGTGATCCACGACGGGCAGCCCGCTGATCCGATGCCGGTCCAGCAAACGCACCAGATCCTTGAACGACGTGTCCCGGTGCGCCTCGACGACGTCGTCTGTCATCACCTCGCCGACGATGCGGGTCATGGCACCCACTTCCTTCCTCATCAGGTGTCCAGGCGGGGTCGTCCACCGGATCTGCCGTGGGGGCGGGCCGTCGCCGGCCGGATCCGACACCTGGTTCCAGGCTCCCTCCCGCGCCTCGTGCCTGGCAGGGCCGAGCGTCCTGTGCGGAGGGTCCGACCCGCCCACGGCTCGGTGGGCGGGTCTCCGGGACCCGGGAGCGACAGGTCCCGCTGCCGTCGGTGAGGGGCCGCCTCGTCTCGGAGCCCGGCCCTTGTCACCTGCCGTCGCTCGCCCCCGCCTCGGGAAGCGCGGCCCGCCCTGCCTCCAGGCGGGCGACCGGGACCCCGAACGGCGGGCGGGAGACGCAGTCGAGGCCCGCCGCACGGAACGGCCGCCGACGATACAGCCGACCACGCCGGGTGCGGTTTCCCGACGGCGGAGCTGCACGTCTCCCGCGTCCCAGAGGTCCGGTCGGACCCCCTGGCAGGGACCTCGGGCCCCTCCTGTCGCGTGCGCGTGCCTCGGAGACTGAGCGTGCATCCCCTAAGGAGGTCCGCACATGTCCGCCATCACCGTCGGTCTCGACGGCTCGCCCGAAAGCCTCGCCGCCGCAGACTGGGCCGCTCGCGAAGCGGCACAACGTGATGTGTCCCTGTGTCTCGTACATGCCGATGACCCACCGCTCCCCATGTATGTCCCGTATGCGGGTTTCCCGGCCCTGGACGTGCTCGACATACAGCGCACGTGGGCCGCCGACCTGCTGCGCGAGGCCGAGACCCGGATCGCCGGGCGTCACCCCGGGCTCCGGATCACGAGCCGGCTGGTGCAGGAACAAGCCGTCCCCGCTCTGTTGACAGCCGGCGAGGACGGGGAACTGCTGGTCCTCGGGTCACGGGGCCTCGGCACTCTGCCCGGATTCATCGTCGGCTCGGTCGCACTCGCCGTCGTGGCGCGCGCCGAGCGGCCCGTCGTCCTCGTACGGGCCGGTGAGCGCGCCGAGGACGAGCATCTGCCGGCCGCCACGGGCGCCGGGTCGATCACCACTCCCTACCGCGACATCGTCCTGGGACTGGACGTCGAGAATCCGGACGACGCTGTCATCGACTTCGCGTTCGAGACCGCCCGTCGTCGAGTGGCCGGTCTGCGGGTGGTCCACGGCTGGACCCAGGCGGCCTCCTACGGCTATGGCGCCGTCCTGGACACGGGGCTGAACCTCGAACGGGCGGAGGAGATACGCAAGGGGCTGGTCGACGTCCTGCGACCCTGGCAGGACAAGTTCCCCAGCGTGGAGGTCAGCGCACAGACCGTGGTCGGCGGCGCCGGCCGTCACCTCGTACACGCCTCACGGGACGCGGCGTTGGTCGTCGTTGGGCGAAAGCGGCGCCAGGCCTCGGTTGGCGGCCGCATCGGCCCGGTGACCCACGCGGTGCTGCAACACGCCTCCGCGCCGGTCGCGGTGGTGCCGCACGACTGACCGGGGGCCGACGCCGGAACGGTGGCAGAGGCGAGGGCCGTCCGGGCCCATCAGAGGCCCGGACGGCCCACGCATGGCGTGCCGGCACCGCGGGACGCTGGAAGCGACCAGGAAGGAGAGGAGGCAGAGCATGAGCGGCGTGATGGAGCGGCTGCCCGGTCTCCCGACACTGCCCGAGCTGTTCGGCTGGGTCGAGGGAGGGATCCCCGGGACACATGTGCCTGCGGGACTCCACGGCATCCGCGTCGAGGAACACCTGAAGGAAGGGATCTACGTCCTGCGCGCCGAACTCCCCGGCATCGAGCCCGACAAGGACGTCGAGATCACGGTGGAGGAGAACGTTCTGACCCTGCGCGCCGAACGCAGCGAGGAGAAGACGGAGAAGCACCGCACCGAGTTCCGCTACGGCACCTTCGCCCGTTCGGTCCGTCTGCCCTCCGGCGCGAAGGGCGACGAGGCGACCGCGCAGTACAAGGACGGTGTGCTGACCATCACGGTCCCGGTCCCGGAGGAGAAGGCGGGAACCAGGACCATCCCGGTGCGGCGCGGCTGAGACAGGGCACGCCGCAGCCGCACCAGGTGTGCGCGGCCGGTCGCTCGCCGGCCGCGCACACCGTCGAAACGGGGCCCAGGAGGTCGACGACCTGGCGGGCCAGGTGCTCAAGCCGTGCGTGCGGCAGTCCCGGGACGCCGGCCACACCTGGCAGGAGACCGGCGAACCTTCCACGCCGAGGTCCTGGCGGCGTTCACCGACGAGGTGCGCGGGAACGGCCTCGCCACGGTCGCCGGACCGGTCGGCGCCTTCGAGGGCTTCGGCCGGGCCGAGCCGTTCGTCCGGCGCACCGGCGATCACACGGTGGCCGACATCCCGCTGCGCTACGCGGCCGGCGAGCCGAAGGCCCGGGTCGCGTTCGACGCCGACGAGCCGACTCCCTCAGCACATCACCGGCCACGCCCTGGGTCGCGACAGCGCCGCTGATCGCAGTGCTCCCTGCCGTCCTCCGCGTGATCGACATCGCCCGGCACCCGAACACCCGGAGCCTGACGCCCCGGGTCTGGCTGGCCGCCCGCGCCTTCGGGAACGCCTTCGGACGCATCGCCTGTCCGAACTTCGGCCGGGCCGAGAACCGGTAGCCGTCCCCGCCGCGCCCTCATCCGGCGTGCTTCGGCCTCCCCCAGCCGCTCGACCTCCTCCCTGACCGGGGGCGGGTGGTCGCGCCAGGAGCCGCCGATGGCCCGTACGGCCCCACGACAAGGGGCCGTACGGCGTGCGGTGGGGTTCTCGCGGTCCCTGCCCCCGGTGTGCGCCCGGCGCGAGCATCGTCCTCGGAGCCGTATCGGGACCCGCGAGCCGCCCGGCGGCGTCCGTGCCCTGGTCCCGGCGGCCCCTTCCGCTGCGAGCCGGCAGCAAGGAACACAGAAGGGAAAAGGGACATGACTCTCCATCACGTGACCGTCGGAGTGGACGGTTCGGTGGTCGCCGTACGGGCTCTGGACCGGGCCGCCGACGAAGCCGTGCGCCGCCACACCGAACTGCGCGTCGTCTACGCGGTGCCCGACGACGACGAGGCCGGGCCCATCCTGGCGTCGGCCGCCGCGCGCGTCGCCGTTCGCCACCCGGGCCTGCGGGTGGTGACCAAGGCCGTACAGGGAAGCGCCGTAAAGGTGCTGACCGAAGAGAGCAGGTGCGCCGCCCTCACCGTCGTCGGCACCCGGGGGTTCGGCGGGGTCACCGGCGCCCTGTTCGGCTCGGTGAGCCTGCGGTTGGCCGCGCATGTGCACGGTCCGCTGATGGTCGTACGGGAGGACCATCCGTGCGACACCGGCGCCGCTCCCTCCGGGGAGCGGCCGGCGGTGCTGCTCGGCCTGCGGGGAGACACCGACGCAACGGCAGCGGTCTACGCCTTCGAGGAGGCGGAGCGTCGTGGGGTGTGGCTGTGGGCCCTGCACGCACCCGACCACCGGTACGTCACGCCCGAACTGCCCTGGCAGGCCTCCGCGTCGAGCGCCGGCCGGCAGCGCCTGGCCCAGCGGGACCGGGCGGAGGCGGCCGTGCCTCGTTTCAGCCTCTCCCGTCTGCAGGAGCGGTACCCCCGCGTGGGCGTCGACGCCCGTACCGTGCGTACCGGACCTTCCCACGCCCTGCTGGAGGCGACCCGCGAGGCGGCTGTCGTGGTCATCGGCGCCCACCGTCGGACGGGACATCCCGGGCCGCACCTCGGCCCCGTCGCGCACACCCTGCTGCACCGCTCGCACTGCCCGGTCGTGCTGGTGCCCACGGGCCGTTGACACGGACCTCCGCGGCCGCCAAGTGGCCCTGCGACAGGAGACGTTCGGACCGTCGACGGGTCCTTGCAGCCCCTCCTGCGGGCGGCGCGCGGGAGGGACATTGGAAACGCGACGAGGGCTGCGGCAGCCCTCGCGTGACACTCCTCGGAGGGGATGAAGATCATGGCAGTGCACAACCACCCGCAACGTCACCTGGGATTCCGTCTCCCGTCCCGGCACCGGGCGGAAGCGGTTCCGCAGGCCGCGGACACCGCGACGGCGACCGTGACCGGTGCGCACGTGCTCGCCGGGCTGCGCCTGCTGACCGGGTTCGTCTTCCTGTGGGCGTTCCTCGACAAGACCTTCGGCTTCGGCTACGCCACGCCGGCCGGCAAGGGCTGGATCGACGACGGTTCGCCCACCAGGGGCTTCCTGAGCTCGGTCGCAGCCGGGCCGCTGGCGTCCACGTTCCACGACTGGGCCGGGGCAGGCTGGGCGGACTGGCTGTTCATGCTCGGCCTGCTGGGCATCGGCCTGGCACTCGTCTCGGGTGTCGCGCTGCGGCTCACCGCGGTGGCGGGCACGGCGATGATGGCCCTGATGTGGACGGCGGAGTGGCCGCCGGCCAAGCACCTGTCGGACGGGTCGCTGAGCATGTCCACCAACCCGTTCGCCGACTACCACCTCGTCTACGCCGTCGTGCTGATCGCCCTCGCGGCGGCGGGCGCCGGTGCCACCTGGGGCCTGGGCAAGGTCTGGGCACGGCTGCCCGTCGTCAGCCGCAACCGCTGGCTGCTGTGACCGTCGGCCGCAACCGTGAGCCGCTCTGGAACCGGTGGTTGCTCCGACAGCCCGGAGCGCATCGCACCAGGGGTGCCACCGTTGAGGGAACACCCTCCAGCGGCGGCGCCCTTTCCTGCGTTGTCACGTGCCGCCACACGGGCTCTTCGGCACCACGGAAGGACCCGTGGGCCGGCTCGGCACCCCTTGACCCACGAGGTGGTGCCCGCCTGGAGGTGACCCGCGTACGACGCACCCTGGAAGCCTGGACGAGCAGGAAGCTCCGGAGGTTTTGCTGCGGCCCCGGCCGGAGAAGTTCCTGGGCTTCGACGTGAGGGCGGAGACGGTCGTCGGACGGCTCCGGCGACCCGTGAGGAAGACGCGGCGAGGCGGATTCTGTTTTCTCACCGGGCCCGGAACGTTACGGTGTCCTGTGACCGGACAGCCGACTGTCGGCCCGGCCTGCGCACGATCGGGAGGGTCAGCGGTGGCACGCTCCGAGGAGCCCGGAGGGGCTCGAGTGCGGCTGCCCCAGCTCAGGTTGGACGAGCTGCTGGAGGAGTTGCAGGCGCGGCTGGACGCGGCCCGTAGCACGCGGGACCGGGTGCACAGCCTGCTGGAGGCCGTGCTGTCGGTCGGCCGGGAGCTCGACCTGGAGCAGGCGCTGTACAGCATCGTGGAGGCGGCGGCCGTGCTGGTCGACGCCGAGTACGCGGCCCTGGGCGTGATCGGCTTGGACGGCAAGCGGCTGTCCGCCTTTCACACGATCGGGGTCAGCGAGGACCGGATCGCTGCGATCGGCCCGTTCCCCGAAGGCCACGGCATCCTCGGGGAGCTCATCCGCCACCCCGAGCCGCTGCGGCTGACGAAGATCTCCCAGCACCCCGCTTCGCACGGCTTCCCCGCCCACCATCCGCCGATGAACACCTTCCTCGGGGTGCCCATCCGGGTACGCGACCAGGTATTCGGCAACCTCTACCTGACCGAGAAGCGCGGCGGGCTGCAGTTCGACGAGGAGGACGAGTCGGTTCTGTCGACCCTGGCCGTGGCGGCCGGCGTCGCGATCGACAACGCACGCCTGTACGAGGAATCGCGGCTGCGGGAGCGCTGGCTGCGGGCGAACGCCGAGATCACCCACAGGCTGATGTCCGGTGGCGACCGCACCGAGGTCCTCGCCCTGATCGCGGAGCAGGCCGGTGCGATCACGGGGTCGGCCCTGGCCGTGGTCGCCCTGCCCGTGGAGGGCGCCGGGTCGCTGGCCGTGGAGATCGCTGTCGGCCTCGACGCCGAGGCACACGAGGGGCTGGTGCTGTCCTTGGACCGGACCCTGATGGGCCTGGCCTTCTCCGCTGCGACTCCGGTCACCAGTGAGGATGTCGGTCACGATGAGCGCATCTCCTTGGCGCCTCCGCGCTTCGGGGGACTGGGCCCTGCCGTGGCGGTGCCCATCGGCACGGGCGAGGCGGGTCCGCGAGGGGTGGTCCTGCTGGCGCGGGAAACCGGGCGGCAGCCGTTCACGGGCACGGAGACCGAGACCCTGCAGGTCTTCGCCGCTCAGGCCGCCGTGGCGATGGAGCTGGCGGACCGGCGCAGGGACGCCGAGGAGATCGCGGTGCTCCAGGACCGCGACCGCATCGCCCGGGACCTGCACGACCTGGCCATCCAGCGGCTGTTCGCCACCGGTATGACGCTGCAGAGCGCCGGCCGATTCATCGAGCACGAGGAGGCCGCCGAGCGCGTCGTGCGGGCGGTGGAGGACCTGGACGAGACGATCAAGATCATCAGGTCGACCATCTTCGGGCTGCGGGCACGGGACGGCGGTGCCGGGACTGGGCTGAGAGCCCGTGTCGTACGGGCGATCGGTGAGGCCGCCGAGGTTCTCGGCTTCCCGCCCAGTGTGCGCATGGAGGGCCTGGTCGACACGGAGGTGCCGCGGGAGATCGCCGATCACGTGATCGCCGTGCTGTCCGAGGCCCTGACCAACATCGCCCGGCACGCGCGGGCCCAACGGGCCGATGTGGCCCTGGAGGCGAACGGCCGTGAGGTACGGCTGACGGTGACGGACGACGGCGTGGGCATCCCGGCCGAGGGCCGCCGCAGCGGGCTGCGCAACATGGCCGAGCGGGCCGAGCAGCTGGGCGGTTCGCTGGAGACGAACCGCCCTGAGGGCGGCGGCACTTCCCTGGTGTGGCAGGTGCCCGTGGGGGAGCGGCAGCCGAACCCCCCATTGTGACGCCGACGGTGACGGGCGGTCGAACGGCTGGTCGTTGTGGCCGCGTGGCCCGTCGCCGTGCTCGATTCGCTGGACCACCCTGGAACGTGGGGACCCCCGGGAGAGTTGACTCCCGGCCAGGGCGGGTCCGAGCGGCCATCGCCGGGGCCGTTGGGCCTCTCCGGGCCGCCCGGCGCTCGCACGAGGGCCGTTGGCTCCCAGCGTCCGGCCGGGGGCGACGGCCCGGCAGGAGCTGCGTGGCCCCGGTGACGGGCCGAACGGCCCGCTCACCCCGTCCGTACGGAAGCCGTTCGGGCCTTGCCGAGGGGGAGCGCCGTTCCCCCGGTCGTGGGCGGCTGGACCGCCGCGCCCGAAGACGGCGGCACCGTCACCACGGGTACCTGCGCGTATCGCAGGCAATCGCGGCCGACTGTACCCACGGCCGGCAGCTGCCACTGCCCATGGGCCCGGCGTCCGAGCGCCAGCATCCTGGCACCCCGTGTCTGACCGAGCAGCACCCGCGTGGGCGGGCCCTGTACGAGGACCACCCGTACCGAGGGTGCCGGCCGCGCGCCGAAGGCCCTGCGCACGGTCGAGTGAAGGAGGGCGGTGGCCCGTTCGCGCTGTTCGGCAGTCGTCGGCCGGCCGGCGGCCGGAGCATAGGGCGCCAACGGGGCGGCAGGCTCCCAGGCGTGCACGGCCACGACCTCGACGCCGAGGATGCGTGCCTGCTCCCCGGCCCAGCGCAGTGCGGCCAGGGACGCCTCGGAACCGTCGACACCCACCACGATCCTGTTGCCGAACGTGCTCTCGCTCATGGCTGCCTCCGGGATCGGCCTGTGTTCCCACGGTGCCCCGGCCGGAGGGGCCGGGGCGTGGGCCGGGCGGTGCCGCGTGCGTGCCGAACGGTCCCTTCCGGACCGGGGTGTGACGAGCCGTGGACAGCACCCGGAGGGGACATCACCGGGAGTGGTGCCGGTAGTCGTCGTGCTCGCCCGTCCCCATGTAGTGGCGCTCCTCGATCACCGTCCCGCGCTCGCCCGGGCGCCGAACCATGCCCGGTGTGACCATGAACACGATCAGGCCGAGGATGCCGACCGCCATCAGCGCGAAGCCGACGACGAACGAGCTGTAGCCGAACACCATGCAGGCGCCCACGACGGTCGCGCCCACCAGGATGAGGGGAAACATGACTGCCTTCCTTCTGCCGTCCGCCCACGGGCGGCCTCCGACACCGACGAGCCGACCCGCCGCGCCGCGCTCCGGCGGTCGCCGCACGCCGCGTCCGGACAGGTCTGCCCAGGCTCTCGCCCCTGGGGACAACCCCGGTGCGAGGGACGCGTGACGACGCGTTGCGGACCTCGGTCATGGCGGATCTCCTTCATCCCTCTCTTCCAGCGTGTTCGGCGGCCGGCGCACACCGCAGGGGCTGAACGGGCAGGTCACCGGCCGACCTGGCCATTGCGGACCCGCGCTTCGCGTGGTCGTGTGGCCTACAGCGGTTCCTTGGGCTCGACGGAGGCCCCGGACGGCCGGGCGGGCAGCGCGGCGAAGGCCAGCATGGCTCCGCCGGCGGCCACGCAGGCGCCGACCGTGAGGCCGAGGCCCATACCGCTGACGAACGCCGAGCGGGCCAGGTCCGCCAGCATCCGCCCCGACACGCCCCCCACCCGTTCGGCGAGCGCGAGCGCGCCCCCGAGCGAGCCGAGCACACTGTCCGAGACGTCGTGCGACAGCTGGTACGGCCTCAGCGGCGGACCCATACGGTCCTGGTAACGGGCGGTCAGCAGGCTGCCGATCACGGCCACTCCGACCGCCCCGCCCAACTGGACGGAGACACCGTTGGTGGCCGAGCCGACCCCGGTGTCGCCCTGGGGCAGGGTTCCCATGAGGGCGTCGAGGGCGGCGGGCACCACGAGTCCGGCGCCGAGGCCGAGCATCAGCAGACCGGCCAGCAGATCCTCGTACGTGGCGGACGACTCCGCGGTGGACAGCTGCCACAACCCGGTCGCCACGGCCAGCAGACCCGTTCCGGCCACTGCCTTGGTGCCGGCCCACCGCACCAGGGCCGGGGACAGCGGGGCGACCAGCGCGAGCAGCCCGGCCACGGGCAGCACCCGTACACCGGTCCGCAGTGCGCTGTAGCCGAGACCGAACTGGAGGAACTGGGTCAGCACGAACAGGGCCCCGAAGAGCCCGAACATCGCGAGCGCCACCGACGAGGTGGCGACGGAGAACCGGCGGTCGCGGAAGAAGGCCAGGTTCAGCAGGGGGTGCGTGCTGCGCCGCTCCCAGACGGCGAAAACCACCAGTACCACAAGGCCGGTGCCGCCCGCGCCGAGTACGACGCCGGAGGACCAGCCGCGTACCGGGGCCTCGATGATCGCCCAGAGCAGGAGGCCGAGCCCCGCCATCGACAGGACCGAACCGGCCGGATCCGGCCGCAGCGCCGCCGGATTACGGGACTCCGGCACCAGGAAGGCGGCACAGGCCAGACCGAGGGCGGCGACGGGGATGTTGACCCAGAACACCGATCCCCACCAGAAGTGCTCCAGCAGGAGTCCGCCCGCCACCGGTCCGATGGCGATGCCCAGTCCGCTGGTGGCTGCCCACAGGCCGATCGCGCGTTGCCGCTCGCCGGGATCACGGAACACGTCCGTGATGAGCGAGAGCGTGGCGGGCATCATCATCGCCGCACCGACGCCCATTGCCGCCCGGGCGGCGATCAGCATGCCCACCGAGCCCGAGTAGGCCGCCCACGCCGAGGCGGCTCCGAACACGGCCAGCCCGGTGACGAAGACCCGGCGGCGCCCGAACCGGTCCGCGCTGCTGCCCGTGACCAGCATCAGCCCGGCGAAGGCCAAGGCGTAGGCGTCGACGATCCACTGCAACTGGGTGGTCGTCGCGCCGAGTTCCTTCACCAGGGTCGGGAGCGCGACGTTCAGGATGGTGTTGTCCAGTGTCACGATCAGCAGTGACACACAGAGCACCACAAGGGTGGCCCACCGGCTCCGCATCTCCTGCCCGCGCGGTCCGGCGGCCGCTGACGGTACGTCATGGATGTTTGTCATGCCCCCATGAAGCGTCGGTTGGTGCCGGCGGCATGAGGTGCTGAACGTCCCGGAGCGGGACCGGGCGGGTGGGTCGTCGGGCCCTGAAGGCCCACTCCGGCGGACGCCCTGGCAGGGGTGCGTCAGGTCGCGTCGACCGCGTCCGACGTGCCCAGGGACCGTATGCCGCAGATGCGCCGGGTGGCCGGATCGGACCGGACCAGGAGGCGGGTGGTGCGGTACGGGTGGTTCTCGTCGTCCTCCCAGACCAGGGTGACCCGGCTCCAGCAGTGCCCCGTGCCGCTGTTGTCGTAGACCACCCGCCATGAGGCCGGCACGCCCCGCGCCCGCAGCAGACCGTCCCGGTCGTGAACCGCTTCCCAGCTGATCAGGCTGCGGCGGAGTTCGGGCGTGAGGTAGTGATGCCGCAGTGCGTCGGCGAGTTGTCCCCGGCCCCGGTCGCGCAGCGCGTCGGTGTAGGCGCCGTAGAAGTCGGCGACGTGGTCGACGACGGACAACGGCCTGCCCGCGCGCCCGAGGGCGCCGGAGGCGGGAGCGGCCGGCTCCTGCGACGGGAGAGGCAGCACCGTGGAACCCGGAGTGATGTGGCGGACCGTCGAGGACTCGGACATGGAACTCTCCTCCTTCCCGGAGAGGAACAGGAGCGTTCCTCGCTCTCAGGACATCGCAGTCCGCGGGCGCCTGCGAGGGCCGAGGGGACTGTCCGAGTGGTCCGTTCGGTGCCTTGCGGGCGAGCGCGGCGCGGGACGTCAGCCCACGGCGCGCTCCCGGCCGAGCACGGGCGGGCCCTACTCCAGGGCCTGCGCCGCCGTACGCCGAGGGGAGGCCGGCCCCTGCGGTCCGTACCCCAGACGGACCACCATCTGGGCATGCGCCCGGCCGTCCTGCGGCCCTGCCAACTGCTCACGCAGCTCCGGCCATTCCAGTGCCTGGTGCAGCAGCGACGCCCGCAGGCCGGCGGCCGTCGCCACCAGCAGGGCGCGCTGAAGCGCCTGACCGGCCCGCAGCCAGTCCGCCCGGCGGTCGTGCGAGGTGGAGAGCACGGCGATCGTGGGCCGTTGCTCGAAGGTGCGGGCGGCGAGTTCGGCCGGGTGGCGGTGGGCTGCGAAGTCCCGCATCGGAACCCGGTCCCGGTAGTCCTGCGGCCCCAAGGCCGACGGCGGAACGCCGAGCGCCGTGCCGTCCGGTTCCCGGATCCACCGGCGGCTCTCCGCTCCCCGGTCGCGGTCGGCCGTGTTGCGCCGCTCCGCCTCCAGCGTCACCCGTAGCAGGCGGTCCGTCTCGCCGGGATCCGGGTAGCCGAGGAGGGCCCCCTCGGCGTGCACGGCCTCGGCGAGTTCGTGCAGCAGGGAGACGGGCGGCGGCCGGTCGGAGAACGGGAAGCGACTGCTGTGCCGGCGCCACACGGCGTCGTACAGGCCCGCCGCCGGTGAGAAGCGGACGGGACCGCCGAGGCGGACGGCGGCCAGCAGGCCGGGCTCGTCGGGCCTGGGCAGCAGCCGGGTCACCGGTTCCCAGCCGAAGTGCGCGACGGCCAGCCGCACATTGAACAGCGCGCAACCCACCGACAGGTGCAGCGCACGCCCGGAAGGGTCGATGTGCCGCAGACCGCGGTCGGCGGCCGCCCGGATCTGCAGGGTCGCCGTCTCCGCGTCCAGCCGGAATCGCCAGGGCTGGGTGTTGTGGATCGAAGGGGCGGCCACAGCAGCCGAGACGATCTTCTCCAGGGTCGCCACGTCGAGCAGCGTGGTGGACATGGGGTCTCCTCCCCGCTCGGTGACCAGGGGCCGTCGGGCTCGGTCGGAAGTTCCGTCCACGATGGCCCCGCCCGCCGGCGGTGGGGCAGGGGCCGGACGGCCCTGCGCCGCGCCGGAAGGCCCGGACCCGGCCGACCGCTGGGACGAAGACGAACCGGTCGGCAGGGCAGGTCCGTTCGCCCGCGGACCGAGCCCGCCCTGCCGGTAAACCGGCGCGGATCGAAGGCCGACAGGTCCTCGATCGGCCCCGAACAGCCCATGGGGAGGCGGCCGGTTCAGGTGGACGCTTCGAGGTGTCAACAGACCCGGGGAGACTCGGCGATGAGGCGCGGGCCGACGACCGCGCCGAACTGCGGAGGCACACCCACCGGAGCGTCGGCCGCTTCCGGTCGAGCACCCGCCTGCCGGCGCCCGGGCCCCGGCTTCGGGTCAGCGTCGGCTCCGTCGAGGAGGAAAGTCATGAAGCACAACAAGGTCGGCTCCGTGATGACCACGGAGGTCGTCCGCGCCGCGCAGGCGACGCCCTTCAAGGAAGTGGCCCGGCTGCTCGGCGAGCACCGCATCAGCGGCCTGCCGGTCGTGGACGCGGACGACAAGGTCATCGGAGTCGTCTCGGAGACCGACCTGATGATCCGGCAGGCCGACGCCCCGGACCCCTACGAGCCGAAGAAGCACCACCGCTTCCCCGGTCTGACCCGCAGGGGCCGGACGCGGGCCGCCAAGGCGCGCGCCCGCACCGCGAGTCAGCTGATGACAGCACCACCCGTCACGGTCCACGCCGACGACACCATCGTCGTGGCCGCCCGCACCATGGCCCTGCACCACGTCGACCGGCTGCCCGTCCTGGACGAGGAGCGGCGGCTCGTCGGCATCGTGACCCGCCGCGACCTGCTCCAGGTCTTCCTGCGGCCCGACGCGGAGATCCACGCACAGGTCGTCGAGGAGGTGCTGGAGCGCGCTCTGTGGCTGCAGCCGCGCAGCATCGACGTGTCCGTCACGGAAGGCGTGGTCACCCTTGCCGGACAGATGGACCGCAAGACCGACACGGAGATCGCCGTCTCCATGACCCGTCAGATCGACGGTGTGGTCGCGGTCGTCGACAAGCTCACCTTCCGGCTGGACGACTCACGCGTCCGGCCCGAGGACCGGGCCATGCACGGCGTCGCTGACGAATGCCTGCGGAGGCTGTGACGCACCGCCGTCGGCACGGGACGGGTGGTCCCCGGCGCGTCACGCGCCGGGGACCACCCGTCCCGTGGGCCGGTGTCAGTGGTTCACCGTCAGCGGAACGGTGTCGACGGTCACCGGCCGACCGTCCTTCGGTGACACGTAGTACGCAGTGAGCAGGCCGGGACCGGCCCGGACGACCCGATAGGGGACGGTGACGTCGAAGGTGCCGCGGACTCCGGTGCCGGACGTGGCCCGTACCAGGACGTCGGCGGCCGCGTGCCCCGCCGCGTCGGTCACCTTCAGCCGGAACTCGGCCTCGGACGTGTTCGCGCTGCCCCACACGCGCAGCGGCGTGCGGCCCGTGTCGCCGAGCAGCGGCGACTCGACCAGGACGGCCGGGGAAACGTCCTCGAAGTCGGCGCGGCCGACCGGCCCGTTGAGCACGGTCCTCCGCGGGCCGAAGTGCGTGACCGGCTTGCCCTCGATCTCGAACGCCACCTTGTGGACGGCGGGGAAGCGGGTCAGCGTGAACACCACCTGAGCCAGGCGGCCCCGCATCGACCCGCTGCCACCGGCGTCGTCGTAGCGGCCGGACAGATCGACTGTCGCGACGTGGTTGCGGACGGCGACCGAACGCAGATCGGTGCCTGGCGGGATCGCGGTGGTGCGGGACCGGCTGCCCTCGTAGCGGCTGGGGCCGGCCAGCAGGGCGCGCACCGCCCCGGTGGCGGTCGCGGGGGCGGCGACCGTGCGCGGCGCGGCTGAGACCTTCGCGCCGTGCAGGAAGTACACCGCTGTACGGACCTTCTTCCCCGCCGACGGGCCGGAGCCGCCGGCCGAGGACTTCGGTGGCGCTGCCGTCGGTGCGGCGGAGTAGGAGGGCGCGCCGGCACCGGTCGTGCCTCCCGAGGTTCCGCTGTCCATGGCGGACGACGTGCCGGCGGACGGGTCCGGCGCGGCGGTCGTGCCGCAGGCGGCGAGCGTGAGCAGAGGGAGAGCCAGCGTCGCCGTGACCACGGTGGAGCGGTGGCGGCGGGCGCGGCGGGCGTACGGTGTGCCGCTGAACATGGCAGCCTCCTCCGACACTTCCAGCCAACCGCCCGCCGAGGGCCTCCCCCAGTGCTGTTCGGCCTTCGACAGTGGGCCGAACGGACGTACAGGTGGGGGCGGTTCGGCTCGGGAAGTACCACCGTGGGCCGGGCGAAGGGCAGTTGCCGGAATGAGGGAGGGCCGCTGAGGCCTGGTGCCGGGACCGTCGGCCCATGCCGAGAGGCGGCACGAGCGGGGGACGCTGGGGTTGGACGGTTCACGAAGGGTGGACGGTCCGCGAGAGGCGGGATCCACCATGTCCGTGTCGTACGAGAAACCCGGCCACGCGGCGGTGCACCTGACCCGCGCCGCCTGCCTGGCGCCCTCCCCGCACAACAGCCAGCCCTGGTACTTCGTCGAGGAGGGCCACGACCACGGCTTCGAGGTGCACGCCGACGTCGGGCGCCGCTTGATCCTCACCGACCCCGGCGGAAGGGAGATGGTCATCGCCTGCGGGGCGGCTCTGTTCAACGCGCGGACGGCTGTGCGGCACCTCGGGTTCCGGCCGGTCGTCGAGCTGCTGCCGGAGCCCGGCAGCCCCGCCTTCCTCGCCCGCGTGGGTTACGCGACGCACGCCCCGGTCACGCCCGACGAGGCGGAGCTCGCCGACGCGATCGCCCGCCGCCACACCCACCGTGGGCCGTTCCTGAACGAGTCGCTGCCCGACGGCCTCATGGACGAACTGCGCGAGCACGCCCGGGTGGAGGGCGCCGTCCTCCAGGTCTTCGACGAGCCGGAGGAGCTGGACGTGCTCGCGGAACTGGTGCGCACCGCCGAGGACACCCAGCGCGCGGATCCCGGACGCGCCGGCGAGGTGATGCGCGGCCTCGGGCACGGCGGGGTGCCCGCCGAGGCCTGCCGGTACCACCCGGACGGCACATTCCTCGCCGGTCGCGACTACCTCGGCCTCGCCCGCCGCTACCTCCTCCCGTCCCGCCGTCGCCACCACGGGACGGGAACCGTCGCGGTGCTGTCCACCCCATGCGACGACCGCCACGACTGGCTGCGGTCGGGGCAGGCGCTCCAGCGTGTCCTGCTGGCCGCCGCCGCCCGCGGGGTCATGGCCGCCTTTCACACCCAGCCCCTCGAACTGCCCGCACTGCGCGCCCAGTTGCGCCATCGCCTGACGGCCGGGAACTTTCCGCAGACGCTGCTGCGGCTCGGCCGCCCCGCACAGACATGGACCGCGCCGCGCCGCCCGCCCGCCGAGGTCCTGGTCCGCGACGGCAGCCCGGCCAGGTGGTGACGACGGCCACGGTGCGGCACGTACGGACGGCCGGGACCCGGCGGTGGCGGCCGCGCCGCAACCCGCTCGGGCGGCAGCGGCCGGTCCACGGCACGTTCCCGCAGCGGGGCGGCCACGGCGGGCCCACTCCGTCGTCGCACCGGAACTCGTTTCCGACACCGATCACGGCGATCGCGGGGTGCGCCCCCGTGCTGCTCACGGTGGGCCGCCGGGACCGGGCCCCACACGGGCCGAACGGGTCCCTCGGCCCGGCCGAACTGCCCCGCGGCGACTCACGACGGCACGACGGCGACCCGGCACCGGACGGCGTCCGGCAGCACTCGCGCGGGTTGCCCGTGCGCCGACCGAGCGCCACCAGCGCGGCGTTCGCGGAGACAGGGCCGAGCGCCTCGCCGGGAGGCATGCCCAGAACATCCTCCGGGACGTTCACGTCCGGATATCCGGCGCGCTTCGGACGGTGCACGCGGAGAGCGGTTGCCCCCCGCGTCGCACCGACTTTCCCCTGGACGGGATCACGGCCGTGTCCGTCGGCGGGCCGGGTGGGAGGGGGCCGAACGGACCCGGTCGCAGCCCTGGCGGCCCCTGTCCGGCGGTGAGCCGCAAGAAGACGCTAAGACCGGGAGCAGTCCGGACACAGGAGGTAACTGTCATGCTTACGCCGGTCATTGTGGGAGTCGACGGGTCCGCCGAGAGCCTCGCCGCCGCCGAGTGGGCCGCGCACGAGGCGGTCCGCCGTGACCGGCCGCTGCGCCTCGTGCACGCGTGGAACTGGCACCCCCGCCAGGAGTCCGGTGAACAGGCCGGCGCTGCTCAGCGGTACCAGGGCCGACGCTCCCTGCGCCAGGCCGAGGAACGGGTCCGCCGTACCTGCCCCGATGTCCGCCTGGACGACGAGCAGGTCGAGGGACCCGCGATCGCCGCCCTGCTGAAGGCCGCCGACCAGTCCGAGCTGCTGGTGCTGGGCTCGCGAGGGCTGAGCGGATTCGCCGGTTTCGTGGTCGGCTCGGTGGCCCTTGGCGTGGTGGCACGCACAGAGCGCCCTGTCGTCCTGGTCCGGGCGGGGGAGGAGCCCGCCGACGAACACCTGCCTGCCGCCGACGGCAGTGCGTCCACCCGCTCCGCGTACCGGGATGTCGTCCTGGGCATCGATCTCGCCGACCCCTGCGACGAGGTGATCGAGTTCGCCTTCGAGGCGGCCCGGCTGCGCAGGGCCCGCCTGAGGGTCGTCCACGCCTGGCGGCAGCCGTCCCCGATCGGGCTCGGCCCCGGTGACCTCGGACTGGTCAGCGCCCCGGAGCGGGGCGACGAGTGGCTCGGCTTCCTGACCGCCGTGCTGCGGATGTGGCGCGACAAGTATCCCGGGGTCGAGGTCGACGAGACCGTCGCGGAGGGTCGGCCGCAGACCGTTCTGGTCCACGCGGCGGCCGAGGCGGGCCTGCTCGTCGTCGGGCGCCGTATCACCGAACGCCCGGCAGGACCGCACACCGGCCCCGTCACCCACGCCGCCATCCACCATGTCGGCTGCCCCGTGGCCGTCGTGGCCCACGCCTGAGGGATCTCCGCGGATACGCCGACGCAGCAGGCCCAGGCACCGTCTCGCCCCCCGGCCGCTCCTCCCGGAGCACGAGTGCGCACGTCTCCCCGGGGGCGATGGCGTGAGGCGAGAGCGGAACCCCGCGGGAGATCTGACTGTCCGACAGCAAAGTCGGCATTGGGCCGGCGGCAGCCCGATCAGAGCTGACGACGGCCGGCGGGACCCGCGCCGTGAAGTGCGGTGGAACGAGTGGTGAGACAGGGGTTTGCCTGGCTGTCCGTGCGAACCGGGCGGGGTGTGTCTCACCTCGCCCGGCGCTGTGTGCGTCAGCTTGTGAGGTTCCTGCTCAGCGCACTCGACCTCGCGGTTTCAGTGGCACCGGCGGCAGTTCGGGAGCAGGCAGAGGTGCTCCGTCGTAACCCTTCACTTCCCCGAATCGCGACCCGTTCATCCATTCCTCGCGAGCCTGTTCGATATCCGCCTGGGTGCGTCCGACGAAGTTCCACCACATGATGAGTTCCTCCTCGAACGGCTCGCCGCCCAGGAGCATGAGCGTCGCGTCCGACTCGGCGCGCAGCGGCAGCTCGGTGCGGCCGCAGCCGAGGTAGAGCATCGAGCCCGGCAGCACCGGCACGCCGTCGACGCTCACCTCGCCGGACATCCCCAGCACGCCGTACTCGAAGTCGGGCTCCAAGGGCAGGCGCAGGTCGGTGCCCCGGGCGAGGGACAGGTCCGCGCCGACGATCGGGGTGAACGCCGTACCGGGGGACGTCGCGCCGTCGAGGGAGCCGAGGATGACCGTGGCGGTCAGGCCGGGAGCGGTGACCGTCGGCAGATCGGGGTGGTGTTCGAATTTCGGGTCGGTGTGGCGGTGGGAGTCCGGCAGGGCCACCCACAGCTGGGCGCCGTGCAGATACCGGGCGTGCGACCGCGGGCTCTCCTCCGAGTGGCTGATCGCCCGGCCCGAGGTCATCAGCCCGAGCTCGCGCGGGCGGATCGTCTGCAGGCTGCCGGTCGAGTCGCGGTGCAGCACCTCGCCCTGGTGCAGCCAGCTGACCGTCTGCAGTCCGATGTGCGGGTGCGGGGGCACCTGCATCCCGGGCTCGTCGGCGATGTCGTCGGGACCGTAGTGGTCGACGAACGCCCAGGCGCCGATCATGCGGCGGCCGAGGTTCGGCAGCAGCCGCCGCACCTCGGTCGACTCGCCGAGCTGCACACGGCGGGGGCTCAGCAGCTCGCGGACGGGTTCGGCGACGACGAATCCGCGGCCACCGCACACGCTCGGGACGGGCGCACGGTCAAGGTTGCTCATGCTGCCCAACTTAGCGGCCGAACGTCCCGGTTGCCGAGCGGTCGGCCGCTCATGCGGAATCCGTCCCTCACATCGTCGAAGTCCGGGCGGTGGCCGTGGGCCCGGTGGTGCACCGACGGCCGCGTCAGCGCGCCGTCAGTGTCCACAGATGGTCCGCCGTGCCGTTGTCGTCCCACTGGAGGACCCGGGCGCCGGCGGAGGTACTCGTTGCGGTCACGCCTAGCAGCAGCCCGCCGTTGTAGTTGGCGATCTCGTAGCAGCCGTCGCCGGACGGGCCGAGCTGCCAGAGATGGCCGGCGGTGCCGTTGTCGCCCCAGATCGGGGCGGTGCCATCGGCGCCGGTGCCCGCGTCGGTGATGCCGAGGAGCAGCCCGCTCGCCTGCTGCCGGATCTTGTAGAGGCCGCTGCCGGCGGCCACCAGCGTCCAGTTCTGGTCGGTGCCCGTGGTGGCGGTGCCTGGACGACCGCGGTGCCCTGGGCGGTGCCCGCGCGGCTGGTGTCCAGGGCGAGGCCGCTGTTGCGCTTGGTGATCTGGCAGCGCCCGGCCGGCGAGGTGGCGGTGCCGCTCGGGGTGACGGTCAGGTGGTGGCCGGCGGAGGCGTTCATCGTCACCGGCACGGTGATCGAGCCGCCGCTGACCGGGTAGTCGGCGTCCGAGACGGTGATCGGCCCGGAGACGGCCTTCGTGCGGCCCCTGGACGGGGTGTACTCCAGCTTCACGTGCACGGTGCTGCCGAACGCCCCGGGCGGCGCACCGACCCCCGTCCGCCCCTGTCCGGCATCGATCCGGCGATCCCGGTCGTCTACGCCCTCTCGCCGTCGACCGACCCCGCCGACACCTCCGTCGTCACCGACGACCGGGGCTGCGCCCGGCTCGCCGTGGAACACCTGCCGGCCGCCGGCCGTACCCGGATCGCCCATGTCACCGGACCCGAACACCACCAGGCGGCCCGCGACCGTGACGCGCACGCGGTCCGGCACCTGGCCGGTGCCTCCCTCCGGCTCGCCCCCGGCCGGGTGCACCTCGGGGAGTGGAGCGAGGCCTGGGGGCGGCGGGCCACCGACGCGGTGCTGCGGACGGCACCCGACACGGACGCCGTCTTCTGCGGCAACTACCAGACCGCCCGGGGAGTGGCGGACGCGCTGCGCGAGCGCGGCAAGGACGTGCCGGGGGACGTCGCGGTCGTCGGCTACGACAACTGGGACACGATGGCCCTCGCCTGTCGCCCGCCGCTCACCACCGTCGACATGAACCCGGCCGAGATCGGGCGGATCGCCGCGCTGCGGCCGCTGCAGGCCATCGACGCCGAACCGGCACCCGGGGTGCACACGGTCCCGTGCCGGCCGGTGGTGCGCGAGTCGAGCCGAGCGGGCATCCGACCGTGCTTGCTTGCGTAAATCAAGTGACTTACATTCGGGAGGGTCGTGCAGAGTCGAACGGCCCTACGGAGGCTCGACCATGTCCCACGCACAGCCCCGGCCGGAAGCGGCGGGGGAGTCCGCGCCGCCGCGGACCCGGATAGTCGTCGCGGTGCTGGCCTTCGGCGGGATCGTGGTCTCGCTGATGCAGACCCTCGTGATCCCCATCGTGCCCGAGCTGCCGAAGCTGCTCGACGCCTCGGCGTCCGACGCGGTCTGGGCCGTCACCGCCACCCTGCTCGCCGCCGCCGTCGCCACGCCCGTCATGGGACGGCTCGGCGACATGTACGGCAAGCGGCTGATGCTGCTGACCAGCCTGCTCATGCTGGTCGCCGGGTCGGTCACCGCCGCGCTCAGCGACACCCTCGTACCGATGATCGTCGGCCGCGCGCTGCAGGGCCTGGCCTCGGGTGTGATCCCGCTCGGCATCAGCATCATGCGCGACGAACTCCCCGCCGAACGCCTCGGGTCCGCCACCGCCCTGATGAGCGCCTCGCTCGGTGTCGGCGGCGCGCTCGGCCTGCCCGCCGCCGCGCTGATCGCGGACCACTTCGACTGGCACGTGCTGTTCTGGACCTCGGCCGCGCTCGGTGTCGTCGCCGCCGTACTGGTCCTCGTGCTGGTGCCCGAGTCCAAGGTGCGCACCGGCGGCAGGTTCGACCTGATCGGCGCCCTGGGCATGGCGGCGGGCCTGGTCTGTCTGCTGCTCGGCATCTCCAAGGGCGCCGACTGGGGCTGGCGCAGCGGCACCACGCTCGGTCTGTTCGGAGCCGCCGTGGTGACCCTGCTCGCCTGGGGCCTCTACGAACTGCGCACCCGGCAGCCGCTGGTCGACCTGCGTACCACCGCCCGCCGTCAGGTCCTGGTGACGAACCTCGCCTCGATCGCCTTCGGGTTCTCCATGTTCGCGATGTCCCTGGTGCTTCCGCAGCTCCTGCAGTTGCCTGAGGCGACCGGCTACGGGCTGGGCAAGTCGCTGCTCGACGCGGGACTGGTGATGGCCCCGACCGGCCTGGTGATGATGGCGACGGCGCCCGTGTCGGCCCTCGTCTCCAGGAACTTCGGCCCGAAGACCACCCTGATGTGCGGCGCGGTGATCGTGGCGGCCGGGTACGGGCTCAACATCGTGCTGATGGACGCCGTCTGGCAGCTGGTGCTGGTCTCCTGCATCGTCGGCGCCGGAATCGGTTTCGCCTACGGCGCGATGCCCGCGCTCATCATGGGCGCCGTCGACCCGCACGAGACGGCCGCCGCCAACAGCCTCAACACCCTGATGCGGTCCATCGGTACGTCGACAGCCAGTGCCGTCGCCGGGGTGATCCTGGCCCAGATGACGAACGTCTTCGGCGGTGTGACCGTGCCCTCCGAGAACGGCTTCAAGGTGGTCATGGCAGTCGGCTCCGGTGCGGCGGTCCTCGCCCTGCTGGTGGCCGCGTTCATCCCGCGCCGGGAGCCCGCCGCGGCGGCCGGATCCGCCGCCGGTGCACCGGCGTCCGTACCCGGGCCGGCGCCCGAGCCACCGGTGGGTGCCGGCGGATCCGCGGTGACGGCCGGCCTCACCGACGACGGTGTCCAGGTGCGGGGGCAGGTGCGCGCCGCCGACGGAACAGGCGTCGGCCGGGCGGCCGTCACCCTGATCTCGCTCGGCGGCCGCCAGCTCGGCCGCGCGGTGGCGGACGCCGAGGGCCGCTACGCCGTGACGGCGCCCGGAGAGGGGACGTACGTTCTCATAGCCGCCGCCGACGGCTGCCGGCCGCAGGCCACCGCCCTGGTCGTGAGCACCGGACCGGTCGCGTACGACATGCTGCTCGACGGCGCCGGCGGCCTGGCCGGACTGGTGCGGGCCGCGGACGGCGGGGAACCGGTCGCCGGAGCCGTGGTGGTCGTCACCGATGTGCGCGGGGACGTGCTCGCCACCCGGCAGACCGACGGCGTCGGGGAGTTCTCGGTCGGCGAGCTGGTGCCCGGCGCCGTGACCCTCGCCGTCAGCTCTCCCAAGCACCGGCCGCTCGCCGTGGCCGTCGAGATCGCCGGAACCGGGGCCACCCGCGTCGAGATCGAGCTGCGGCCCGGTGCCCATGTGCGCGGCACGGTACGGGGCGGAGCGGGCCCGCTGGGTGACGCCCGGGTCACGCTGGTGGACGTCGCCGGCAACGTCGTCGCCACGACCACCACCGGGGAGGACGGCGCGTACGCCTTCTGCGACCTGGACACCGGCCCGTACACCGTCATCGCGACCGGCTACGCACCGCGGGCCGCCGGAGTGCTGGTCTGCGGTGCCGACATCCACGATCACGACATCGAACTGGCCCACCCCGAAGCCTAGGACACCGCATCGGCGCAAGCCGGGGCACGTCCGGGCGTCAGATCGGCAGCAACCGTGCGATCAGGGCGCTCAGTTGGCGGGCCGTTCGGCACTCGTGCATCTCGGCCAGTTCGGCGTAGTCGGGTGCCGCCGAATCGCCGGTGCCCCACAGGGAGCGCGCCTCGGGGTTCAACCAGTAGACGCGGCGGGCCTGTTCGGTGATGCGGCGGAGGGCCGCGAGGTTCGGGTCGAGGTTGTTCGTGCGGGCGTCGCCCAGGACGAACACGGTGCTGCGCGGCCCGACCGCGGCGCCGTACCGCTCCGCGAACTCGCCCAGCGACACCCCGTAGTCGCTGCTGCCGTGCCAGCCGGTGAGCGTCGCCTCGGCGCGGATCCGGGCGCCGAGCCCCTCCGGGTCGGCCCGGCCGTGATCGAGCAGGCCGGTCACCTCGTCGATGCGGTTGACGAAGGCGAACACCCTGACCTTGCTGAACTGGTCGTGCAGCGCCTGCACCAGCAGCATCGTGAAGTCGGAGAACCCCGACACCGAGCCCGAGACGTCACACAGGAGGATGAGCTCGGGCCGCACCGGCCGGCGCCGGCGCAGCACCGGCCGCATCGGCACCCCGCCTGTGGACAGCGAACCGCGCAGGGTGCGGCGCAGATCGATGCTGCCCCGCGCGGCCCGGCGGCGGCGTGCCGCCAGCCGGGTCGCCAGCTTACGGGCCAGCGGCTGAACAGCCCTGCGCAGACCGGCAAGTTGATCCCGCCCGGCGAACAGGAAGTCCACCTGGTCGGCGCTCGGCGGCACCGCCCGCCGGGCGATCTCGTCCCGCCCGCGCCGCTCGGCCACCCGGCGCCGGGCCTCCGCCGCGACCATGCCCCGGAACGTCTCGATCCGACGCCGGATCTCGTCGTCCAGCAGCCGGTCCGCGAACCCCTGGTCCGTGCCCCGGGCCCGGACGTCCGCCCGCACCCGTGCCAGCAGCGTCTGCGGCCGCAGCCGGTCCAGTGTCTGGTACGACGACCAGCCGTCGGAGCCCGACGGACTCCCGTATCCGCCCAGGCCGTCCACCGCCTGCGCCGCCAACTGCCTGAGCAGCGCGGTGTCGTTGTCGGCCAGTGCGCCGGCGAGCCGCTCCCGCAGTTCGTCCCGGTGGGCCGACCCGGTGCCGGGCCCGCCCACCCCGCGCGGGAAGTAGAGGTCGAAGACCTGGTCGAACACGGCCCGCTGGGCACTGCCGTGCAGCAGGGTCGCGGCCAGCCCCTCGCGCAGCAGCTCCCGGTCCGCCAGGCCGAGCGCCGCAACCGCCCGGCCCGCGTCCACGGTCTCGCCGGTGCCGACCCGCACCCCGTGCGCCCGCAGCGCCCCCACCAGACCGGTGAGCCGGCCGGCGAGGTCGGCCGACGTGTCGGCCACCGCGTTCACAGCGCGTCCAGGTCCAGCTTGGCGGCCGCCTTCTGGATGTCGTCCTGGTGCTTGAGGATCACGCCCAGGGAATCCCGTACGACCTGCTCGTCCAGCGCGTCGGCGCCCAGGGCCAGCAGGGTGCGCGCCCAGTCGATCGTCTCGGCCACCGACGGCACCTTGCGCAGGTCCATCGCCCGCAGCGCCCCGACCACCCGGACCACGGACTCGGTGAGCGCCTCGGTGAGCTCGGGCACCTTCAGCCGTACGATCCGGCGCTCCAGCTCCTCGTCGGGGAACCCTATGTGCAGGAAGAGGCAGCGGCGGCGCAGCGCCTCGGACAGCTCACGGCTCGCGTTCGAGGTGAGCACGACGAAAGGGCGGCGGGTCGCGGTGACCGTGCCCAGCTCGGGGACGGTCACCTGGAAGTCGCTGAGCACCTCCAGGAGCAGGCCCTCCACCTCGACATCGGCCTTGTCGGTCTCGTCGATCAGCAGCACCTTCGGTTCGTCGCCCCGGATCGCGGTGAGCAGCGGCCGGGGGAGCAGGAACTCCTCGCTGAAGATGTCGGTGCGCGCCTCGTCCCAGGTCTCGTCCCGGCCGGCGCTGATGCGGAGCAGCTGCTTGGCGTGGTTCCACTCGTACAGCGCCCGGGACTCGTCCACGCCCTCGTAACACTGCAGGCGCACCAGCCGGGCGCCGGCGACCTCGGCGACGGCCTTCGCCAGCTCGGTCTTGCCGACCCCGGCGGGGCCCTCGACGAGGAGGGGCTTGCCGAGCCGGTCGGCCAGGAAGACGGTGGTGGCGACGGCGGGGGAGGCGAGGTAGCCGGTCTCCGCGAGGCGGGCGCGGACGTCGTCGACGGAAGTGAACAACGGGGCCTCCGGCTGAGCGGCGTGGTGCTGACCTTCCTATCTAAGCGCTTGGTCAGTGAGCTGGCCACCCTGTATACCGATCGGTTTCCCAATGTGCCGGCGAGAGGTAGTCTCGGGGCCATGGCCACCACCGACAAGGCGTCCCCCCGCGACCGGCTGCTCGAAGCCGCCGCCGATCTCTTCTACCGCGACGGCGTCTCCGTGGGCGTCGAGGCGCTGTGCAGGTCGGCCGGGGTGTCGAAGCGCTCGATGTACCAGCTCTTCGACAGCAAGGAGGAGATGCTCGCCGCCAGTCTGGAGCGCCGCAGGGCCTGGTACGAGGCCCAGCTCACGCCCGCCGACGGCGCCGGCGCGCCGGCCACGCCCCGTGAGCGGGTGCGGGACGTCTTCGAGCGGCTGGAGAAGGGCTCGGTGACCCCCGGCTACCAGGGCTGCCCGTACCTCGCCGTCCTGGTCGAGCTGAAGGACCCCGAGCACCCGGCGAGCGTGGTGGCCCGCGACGCGAAGGGCCGGATGGAGAGCTACTTCCGGCAACAGGCCGAACAGGGCGGCGTAGCGGACCCGGCCGTCCTGGCCCGCCAGCTGATGCTGGTCTTCGACGGCGCCAGCGCCCGCGCCGGCGCCCGCATCGAACGCCTGGACGACGGCCTGGCCCTGGGAACGGCGACGGCACTGATGGATGCGGCGGGAATGGCGTAATCGACAGTGGCGTGCGGTCTGCGTGGGGCCGGGTGGGCCGCGGGCACCGGTCGGCGGGAAGGGTGCTGCGGCCGGGAGACGGCTCGTGACGCACGACCCGTACGGGTCAGCACAACGCGCCGGCGCTGTCGCGCACCCGGTGCAATGGACGCGTGACCGGGCCCCCGAACGACTGTCTCGCGCGCAACGAGTGGATCTGCGGGGCCTACCTGAGCAGCCGCCGCCAGATCCTCCTCGACGCCGTCGGGCAGCACCTGCGGCTCACCGCGGTCTCCGTGCTCATCGGCCTCGTGATCGCCGTTCCCCTGGCCGTGCTGGCCCGCCGCTGGCGCTGGTCGGCCGCGCCCGTCCTCGGGGTCACGACGATCCTCTACACCATCCCCTCCCTGGCGATGTTCTCCCTGCTCCTGCCGGTCTACGGACTCTCGGCCACCCTCGTCGTCGCCGGGCTGGTGCTCTACTCGCTCACCCTGCTCGTCCGGAACATCCTCGCGGGCCTGCGCGCCGTCCCGCAGGAGACCCGCCAGGCCGCCCGCGGCCTGGGCTACGGCCCGGTCCGCCTCCTGCTCACCGTCGAGCTCCCCCTCGCCCTGCCGGCCGCGATGGCCGGACTGCGCATCGCCACCGTCTCGGCGGTCTCCCTGGTCACCGTCGGCGCGATCGTCGGGTTCGGCGGCCTCGGCAACCTGATCTACGCCGGTATGAACACCTACTTCAAGGCCCAGGTCCTCACCGCCTCCGTGCTGTGCGTGCTGATCGCCGTCGCGGCCGACCTGCTGCTGCTCGGAGTGCAGCGTCTGCTCACCCCGTGGACACGGGCGGCCCGCGCATGACCACGCTCGCCGACGCCTGGGGCTGGCTCACCGACTCCGCGCACTGGGCGGGCGACGACGGGATCGGGCACCGGCTCGTGCAGCACCTCGCCCTCACCGCCGTCTGTCTCGTCATCAGCTGCGCCGTCGCGCTGCCGGTCGCGCTGGTCCTCGGCCACCTCGGCAGGGGCGGCGCGCTCGCCGTGAACATCTCCAACGTCGGCCGTGCCGTCCCCACCTTCGCCGTCCTGGTCCTGCTGCTCCTCACCCCGATCGGCCGGTGGGGCGAGGGCCCCACGGTGGTGGCCCTGGTGCTGTTCGCGGTACCGCCGCTGCTCACCAACGCCTACGTGGGCATGCGCGAGGTCGACCGGAGCATCGTGCGCGCGGCCCGCGGCATGGGGATGACCGGCGCGCAGATGCTGTTCCGCGTGGAACTGCCCCTTTCACTGCCCCTGCTCCTCAACGGGGTGCGGATCGCCGCCGTCCAGCTCGTGGCCACGGCGACCATCGCCGCGCTGGCCGGCGGGGGCGGCCTGGGGCGGATCATCACCGCCGGGTTCAATCTGGCCAGCACGCCGCAGGTGGTCGCCGGGGCGATCCTGGTCGCCGTCTTCGCGCTGATCGTGGAGGGGATCTTCGAACTCGTCGAGCGGCTCGCCCCGGTCCGGGCGCGGGGTTCGCGGTGAGATCCCCTACGGCGGTGGCGGCCGTGCTGCTGGTGGGCCTCACCGGCTGCGCAACCGGCCCCTCCCTGGAGAACCGCGGCGCGGTCACCGCGCCCCCGGGCGACAGCAGGCACCTGACCGTGGGCTCGGCCGGCTTCACCGAGAGCGACCTGCTCGCCCAGATGTACGCACAGCTGCTGAACCAGGCCGGCTACCGGACCTCCCTGATCACCGTGGCCAACCGCGAGATCTACGAACCCGCCCTGGAGTCCGGGCAGATCGACGCCGTCCCCGAGTACGCGGCCACCTTCGCCGACTGGCTCAACGCCAAGGCCAACGGCCCCGACGCGCCGCCCGTCGGCTCACCCGACCTCGACGCCACGATGAAGGCGCTGCGCCGCCTCGCCGCACCGCGCGGGCTCACGGTCCTGGACCCGGGCCGCGCGGTGGACCAGAACGCGTTCGCGGTCACTGCCGCCTATGCCCGCGCGCACCGCCTCAGGACGCTCGGCGACCTGGGCGCCTCGGGGCTGAAGGTGCGGCTCGCGGCGGGGGACGAGTGCGTGCGGCGGCCCTACTGCGAGCCGGGGCTGAAGAAGGTCTACGGCATCGACATCACCGGCGTCGACCCCAAGGGCGTCGGCACCACCCAGGCCAAACGGGCCGTACAGGCCGGGCAGGACCAGATGCTGCTGACCACCACCACGGACGCGACCCTCGGCCAGTTCGGCCTGGTCCTGCTCGCCGACGACAAGCACCTCCAGAACGCCGACTACGTCGTCCCGGTCGTCAACCGCGCCCGGGCGGGTGCCGAGGGCGTGACGAAGGCGCTCGGCAAGCTCAACGACGTCCTGACGACCGCCGATCTGGCCGCCATGAACCAGCAGGTCGACGGCTGGCGGCGGCTCGCCCAGGACGTCGCCCGGACGTACTTGCGGGACAAGGGCCTGGTGAAGTGAGGATCGGCGCCCGTTGCCAGTGGCGGCCGCTACCTTCCGGGACATGGGGATCCATCTGGTGAGTGTCGCCGCGCGGGAGTGGTTCGGCGCGGACGAGGAGGACGGCGGCAAGGGCGCCATCGCCTCGGCCCTGAACGAGGAGTTGCGGCGGCGCGGGCTCGCGCCGTACGCGCCGGTGCCCGAGGCGGCCGTCCCGGTGCCCGGCCCGGGGCAGTCGTTCGAGGAGAAGCTGGTGCCGTCCACGCACGGGTTCGACGCGCTGTGCCGCAGACACCTGGCACCGGGGGAGGCGGACCTGCTGCTGGGCTGGTCGGTGCTGGTGCCGGTCTCCCTCGACGAGGAGATCCGGCTGCCCCTCGCATCCCCCTGCACCGACGAGACGGTGATCGCCGGCGCGCCCGAGGTGCTCGCCCTCACGGAGCGGCTGGCGGTGGCTGTCCGGCTCCCCGTCGACGCGATACCCGAAGCCTGCGACAACCTCGAGCTGACGATGTGGTTCCTGGAGGGCGAGGCCGAGGAAGCCGCCGCCCGTCCCGGCCCGTGGGCCGAGGACCTCGACACAGCCTTCTATGCCGCGCTGTACCTGCGGGCCGCCCAGCACGCGCTGCGCCGCGCCCGCCCGATGACGTACTGCTGACGGACGCCCGGCCGACACCCCGCCGGACCGGAGGTCAGGCGTCGGAGACCGAGTCGAACGGCACCTGACCCCGCGAGACGCCGCGGGCGTCCGCGTCCACCGAGCGGCGCAGCGCCTCGTGCAGCTTGGCCGGGGTCAAGACGCCGAGGAAGCGCGAGCCGTCGAGGACCGCGACCCACCCGGCGTCGTGCTGGAGCATCACACCGAACGCCTGCTTCAGCGGGGCACCGACCGGCACCCACGCGGTCATCCGGTGTGCCAGGTCACCGACGCTGCCGCCCGCCGCCAGCTCGTCGCGGCCCACCCAGCCGTGCAGGTCGCCGTGCGCGTCCAGGACCACCGCCCAGCGGGCGCCCTCCGACCGCAACCGCGCCGCGGCGCTCCCGGCGGACTCGGCCGGGCGGACGACCGGCGGCTGCTCCAGGTCGTCCGGCTCGATCTCGGTCACCGACAGCCGCTTCAACCCGCGGTCCGCGCCCACGAAGTCGGCGACGTAGGACGTGGCGGGCGTCCCCAGCACCGCACCCGGCGTGTCGTACTGCTCGATGCGCCCCTGCCCGTACACCGCGATCCGGTCGCCGAGCCGCACCGCCTCCTCGATGTCATGGGTGACCAGCAGCACCGTCTTGCGCACGGCGGCCTGCATCCTGAGGAACTCGTCCTGCAACTGCTCGCGCACCACCGGGTCGACCGCACCGAACGGCTCGTCCATCAGCAGCACGGGAGGATCCGCGGCGAGCGCGCGGGCCACGCCGACCCGTTGCCGCTGGCCGCCGGAGAGTTGGTCCGGATAACGAGGTCCGAACGTCGACGGGTCCAGGCCCACCAGGTCGAGCAGTTCGGCGGCGCGCCTGCGGGCCTCGGCCCGCTTCCAGCCGAGCAGGGCCGGGACGGTCGCGGTGTTGTCGAGCACGGTGCGGTGCGGGAACAGACCCACCTGCTGGATGACGTAGCCGATCCGGCGGCGCAGCCGGACCGGGTCGACCCGGGCGATGTCCTCGCCGTCGACCAGGATCCGGCCGGAGGTCGGTTCGATGAGCCGGTTGACCATCATCATCGTGGTGGTCTTGCCGCAGCCGGACGGGCCCACAAGGGTGACGAGTTCACCCTCCGCCACCTCGAGGGAGAGGCCGTCCACGGCGGTCGTGCCGTCCGGATACCGCTTGGTGACCTGCTCGAACCGGATCATTCCCTCACGCTAGCCGCGCCCCTTGCGCCCCGCGCGCCGAAGCGGCGCCGGCCCGCCTACGAGGTGACCTCCGCGTCCGGCGGGCCGGCGCTGACGAGCACCACCTCCAGGGTGCGCGGACCGTGCACCCCCTCGACCCGGTCCAGCTCGATGTCGCTGGTCGCGGACGGCCCGGAGATCCAGGTCAACGGACGTGCCGGGTCGAGGCGTTCGAGGGCCTGCGGGACGGAGGAGACGACCTGGTCCGGAACCCGGACGACGCAGATGTGATGGTCCGGGACGAGCGTGATGCGGCGGCGGCCCTGGTCCGGGCTGCCGTCCAGCACGATCGTCCCCGTCTCGGCGATCGCCACCGCACACCCGGTGACCACGCTTCCCACCCCGTCCAGCTCGTGCGCCGTGCTCGCCGCCCGGTCGCGGACCCGGGTGGGCCCGGCGGCCGGCATCCACTCCGGCGGCAGCGAGGGGGGCACCAGCACCTGCCGCGATCCGCGTTCGGCGAGCAACCGCTCGATGACGTGGGGGAGTTCGTCGTCGGTGGCGCGATGTACGACCGCCCGGTAGTCCGCCAGGTTCTCGGCCAGCAGCTCCACCGTCTCCGCGACGCCGCGCTGCCCGTGCTCGCGCAGATACGCCCGCTCGACCGGTACCTCCTCGTCCCGTACGTCGGCCAGCGCGCGCCGTACCCGGCCCAGGATCCGCTCCCTGCTGCTCACTTGGCACCGTCCTCCTTGCCGTTCGTCCGCTGCCACCAGTCACGGAACGGCTCCGCCGGTACGGCCGGCAGGTCCCGTGTGCCGCTCCACGCCCTGCCGGGACCCGGCAGCGTGCGGGGATGGAGGCGGCGGCTGCGGGAGGCGAGCCGCTGGCCGGTGCGCAGGGCGGCCGGGTGCGAGAGAGCCCAGCGGGCCGCCCGCATCGCCGCCCGCTCGGCCGCGTGTCCCTTGGCCGGTTTGAGCAGCACCTTGTTGCCGCCCCGGACCGCCTCGCCGCCCTCCACGACCCGCTCCCGCAGGTGGACCAGTACTTCGGGGATGTCGATGGCGACCGGGCACACCTCGTAACAGGCCCCGCACAGCGACGACGCGTACGGCAGCGAGGCGTCGATCGCGCTCCCCGTCCCGCGCAACTGGGGGCTGAGGATCGCGCCGATCGGGCCCGGATAGACCGAGCCGTAGGCGTGCCCGCCGGCCCGCTCGTACACCGGGCAGACGTTCAGACAGGCGGAACAGCGGATGCAGCGCAGCGCCTGGCGGCCGACCTCGTCGGCGAGGGTGTCGGTGCGGCCGTTGTCGAGGAGCACCAGATGGAAGGCCCGGGGGCCGTCCCCGTCGGTGGTGCCGGTCCACATCGAGGTGTACGGGTTCATCCGCTCGGCGGTCGACGAACGGGGCAGGGTCTGCAGGAAGACCTCCAGGTCCCGCCAGGTCGGCACGGTCTTCTCGATGCCGACGACCGAGATCAGCGTCTCGGGCAGGGTGAGGCACATCCGGCCGTTGCCCTCGGACTCGACCACGACCAGGGTGCCCGTCTCGGCGACCATGAAGTTGGCGCCGGAGATGCCGACCTTGGCGCGCAGGAACTTCTCGCGGAGGTGGAGCCGTGCCGCCTCGGCGAGTTCGGCGGGCGTGTCGGTGAGGCCCTCGGGCGCGGGACGCCCCCACTCGCCCATCTCGCGCCGGAAGATGTCCCGGATCTCCCCGCGGTTCCGGTGGATCGCCGGGACCAGGATGTGCGAGGGACGGTCCCTGCCCAACTGCACGATCAGCTCGGCGAGATCGGTCTCGTAGGCCCGGATGCCCTCGGCCTCCAGCGCCTCGTTCAGCCCGATCTCCTGCGTGGCCATCGACTTGACCTTCACGACCTCCGACTCGCCGGTCTCCTTGACCAGGCCGGTCACGATCCGGTTGGCCTCGTCGGCGTCCGCGGCCCAGTGGACCGTACCGCCGGCCGCCGTCACTGCCTGCTCCAACTGGTCCAGGTAGCGGTCGAGATGACGGAGCGTGTGGTCCTTGACCTGCTTTCCGGCCTCTCGCAGCGCGTCCCAGTCGGACACCTCGGCGACGGCCCTGGCCCGTTTGGCGCGGATGGTGTGCGTGGCATGGCGCAGATTCCCGCGCAGGGTGCGGTCGCCCACGGCCTCGTGCGCGGCCTGCGGAAAGGCAGGCATTCCCAGATAGGTCCCGCTCATGCGGCCGGCTCCTCCTCCGTGCTCGCCAGGATCTCCGCGATGTGCACCGGCCGCATGCCGGTACCGAGCCGGGTCATGGTGCCACCGATGTGCATGAGGCAGGAGTTGTCGGCGGCGCACAGCACCTCCGCACCCGTCGACTCGGCGTTGCGCACCTTGTCGGCCCCCATCGCCGCCGAGACGTCGGCGTTCTTGACCGCGAAGGTGCCGCCGAACCCGCAGCACTCCTCCGCTCCCGGCAGCTCCACCAGTTCCAGCCCCTTCACCGCCTGGAGCAGCCGGCGCGGGCGCTCGCCGAGCCCCAGACTCCGCAGCCCGTGACAGGTGGGGTGGTAGGTCACCTTGTGCGGGTAGCAGGCGCCCACGTCCGTCACCTTGAGCACGTCGACCAGGAACTCCGTCAGCTCGTACGTCTTCGGCACCACCGGGGCCAGCGCGAGCGCGAGCCCGTTGCCGCGGCCCTCGGCCCGGGCCCGCTCACCCATCCTCGGATACAGCTCCCGCACCATCGCCCCGCAGGAGCCGGACGGCGTCACGATCGCCTCGTACTCCCCGAAGACATCGGAGAAATGCCGGGCCAGCGGTTCCGCCTGATGACGGTATCCGGTGTTGTAGTGGGCCTGCCCACAGCAGGTCTGCGCCATCGGGAAGTCCACCTCGACGCCCAGCCTGGTCAGGAGTTTCACGACGGCACGGCCCGTGTCCGGATACAGCGTGTCGTTGACACAGGTCAGGAACAGGGCGACACGCATCGCGGCTCCTAGAGATCGATCATCCGATGAGTGCAGGGTAATGGGCCGGTGCGATCCGCGGGAGTCCCGGTTCACCGCGTGGTGAGTCGCGCCTGGGCCGCCGCCCAGCGGACGGTGTCCCCGCGCGGCGCGTACCGGGTCAGCGGCTGGGTGCGCCTGAGCAGCCGCCGCATGTCGGCCAGGTCACCGACCAGACCGTGGGCGCGGGCCTGGACCAGCACGTTCCCGAAAGCCGCCGCCTCCGTGGGACCCGCCACCACCGGCAGCCCGCAGGCGTCGGCGGTGAGCTGGCAGAGCAGCGCGTTGCGGGTGCCGCCGCCCACCACGTACACCGTGTCCACCGGGTGGTCGGCGAGCCGCTGGGCCTCCGCGACCGCCCGGCGGTGGGCGAGCGCCAGGGAGTCGAGGATGCACCGGGTGATCTCACCCTGAGTCCGCGGCACCGGCTGCCCGGACGCCCGGCACGCCTCGGCGATCCGCTCCGGCATCCGGCCGGGTGCCAGGAACGCCGCGTCGCCGGCGTCGACCACCGAGCGCAGCGCCGGCACGGTGGCCGCCTCCCGCAGCAGCCCCTCCAGATCCGGCTCTTCCCAGGCCCGTACGCACTCCTGCAGCAGCCACAGCCCCATGATGTTCCGCAGGTAGCGGACCGTGCCGTCCAGCCCCAGCTCGTTGGTGAAGTTGGCGGCGCGGCTCTCCTCGGTCAGCACGGGCGCGGCCAGTTCGAGTCCGGCCAGCGACCAGGTGCCGGTGCAGATGTAGGCGAACCGCTCACCGGCCGCCGGGACCGCGGCCACCGCCGACGCGGTGTCGTGCGAGCCGACGGTGGTCACCGGCACCGGCCCGGCGAGCCCGGTCTCCTCCAGGACCTCGGGCCGCAGCAGACCGGCGCTGTCCCCGGGCCGCCGCAGCGGCGCGAACAGCCCGAGGTCGATCCCCACCCGGTCCGCCACCTCGTGGGACCAGTCACGGGTCCGAGGATCGACCAGCTGGGTGGTGGAGGCGTTGGTCAGCTCGGTGCCCTGTTCGCCGGTCAGCCAGTACGACAGCAGGTCGGGGATGAGCAACAGGCGCCCGGCACGGGCGAACTGGGCACCGGAGCGCGCCGCCACCAGCTGGTAGAGGGTGTTGAAGGGCGCGTACTGGAGGCCGGTGCGGGCGTACAGCTCCGCCGCCGGCAGGGTCGCCCACACCTGCTCGGCGACTCCCTCCGTGCGGGCGTCCCGGTAGTGCACCGGGTTGCCGAGCAGCGCCCCGTCGGCGTCCAGCAGCCCGTAGTCCACGGCCCAGCTGTCGATCCCGACGGAGTCCACCCGCCCCGCCGCCCTGAGCCCGTCCAGCATGCCGGCGTACAGGGCGAGCACGTCCCACCGCAGCCCCTCCGGCACTCGCACCGGCCGGTTGGCGAACCGGTGCGCCTCGGTCAGCTCCAGCGAGTCAGGGCCCACCCGGCCGACCATGACCCGACCGCTGGACGCGCCGAGGTCGACCGCGGCATAGGTCCTCGGGCCGGTCATCGCAGGAAGGCGGCCGCCACACCCGCGTCGACGGGCACGTGCAGCCCGGTGGTGTGGGTCAGTTCCCCGCCCGTCAGCGCGAACACGGCGTTCGCCACGTGCTCGGGCAGCACCTCGCGCTTGAGGATGGTCCGCTGCGCGTAGAACTCGCCCAGCTTCGCCTCCTCCACCCCGTACACGGCGGCCCGCTGAGCCCCCCACCCGCCGGCGAAGATGCCCGACCCCCGCACCACACCGTCCGGGTTGACCCCGTTGACCCGGATCCCGTGCTCACCCAACTCCGCTGCCAGCAAGCGCACTTGATGGGCCTGGTCCGCCTTGGTGGCCGAGTAGGCGATGTTGTTGGGCCCGGCGAACACGGCGTTCTTGGAGGCGATGTAGACGATGTCACCACCGAGCCCCTGGGCGGTCATCACCCGGGCCGCCTCCCGTGACACCAGGAAGGAACCGCGGGCCATGATGTCGTGCTGGAGGTCCCAGTCCTTCGCCGTCGTCTCCAGCAGGGGCTTGGAGACGGAGATCCCCGCGTTGTTGACGACGAGGTCTACCCCGCCGAAGGCCAGCGCGGCGGCCCGGAAGGCGGCGGCGATCTGCTCCTCGTCCGTCACGTCGACGGTGACGGCGACCGCCTGGTCGGGGCCGCCGAGCTCCGCCGCGACGGCGGCGGCACCCTCGGCATTGAGATCGGCCACGACGACACAGGCCCCCTCGGCGACGAGCCGGTGCGCGATCGCCCTGCCGATCCCGCTGCCGGCCCCCGTCACCAGCGCCACCCGGGTCGCCAGGGCCTTCGGCCTCGGCATCCGCCGGAGCTTGGCCTCCTCCAGCGCCCAGTACTCGATCCGGAACTTCTCCGACTCCTCGATCGGCGCGTACGAGGACACGGCCTCGGCGCCGCGCATCACGTTGACCGCGTTGACGTAGAACTCGCCGGCGACCCGGGCGGTCTGCTTGTCCTTGCCGAAGCTGAACATGCCGACGCCCGGCACCAGCACGATCGCCGGGTCGGCGCCGCGCATGGCGGGGGAGTCGGGCAGGGCGTGCCGCCGGTAGTAGGCCGCGTACTCCTCCCGGTAGGCCGTGTGCAGCTCGCCGAGCCGGGCGACGGCCTCGTCCAGGGACGCGGTCGGCGGCAGGTCGAGTACGAGCGGCCGTACCTTGGTCCGCAGGAAGTGGTCGGGGCACGAGGTCCCCAGCGCCGCCAGCCGCGGATGCTCGGCGCGGGCCAGGAAGTCGAGGACCACGTCGGAGTCGGTGAAGTGCCCGACCTGCGGCCGGTCCTTGGAGGCGACGGCACGGACGTACGGCGCGAGGGCGGCGGCCCGCTCCCGGCGCTGCGCCTCCGGCAGCGCGCCGTACCCCTCGACGACGGGCCCGAACGGCTCGGCCCTGCCGCGCTCGGCGAGGAAGGCCTCGGCGGTGCGGATGATGGACAGCGAGTTCCGCTCGCACTCCTCGGAGGTGTCGCCCCAGGCGGTGATCCCGTGCCCGCCGAGAACGCATCCGACCGCCCGCGGGTTGGCGGCCTTCACGGCCGCGATGTCCAGCCCCAGCTGGAACCCCGGCCGCCGCCACGGCACCCAGACCACCGAGTCCCCGAAACACTCGGCGGTCAGCTTCTCCCCGTCGGCGGCACACGCCAGCGCGATGCCGGAGTCCGGGTGCAGATGATCGACGTGCCGGGCGTCCACGAGCCCGTGCATGGCGGTGTCGATGGAAGGGGCGGCGCCGCCCCTGCCGTGCAGGCAGTAGTCGAAGGCACCGGCCATCTCGTCCTCGCGCTCGACGCCCGGATAGACACCGGCAAGCGCCCGGAGCCGGTCCAGCCGGAGCACGGCCAGCCCCGGTTCGGTGAGGGTGCCGAGATCCCCGCCGGACCCCTTCACCCACATCAGCTCGACGTCACCACCGGTGACGGGATCGGTGGCGGTGCCCTTGGCGGAGGTGTTCCCGCCGGCGTAGTTGGTGTTCCGGGGATCGGCACCGAGCCGATGGGACCGGGCGAGGAGAGCGGCGGCCTCGGGATGGGTGGACATGGGAGATTCCTTACTTCTCGAACGAGGGTGACTGCACTTCCCCAGGGGCGCTGGGGGTACCCCCGGCCGAAGGCCGGGGGAGCAACTGCGCGACCGGCCGCGACGGACCCGCAGCCCCGCGACTCACGGATCCCGGCGGACGGGTCAGGCGCCCCACCCCGCCTGCTCGCCGCCCACCCGCTCGGCGACGATCCTCTCGGCCCACCCGGACCGGCGGTACGCGGCGAGCGGCTCGGGGTCCAGCCCCATCTCGCCCCGCACCTCCCGCAGCAACGGCCGCACGTCCGTGTCGTACGCGTCCATCAGCACCGCGTTGGCGCCGAGCACATCCCCCGCCGCCTGCGCCGCGGCGAGCGCCCCCCGGTCCACCAGCAGCGCCTTCGCCGTGGCCTCCTGCACGTTCATCACCGAGCGGATGATCGCCGGGATCTTCGCCTCGATGTTGTGGCACTGGTCGAGCATGAAGGCCACCTCGGAAGTGAACCCGCCCCCGCGCACCACCTCGCACATGATCCGGAACAGCTGGAACGGATCGGCGGCCCCGACCATGAGGTCGTCGTCCGCGTAGAACCGCGAGTTGAAGTCGAAGCCCCCGAGCTTCTCCTCCCGCAGCAGCGTGGCGACGATGAACTCGATGTTGGTGCCCGGCGCGTGGTGCCCGGTGTCGACCACGACCTGGGCCTGGGGTCCCAGCTTCAGACAGTGGGCGTAGGCCGTGCCCCAGTCCGGCACGTCCGTCGTGTAGAAGGACGGCTCGAACAGCTTGTACTCCAGCAGCATCCGCTGCCCCTCGCCGAGGCGCGCGTACACCTCCGACAGCCCTTCGGCCAGCCGGTCCTGGCGGGCCCGGATGTCGTCCTGGCCGGGGTAGTTGGTGCCGTCCGCGAACCACAGCTTCAGATCGCGGGACCCCGTCGCGTCCATGATGTCGACGCATTCCAGGAGATGACGGACGGCCTTGCGGCGCACCGCCGCGTCCGGGTGGCAGATGCTGCCCAGCTTGTAGTCGTCGTCCTGGAAGGTGTTGGAGTTGATCGTTCCCAGCCTCAGCCCGCGCTTCTCGGCGTGTGCGGCCAGGTCCGCGTACCCGTCGGAGCCGTCCGCCTTGTCCCAGGGGATGTGCAACGCCACCGTCGGCGCGACCCCGGTCACCGCGTGGACCTGCGCCGCGTCGTCCAGCTTCTCCTTCACCGAGCGCGGCACGCCCTGCTGGGCGAACACCTTGAAACGGGTCCCCGAGTTTCCGTACGCCCATGACGGCGTCTCGACGGCCTGGGTCTTCAGCGCGGCCTTCACCGCGGCGAGGTCGGTCACTTGGGAGCTCCTGGAGTATGAACGGTGAAACGATTCAGAACGGCAAAGTATGAGCCCCCCGAAGGGGTGTCAAGCTCTCCGGCCAACCTGGTTTTCCGTGACTCAGCCGTGACCTTAGGCTATCGAAATTTTTTCAATACGGACCCATTGACGTGACATGCCCGTGGTGCCTACGGTCCCGGCATTCCAGTTGAAACCTTTCACGACGCTGTGGGGTCGGTGCCGACCGCCTCGCGGGTGTCGTCGAGGAGCCATCCATGACCCACCCGTCCGACACGGGACCGTCCCCGGTGCTGGCGCTGAAGGACGTCTCCAAGTCCTTCGGCGCCGTCCGCGCCCTGCGGGACGTCGCCCTGGAGCTGTTTCCCGGCGAGGTGCACGCGCTCGCCGGGGAGAACGGCGCGGGCAAGTCGACGCTGATCAAGACCCTCGCCGGTGTGCACCGACCGGACGCCGGTCAGGTGCTGCTCGACGGTGAGCCCGTCGTCTTCCACGGCCCCGGCGACGCCCGCGACGCCGGCATCGCCGTGATCTACCAGGAACCCACCCTCTTCCCCGACCTGTCGATCGCCGAGAACATCTTCATGGGCCGTCAGCCCCGGCGTGCGCTGGGCCGGATCGACCACAAGGCCACCCGCGCGGCCACGGCCGCCCTGATGAAGCGGCTCGGCGTCGCCCTCGACCCCGACCGCCCGGCCCGCGGCCTGTCGATCGCGGACCAGCAGATCGTGGAGATCGCCAAGGCGCTCTCCTTCGACGCCCGGGTCCTGATCATGGACGAGCCGACCGCGGCCCTCACCGGCAGCGAGGTCGCCCGCCTCTTCGGCGTCGTGCGCACCCTGCGCGACCAGGGCGCGGCCGTGCTGTTCATCTCGCACCGGCTGGAGGAGATCTTCCAGATCTGCCGCCGGGTCACCACCCTGCGGGACGGCGCCCGGATCGCCAGCGAGCCCGTCGACGGCATGACCGAGGACGACCTGGTCCGCCGGATGGTCGGCCGCGACCTGGACGAGCTGTACCCCAAGCAGGACGTACCGGCGGGTGAAGTGGCCCTCTCGGTGCGGCGGCTGACCCGGGAGGGCGTCTTCACCGACGTCTCCTTCGAGGTCCGCTCCGGCGAGATCGTCGGGCTGGCCGGACTGGTCGGCGCCGGCCGCACCGAGGTCGCCCGCGCCGTGTTCGGCGTCGACCGCTGGGACGCGGGCGAGGTGGAGGTGCGGGGCCGCAGGCTCACCAACGGCGCCCCGTCCACGGCGATGGCCGCCGGACTCGCCCTGGTCCCCGAGGACCGGCGCGCCCAGGGCCTGGTGATGGACATGTCCATCGAGCGCAACATCGGCCTGACCGGACTGCGTACGACCGTCCGGGCCGGACTCATGGACCGGGGCGCCGAGCGCAGCCGCTCGCTGGACTGGGCGGTCAGGCTCCAGGTGAAGTACGCCCGGATCGCCGACGCGGTCTCGACCCTGTCCGGCGGCAACCAGCAGAAGGTGGTCCTCGCCAAGTGGCTGGCGACCGGACCGAAGGTGCTGATCGTCGACGAGCCGACCCGCGGCATCGACGTCGGCACGAAGGCCGAGGTCCACCGGCTCCTCGGCGAGCTGGCCGCCGACGGGGTCGCCGTCCTGATGATCTCCTCCGACCTGCCCGAGATCCTCGGCATGGCCGACCGCGTGCTGGTGATGCACGAGGGCCGGATCACCGCCGAGATCCCGCGCTCCGACGCCACCGAGGAAACCGTGATGGCCGCAGCGACCGGGAGGGCCGCCGCATGACGGTGACCACCTCCGAACAGACCTCCGTCGCCGGGACACCCGAGTCCAGTGGGACCCGGCTCGTCGACCGTGTCTTCAAGATGCGCGAACTCGCCATCCTGGTCGTCTTCCTGGTGATGATCGCCGTCACCCAGGCCGGCAACAGCGAGTTCCTCTCCCAGCAGGGCATCAAGGACCTGCTGCTCAACGCGACCATCCTGGTGCTGGTCGCCACCGGGCAGTCCCTGGTGGTGATCACCAGGAACGTCGACCTGTCCGTCGGCTCCACCCTCGGCATCACCGCCTTCGCCGCCGGCGACTACCTGCACGGCGGCGGCAGCACGGTCGTCGCGATCGTGCTGGCCGTGCTGCTCGGCATCGGCTGCGGACTGCTCAACGGCCTCCTCGTGAGCCTCGGCCAGGTGCCCGCCCTGGTCGTCACCCTCGGCACGCTGTACATCATCCGGGGCGTCGACTCGATCTGGGTCGGCTCCCGGCAGATCACGGCCGCCGATCTCCCCGGCGGGTTCAACGACTTCGGCTCGGGCGGGCTGTCGGCCGTCCCCTGGCTCGCGCTGATCGCGCTCGCCGTCCTGGTCGCCACCGCCTACTACCTCAAACACTTCGGCAGCGGCCGGGAGCTGTACGCCCTCGGCTCCAACCCGGAGGCCGCCCGGCTGGCCGGCATCCCGGTGCGCAAGCGGATCCTGGTCGCTTACACCTTCTGCGGCGGACTCGCCGGGCTGGCCGGCGCCATGTACCTGGCCCGCTTCGGCAACGTCGACTCCGGCACCGGCAACGGCTACGAACTCACCGTCGTGAGCGCCGTGGTGGTCGGCGGCGTGGTCTTCACCGGCGGCTCCGGGAGCGTGTACGGAGCCGCGCTGGGCGCACTGCTGCTGACCTCCGTCAACAGCGTGCTCCCCGCCCTCGGGGTCAGCTCCGTGTGGGTGCTCGCCATCAACGGCTTCCTGCTGCTGCTCGCCATCGCCGTCGACCGGGTGGTGGCACTGCGGGTGGCGGCCGCGCTGAAGAAGAAGTCGGCCCTCAAGAGGACCGCGACCAGCAAGGAGAGCACCAGCCATGCCTGAGTCCTTGACGCGTGCGATTCGCTGGGACACCGTCGTCGGCGCCCTGCTGGTCGTCCTGCTGCTGTTCTCCTTCGGCTTCGTGGACGGCTTCGGCAACGCGCTCAACCTGTCGTTCCTGATCGGCAACACGCTGCCGATCGCCCTGGTCGCGCTGCCGATGACGCTGCTGGTGGTCGCCGGTGAGATCGACCTGTCGGTCGCCTCGACCGCCGGTCTCTCGGGCGCGGTCATGGGCAGGCTCTGGAACGAGGGCATGGCGATCGAGACGATCATTCCGCTGTGCCTGCTGCTCGGCGTGGCCTGCGGGCTGGTCAACGGACTGCTGGTGACCCGGCTGGGCCTGCCGTCGCTGGCCGTCACCATCGGGACGCTCGCCGCCTACCGGGGCCTCGCGCAGATCGTCCTCGGCTCGGACGCGGTCACCGACTTCCCCACCCAGTACCTCGACTTCGCGGCGGGCCGGCTCGGCGGCTCGTTCCTGCCGCGGGCCTTCCTGCCGTTCCTGGTACTCCTCGTGATCGCCGTGGTGGTGCTGCACGCCACGCCGTTCGGACGGTCGCTGTTCGCCACCGGGGCGAGCGAGGAGGCGGCGCGGTTCGCGGGGATCCGGGTGAAGCGGAACAAGCTGATTCTGTTCGTCGCCACCGGGCTGATGGCCTCCCTGACCGGGATCTTCTGGGCGCTGCACTACGCGAGTGCGCGCTACGACAACGCGACCGGGCTCGAACTGAGCGTGGTGGCCGCGGTGTTGCTCGGTGGCATCGACTTCGACGGGGGACGGGGGACGCTCGGCGGGGCGATCGCGGGGGTGTTCCTGCTCGGGGCGCTCCAGAACGTGATGAGCCTGCTGAACGTGTCCGCGCAGTCCCAGATCGTCGTGACCGGTGTGTTGCTCGTCGTGTCGGTGCTCGGGCCCCGGGTCGCCCGGCAGATCTCGCTGGCTCGGCACAGGGGCGCGAAGGCCGTCTGATCGCTGCGGGCCGCGTGTCGCCGGCCGCGCAGTTCCTCCCCCGGCCTTCGGCCGGGGGACCCCGGCGCCCCCGAACGGAGGGCGCTCCCGGAGCCGTTACTCAAAAAGGAACCGTCATGCGTAAGTCATCCCTTCGGCGTGCCTGTGTCGCTCTCGCCGCCGTCTCCTCCCTCGCTCTCGCCGCCACCGCCTGCGGCGGCACCACCAAGGACAACTCCGGCAGTGACAATTCGGCGGCGGCCACCTCCACCGCCAAGGCCGATCCGAACGCCGCCCTCAAGAAGGGGCTGACCGTCGGCTTTTTGCCCAAGCAGGTCAACAACCCCTACTTCACCTCCGCCGACAAGGGCGGCGAGAAGGCGCTCACCGAACTGGGATCCACGTACAAGGAGGTCGGGCCCTCCAGTGCCACCGACACCTCCGGGCAGGTCTCCTACGTCAACACCCTCACCCAGCAGCAGGTCGACGCCATGGCCGTGTCCGCCCAGGACCCCGGCGCCCTGTGCACCGCGCTCAAGCAGGCCATGAGCAACGGGATCAAGGTCGTCACCTACGACTCGGACACCAACGCCGGCTGCCGCAACGCCTTCGTCTCGCAGGCCAGCGCCGAGGACCTCGGCCGTACCGAGGTGCAGCTGCTCGCCGAGCAGATCGGGTACAAGGGCGAGATCGCGATCCTGTCCGCCGCGCAGACCGCGACGAACCAGAACACCTGGATCGGCTTCATGAAGGAGGAGCTGAAGGACCCGAAGTACAAGAACGTCAAGCTGGTCAAGGTCGCCTACGGCAACGACGACGCCCAGCAGTCCTTCCAGCAGACCCAGGGCCTGCTCCAGCAGTACCCGGACCTCAAGGGGATCATCTCCCCGACCACCGTCGGCATCAAGGCGGCCGCCCAGTACCTGTCCGGCTCCAAGTACAAGGGCAAGGTCAAGCTGACCGGGCTCGGCACGCCCAACGACATGCGCCAGTACGTCAAGAACGGCACCGTCGAGGGCTTCGAGCTGTGGGACCCGGCCAAGCTCGGCGACCTCGCCGCCCGCACCGCCGTCGCCCTGGCCTCCGGGCAGATCACCGGCAAGGAGGGCGAGACCTTCAAGGCCGGCGACACCACGTACACCATCGGCAAGGACGGCGTGATCAACCTCGGCAAGCCGACCGTGTTCGACGCGAAGAACATCGACCAGTTCGACTTCTAGGCGACCAAGGGGTGCCGATGCAGCGGGTGTGTTTCCTTCTCAAGGTCCGGCAGGACCGCGTCGCCGAGTACCGCGAGCGCCATGCCGCCGTCTGGCCGCGGATGCGCGAGGCGCTCTCCGCCACCGGCTGGCGGAACTACTCGCTCTTCCTGCGCGAGGACGGTCTGCTGGTGGGCTATCTGGAGACGGAGGACTTCGAGGCCGCCCGTGCCGGCATGGCGGCCACCGAGGTCAACGCCCGCTGGCAGGCCGAGATGGGGCCGTTCTTCGAGGCGCCGGACGGCACCCGGCCCGACGAGGCGATGAGACCGCTCACCGAAGTGTTCCACCTCGCCTGACCCGCATCCGCACCCGCGCCCAGGAGCCGCTCATGAGACCCTCCGTCACCAGGACGGGCAGCAGTCGACTCGATGCCCAGGCCGTCTACTCCGTCTCCTACGACGGCCTGGTCAACAACAACTCCTTCCAGAAGGACGGCCTGTTCACCTACCAGGGCTACCAGTACGCCGGCTGGTACACCGCGACCGGCGCCGCGGTGATCGGGCGCCGGTCGCCGGGCGGGTCCAGCTGGGCGACCGTCACCCTCGCCCACCGGCTGAAGGCCGAGGACTCCCACAACGTCATCTCCATGGGTCTCTCCGGGGTCGTCGGCCGCCTCCACATCACCATGGACTCCCACAGCGACGGCTTCTTCTGCATGAAGTCGGTGGCCGGGCTGCTGGACGACCCCGGGTCCGCGCCCTGGACCCCGGCCCTCCTCGGGGCCGTACAGACGTCGCTGGACGGGGTGGAGCCGGCCTCGCGGTCCACCTACCCGCAGTTCGTCTCCACGCCCGAGGGGAGGCTGCAACTGAGCTGTCGGACGGGCATCTCCGGGAACGGCCGCAACGCGCTCGCCGAGCACGACGGTTCGCGCTGGAGCGTGCTGGGGGAGCGGACCGCCTCCGACGGGACGTACACGAGCGAGCACGGCTCGTCCAGCGCCCGGAACATGTACCTGCACGGTCTCGACTACGACGTGCACGGGCGGCTGCACGCCTTCTTCACCTGGCGGGAGCAGAGCGGCGCCGTGACGAAAGACAGCGGCGGCATCACCAATTACGACACCTGCTACGTCTGCTCCACCGACCGCGGCCGAACCTGGCGCAACGACGCCGGTGCCCTGGTCGCCACCACCGGCACCGCGGACACCGTCTCCGTCACCGACCCGGGTCTCGTCGTCGACCCGCTCGGCCCGGACCACTCGCTGATGAACCAGGAGAGCCAGTGGACCGATTCCGCGGGTCTGCCGCACGCGATCATCAGCTATGTGCCCGGGCGCTTCGGCCGGTGCACCACGGGCTATGCCGGCCACCGCACGGCGAACGGACGGGCCTTGAACGTCCGCAGGAACTCCGCCGGTATTTGGGAGAAGACCGAGATCCCGGTCGCCCTGAACTCCAGCCAGCGCACCAAGCCGGTCCTGGACAGGTACGACAACGCCTACGCGGTGTTCCCCCGCGGCCGGATCGCCGGCGCGCCCAGCGCCTTCGGACACACCGACTGGGCCCTGCTCCACGACGGCGGCGGGCTGAACGCCTTCGGCGAGGTCGTGATCGACGAGATGCGGGCCGGGTCGGAGCACGTGCTGTCGTTCATGTACCAGGAGACGTCGAGCGGCAGGACCCCCTCGGCGCCCCCTGTCGTCGACTTCGCGCTGCCCGCCTGACCCGGGCCGGTGTGCGAGTCATGTCGTAATGTGAAGCCCTTCCGGATGCGCCCTTCCTCGCTGCGAAGGTGCCGTCCACGGTTCCCTGGAGGTCTCGCCCGATGGCCCAGTCGGTGGGTATCAAGGACGTCGCCCGCGCCGCCGGAGTCTCGGTGGGCACGGTCTCCAACGTCATCAACCGCCCGGACTCCGTGGCCGGTGAGACGCGGGCGCGGGTGCAGTCGGCGATCGACCGGCTCGGCTACGTCCGCAGCGAGTCCGCGCGCCAGCTGCGCGCGGGCCGCAGCCGGATCATGGGCCTGCTCGTGCTCGACATGGGCAACCCCTTCTTCGTGGACGTGGCGCGGGGCGCCGAGCGGGCGGCGCGGGACGCCGGGCTCGGTGTGATGGTCTGCAACAGTGCCCAGAACGCCGGTGAGGAGGCCGACTACCTCGCGCTCTTCGCCGAACAGCGGGTGCGCGGCGTCCTGCTCACCCCGGCGGACGCCACCGGCCGCAACATCGAGGCCTTCCGCCGGCACGGCATCCCCTTCGTCCTGGTCGACCGGGTCGCGGAGGGCACCACCGAGTGCTCGGTCAGCGTGGACGACGTGGCGGGCGGCGCGCTCGCGGTCCGTCACCTCGTGGACGCCGGGCACCGGTCCATCGCCTACGTCAGCGGGCCGCCCGGGCTCAACCAGGTCCGCGACCGGCGCACCGGTGCGCTGAACGCCCTCGCCGAGGCGGGCCTGGGGCCCGACGCGCTGCGCGAGCTGCCGACGGAGCGGCTGGACGTCGCGGCGGGCCGGGACGCGGGAGCCCGGCTGCTCGGCCTCGCCGACCGGCCCACCGCCGTGTTCTGCGCCAACGACCTGCTCGCCCTCGGCGTCCTGCAGGCCCTGTACGCGGCCGGGGTGGTCGTCCCGGACGACCTGGCGATCGTCGGCTACGACGACATCGAGTTCGCCGCCGCGGCCGCCGTACCGCTGACCTCGGTCCGCCAGCCGGCCGTGACCATGGGCGCCATGGCCGCCGACCTGCTCCTGGAGGAGACCGAGGAGCGCGAGGGGCGGGCGGCGCACGAGCACCGCAGGGTGGTGCTCCAGCCGGAACTGGTGGTGCGCCGTTCCAGCCTCGTGGCCCGCTGATCGGCTATTCAGTAACGATTTCATGATCCCGGGCGCGGCGGGGCCCCGGACATGTGCTCAACTGGGTCGCGACCATCCGTCCGTCACGGGAGAAACGTTGAGCCTCAGCTACCGCCAGCCCGGCGTCGTCCTCACCGACCGCCATTTCACCGTCCCCCTGGACCACGCTGATCCGGACGGGGAGATCATCGAGCTGTACGCCCGGGAGGCGGTCGCGAGCGACAAGGCGGACCAGGAGCTGCCCTGGCTGCTCTATCTGCAGGGCGGCCCGGGGTTCGGGGCGAATCGTTTCGTCGGACGGCAGGCCTGGCTCGACCGGGCCCTGCGGGAGTACCGCGTCCTCCTCCTCGACCAGCGCGGCACCGGTCGTTCCACCCCGGTCAGCCGGCAGACGCTGCCCCTGCGCGGCGGCCCGGCCGCCCAGGCCGACCACCTCGCCCGCTTCCGCGCCGACTCGATCGTCCGGGACTGCGAGGCGATCCGCCCGCAGGTCACCGGCGGCGCCCCCTGGACCACCCTCGGCCAGAGCTACGGCGGCTTCTGCACGGTCACCTACCTGTCGTTCTTCCCGGAAGGTCTGAGGACCTCCCTCGTCACCGGAGGCCTGCCGTCCCTGGACGCACACGCCGACGACGTCTACCGGGCCGCCTACCCGCGCATCGAACGCAAGGTCGCCGCGCACTACGACCGCTACCCGATGGACGTCGAGCGGGTCCGGCGGATCGCCGGGCACCTCCTCGACCACCCGGTGGTGCTGCCGGGCGGCTACCGGCTCACCGTCGAGGCCTTCCAGTCCCTCGGCCTGATGCTGGGCATGAGCGACGGCAGCCACCGCCTGCACTTCCTGCTGGAGGACGCCTTCGTCCGCACCCCGGCCGGCCATGAACTGTCCGACAGCTTCCAGGAGCAGGCCCAGGCCCTGCTGTCGTACGCGAGCAACCCGCTGTACGCCCTCGTCCACGAGCCGGTCTACGGGCAGGACAGCCGGCCCACCGCCTGGGCGGCCGAGCGGGTGCGCGCCGAGTTCCCGCAGTTCGACGCGGCCAAGGCGCTCACCGACGACGCGCCGGTGCTCTTCACCGGCGAGACGGTCCACCCCTGGGTGTTCGAGACCGACCCGTCCCTGCGCCCGCTGCGCGAGACCGCCGAACTGCTCGCCGCCCGCACCGACTGGCAGCCGCTGTACGACCCGGCCCGGCTCGCCGTCAACGAGGTGCCGGTCGCCGCCGCCGTGTACCACGACGACATGTACGTCGACGCCGGGCACTCGCTGGAGACCGCACGGGCCGTGCGGGGTCTGCGCACCTGGGTCACCGACGAGTTCGAGCACGACGGACTGCGCACCGGCGCCCCGCGGGTCCTCGACCGGCTCCTCGCGCTCGTCCGCGACGAGGCCTGACACCCGCCGCCGGAGCAGGCGGACGGGGAAAGCGGACGCCCGCTGTCCGTACCTCCTGGTAAGACGGTGTGCGGGGAGGGCGCCCGGCGGTGACCGGGCGCCCCGGCCGACGAACGGGGAGACCGGATGAACGACACGGAACTGCTGGCCCGCCGCTTCCAGGAACACCGCGACCGGCTGCGCGCGGTGGCCTACCGGATGCTCGGCTCGGTCGTCGAGGCGGAGGACGCGGTCCAGGAGGCCTGGCTCAAGCTCGGCCGCACCGACGCGGACGAGATCCGGAACCTCGGCGGCTGGCTGACCACGGTGGTCGGCCGGGTCTGCCTCGACATGCTGCGCTCCCGCACGGCCCGCCGCGAGCAGCCGATCGACGAGACGTTCGTCCCGGACCCGCTGGTCAGGCCGCTGTCGGAAGTGGACCCCGAGCGGGAGGCGGTCGAGGTCGACTCCGTGGGGATCGCCCTGCTGATCGTCCTGGAGACGCTGGAGCCCGACGAGCGGCTGGCGTTCGTGCTGCACGACATGTTCGCGGTGCCCTTCGACGACATCGCGCCGATCGTGGAACGCGGTGCGGCGGCGACCCGGCAGTTGGCCAGCCGGGCCCGCCGCCGGGTTCAGGGGGCCGCCCCGTCGGCCGAACCCGATCCCGTCCGGCAGCGCCAGGCGCTGGAGGCATTCCTCGCCGCCTCCCGCAGCGGTGACTTCGAGGCGCTGCTCGCGGTCCTCCACCCCGATGTGGTGCTGCGCGTGGACTCGGGCGCACTGGTCCAGGGCGCGGCCGCCTCCAAGGTGCTGCGCGGAGCCCGGTCGGTGGCCGAAGGGGCGTTCACCTTCCGGCAGTTCTCCCTCTGGTCGCGGCTCGTGCTCGTCAACGGCACGGTCGGCGTGGTCACCATGCCCGAGGGCCGCCCGTTGTCGGTCTCGGCGGTCACCGTCGTGGACGGCCGGATCACCGAGATGTACATCCTGGCCGACCCTGATCGGCTCGCGCTCCTGGACCTCCCCGCCCGGGAGGAGTGATCCACGTCCCATCCGGTGGCGGGATGTCACACCCGCCGCCGGGCCCCTCTCAGCCGGCAGGAGACCGCAGAGAGGGGAAGACCACGCGAAAATCGTCGTATCCGGGGCGAACGGACCGACCGGCCGACAGGTCACCGCACGGGCGTCCGCCGAAGGGCACACGGTCACCGCCGTCACCCGCCACCTCGAGGATTTCCCGCTCGGCGACGCGCGGTTGCGGGTGGCCGGCGCGGACGTCCTCGACCCGGTCGCGGGGGAACGCGCCGTCGCCGGACAGGACGCGGTGATCTCGGCACTCGGGGTGCCCTACGGCCGAAAGCCGGTCAGCGTGTACTCCGAGGGCGTCACCCGCATTGCGCAGGCCATGACCGAACACGGCGTCCGGCGTCTGGTCTGCGTGAGTTCGACCGTACTCTTCGGCGTGGCGGCACCCGGTAGGACCTTCTTCTTCCGGAAGGTGCTCGAACCCGCCATCGCCGGCACCGTCGGGCGCACCGGGTACGAGGACATGCGGCACATGGAGGAGATCGTGCGGGACGGCGATCTCCGGTGGACCGTCGTCCGCCTCGCCGGACTCTTCGACACGGACGCCGCCAGCCCCTGCCGGCTCGCCGTCTCGCGCCTGCCCGGCCGGTTCACCTCCCGCGCGGATCTGGGCAGCGCGCTGCTGCGCGAGGCGGTCGGCGATCTTCATGTGCGCGCCTTCGTCGACGTCCGTACTCACAGGGCGTTCCGAGCCTCCTCGACGTCATCCGCAAAGAGGCTTTCGGGGGCGGGAAATGAGCCCGGACCCGACCGAGCCGGCCGCCTCCACCGCTGCGGCGGGCCGAGCGGCACCGGACCGTGACGGCCCGTCGGACGCCGCGCCCCGGCTCTTCGTCGCCCACCGTGAGCTGCTGTTCTCCGGCGTCCACAACATGCTTCGGCAGCGTCGCCGGCACCGAGGACGTGCTCCAGGAGACCTGGCTGTCCTGGTCCGGCAGGAACAGCCGGACGCCCTTGCCGGCGATCGGTCATCCGCGCGCCTATCCGGTCCGGACCGCGGTGAACCACGCGCTCGCCCGGCGGGAGGCCGTCGCCCTGCGCCGGGAGACGTACGTCGGTCCCTGGCCGGCCGAACCCCTGGTCGCCGACACCGGTGACCAGACGCTCCCCTGTGGGAGCGTCTCCCTGGCGATGCCGGTGGTCCTGGAGACCCTCACCCCGCTGGAACGGGCGGTGTTCGTCCTCCACGAGGTGTTCGGCCATCGCCACACCGAGATCGCCGGCATGCTCGACCGCAGCCCCGTCTCGGTACGCCAGCTCGCCCACCGGGCCCACGCCCATGTCCACGCCCGCCGCCCCCGTTACCGTGCCCGCCCCCGGGTCCGCCGGGAGGCGACCGAGCGGTTCGTGTCGGCCGCACTGGGCGGGGACCTCCGCGCGCTCATGGCGATCCTCGCCCCGCACGTGACGGTGTGGACCGGCGGCGGCGTGCCGGGGACCTGGACGTCCACTACCGTCGCGTCAACGGCGACGACGCGGCGGTGCCGTTCACGGGTGACTCCCCGTACGCCATGATGGTCATGGATCTCACGCCGGACGGCGACCGGGTCTGCGGCGTCTACGTGGTCACCAACCCGGACAAGCTCACCCACGTACACCCTGACGAGGACCCGGTTCAGTAGCGTGCGGTGCTCTCCAGCAGGGGCGGGTAGACCGCGGTCGGCTCGCCGTCGACCGTGGCACCCGCGTACTTGAGCATCGCGCCGACCTGGCGGTTCAGGTCGTAGGGGAAATTGAGGGCGGGGGCCGAGACCTCGTCCAGGCGTGCCGTCTGCTCCGGTGTCAGATGTACGTCCAGGGCGGCGACGTTCGCCTCCAGGTGGCCGAGCGTGCGCGGGCCGATCAGGGTGGAGGTGACGCCGGGGCGGCTCTGCACCCAGGACAGCGCCACGGCAGCGGGGCTCGCGCCGGCCTCCGCGGCGACGGCGGCGAGTGCCTCGATCACCGTGAACTGGGCCTCGCTGGGCTGCCCGAGGACCGCGGCCCGCCTGGTGTCGGTGGGCGCCGCCCCGGCGCGGCGGTATTTCCCGGACAGGAAGCCGCTCTTGAGCGGGCTCCAGGGCAGCAGGCCCATCCCGGCGTCCTCGGCGAGCGGGATCAGCTCGCCCTCGATGGTGCGCTCCAGCAGTGAGTACTCCATCTGCAGCGCGGTCACCGGCGTCCAGCCGCGCAGCAGGGCCATGGTGTGGGCCTTGGCCGTGAACCAGGCCGGGGTGTCCGAGAAACCGACGTACCGGATCTTGCCGGCCGTCACCAGGTCGTCGAGCGTGCGCAGGGTCTCCTCGACGGGCGTGGACCGGTCGTGGTTGTGCAGCCAGTACAGGTCGATGTAGTCGGTGCGCAGCCGGCGCAGCGAGTCCTCCAGCTGGCCGACGACGGCCTTGCGGCCCGCGCCGCCGCCGTTGGGGTCGCCGAGGTGGAGGTTGCCGAAGAACTTGGTGGCGAGTACCAGCCGGTCGCGTCGGCCGGGGCGGGCGGCGAGGAAGTCGCCGAGGATCGCCTCCGAGTGGCCGTTGGTGTAGAAGTTCGCGGTGTCGACGAAGTTGCCGCCGAGGTCGAGATAGGTCTGGAGGATCTTCTCCGACTCCTCGACCGAGCAGCCGAAGCCGCCGTCCTCGCCGAAGTTCATCGCGCCGAGGCAGAAGGGGCTCACCTTGAGCCCGGAACGGCCGAGACCGATGTACGAGTCGAGTGCCATGAAATGCTCCGCGGAAGCTGGTTGGGGAATCCGGCTCTTCGAGCAAACCAGCCTGAGCTGCGGGAACGTTAGAACGATCGCATCGAAGGCTTGCACGATCCTGCCGGTAGGCTGAACGGATGCCAGAACACCCGTCCGAACGGGCCCGGCCGCTGGAGCTGCGCGCGGACTGTACCCGCTGCTTCGGTCTGTGCTGCGTCGCTCTGCCGTTCACCGCTTCGGCCGACTTCGCGGTCGGCAAGGCCGCCGGCACGCCGTGCCGGAACCTCGGCGGCGAGAACCGCTGCCGCATCCACACCGACCTGCGCCAGCGGGGGTTCACCGGCTGCACGGTCTACGACTGCTTCGGCGCCGGGCAGTGGGTCTCGCAGGTGACCTTCGGCGGCCAGGACTGGCGGAGCGGGACCGAGGACCACGCCCGCCGGATGTTCGACGTCTTCCCGGTCGTACGGCAGCTGCACGAAATGCTCTGGTACCTCACGGAGACGCTGGGTCTGCCCGCCGCCCGCCCGGTCCACGCCGAGTCGAGGCGGCTGCTGGAGACCACCGGGGAACTCGCCCTCGGCACGCCCGCGGAACTCGCCGCCCTGGACGTGGCCGCCCACCGGCGGCGGGTGAACACCGTGCTGCTGCGCACCAGCGAGCTGGCCCGCGCGGGTGTACCGGACCGGGCCGAGGACCGCCGGAACGCGGACCTGGTCGGTGCCCGGCTGCGGGGGGCCGGCCTGCGCGGCGCGAGCCTGCGTGGGGCCTGGCTGATCGCCGCCGACCTCACCGGCGCGGATCTGCGGGACACCGATCTGATCGGCGCCGACCTGCGCGACGCCGATCTGACCGGAGCGGATCTCACGGGCGCGTTCTTCCTGACCCAGCCGCAGCTCGACGCGGCCCGGGGGAGTGCCGCCACCCGGCTGCCGGCGTCAGTCACCCGCCCCGTGCACTGGGCAGCCGCCGCCCGCTGAGGCGGGCGCGTCGTCCGGCGCGTCCACCGGCCCCGGGGCCGGACGGCGCCGCTCCAGCCGCAGCCGCAGTCCGTCCGGCATCAGTGTCAGCCGCTCGGTCACCCGCAGCCGGTAGCCGGGGTCGGCCTTCAGGTCGTAGCGGCGCAGCAGCAGGCCGAGGACCAGCGTCGCCTCGTGCAGGGCGAACTGGCGGCCGATACAGGCCCGGGCGCCCGTGCCGAACGGCTTGAAGGTGTGCGGGGCCCGGCCCCTCGCCGCCTTCGCCTCGAAGCGGTCCGGGTCGAAGCTCTCGGCGTCCGGGCCCCACACCGCGGGGTCCCGGTGCAGCATCGGGGTCAGGACCAGGGCCCAGGCGCCCCGGCGCATCGGGTGGTCCCCGGCGAGCACGGTGTCCTTGCGGGCCTCGCGGGCGAAGGCGGGGGCGGTGGGCCACAGCCGCAGCGACTCGTCGAGGACCCGGCGGACGTAACGGAGTTTGGCGACCTGGTCGTAGTCCGGTGTGGGCGTGTCGCCCCAGACGCGGTCGACCTCGGCGGCGGCCCTGGCGGCGACCTCCGGGTGCAGGGCGAGGTAGTGCAGGGCGAAGGAGAGCGCGCCCGAGGTGGTCTCGTGGCCGGCCACCAGGAAGGTGATCACCTGCCTGCGTACGTTCTCCGCGGACAGCCGCTCCCCGGTCTCCGGGTGGGCCGTCTCCAGCATCCGGTCCAGCAGGTCACCGTCCGCGCGTCCCTTCGCGCGGCGCTCGGCCACCAGGCCGTCGACCGTGCGGTTGAGGTGGTCGATGTCGGCCGCGTTACGCCGCGAGGCCCGCCGCAGCAGCAGCGGGGCCAACGGCGAGGGCACGCTGTTCAGACGCTGCGCGTAGGTGAGTGTGCCGATCATCGCGGTCACGAAGGGGTGCGGCCGGTCCCGCTCGAAGGAGCCGAAGTCGTGTCCGAACCCGGTACGGGCGATCGTCTCCAGGGTCAGCTTGGTCATGTCCCCGGGCACGTCGACCCAGCGGCCGGCCGCCAGCTCCCGGTCCCAGTGGCCGGTCAGGCGGCCGGCCACCGACAGCATCATCGCGTGGTAGCCCTCCATGGCCTCCCGGCTGAAACCCGGGGCCAGGACGTCGTGCGCCAGCTGCCAGTTGGGCTCGTGGTTGTACGCCGTGAACAGGCCGTCCCCGGCGACCGGGCGCAGGTTGGCGACCCCCAGGCCCACGTGCTTGGCGAACCGTGACTCGTCGGCCATGTCGGCGGCCGGTTCGGCGCCCCACACGAACACGAACTCGTTGCCGAAGGCCCGGCGCCGGAAGATCGGGCCCAGCCGCCTGGCGAAGCGCATCGAGTCCTGGAGCGGCGTGCGCCGGTCGACGCCCAGGATGTCACCGAGGAGCGGCAGCCGGTGCGGCGGGTGCGGAATCCGGTGCAGTTCGGGCCAGCCCTGCTCGGCGCCCCGGAACCCCTTCGGCAGCGGGCCGTCCGCCCGCGTCGCCGTCTGCGTGGCCGTCTCCGCCATGACGCGATCTCCCTCGGTGCTGCGGCAGGTTGAGCTAGTTGTACGTGAGTTCAATAGGCGTTTCAGTCTCGTCCCGTTGTTGAACCCGCGTCAAGTAAAGTGCGGACATGGTCGCGAACCAGGGTGAGCGCAGCCGCCGCAGACTCAGCACCGCGGAACGACGCGAGCAGCTCCTCTCGGTCGGGGCCAGGCTCTTCTCCGAGAGCCCGTACGGCGACGTGTGGATCGAACAGGTCGCCGAGATCGCGGGCGTCTCCCGTGGTCTGCTGTACCACTATTTTCCGACCAAGCGTGACTTCTTCGCCGCGGTGGTGGAGCGGGAGAGTGAGCGCATGCTGCGGATGACGGCGGCCGAGCCCGGCGTGTCCGCCCGGGAGCAGCTCACCGCGGGCCTCGATTTCTACCTCGACTACGTCCACACCCACGCGCACGGTTTCCGCGCCTTCCACCGTGCCGAGGCCTCCGGCGACCAGGCCGTGCGCCGCGTATACCGTCAGGCCCAGGCCGCCCAGGAGCGCCAGATCCTGGCCGCGCTCGCCGCCGACCCGGAGTTCGGCCCCGCCCTGGAGCTGCGCCCCGACACCCGGCTGGCGGTGCGCGGCTGGCTCGCCTTCACCACGCACGTCTGCCTGGAGTGGCTGCGTACCGAGGAGCTGACCCGGCAGCAGGTGCGGGACCTGTGCGCGCGGGCCCTGCTGGGTGTCATCTCCTGAGTCCGTTCGTCACGTGCTCAGCGCGCGCCGTGCTTGGCGTGCCCTCCGATCTTCGCTAAGTTAGGTGAGGCTTACCTAAGGAGATTCGGGATGGGTGACGAACAGGCGGTCCGGGCGGCCGGCCCGGGCGCGGCCGAACAAGCGCGGTCGGTGCTGGCCACGGCATGGTCGTGCCGGGTGACCGCGGACGGCTGGCATGAGGAGTACGCCGGCGCCCATGGTGTCGCCGACGACGGCCGGGTGCTGCTGCACGTGCCGGAGGACAGCGCCCTGCTCACGGCCGTGGTCTGCGCTCCGCGCGGCGAGCCGTCCGCCGTGCTGGAGTTCGCCGACGTGGCGCCCGTCGCGGTGCGCGACCGGGTCCGGGCCCGGCTGTGGCTGGCCGGCTGGTTCGTGCCCTCCGACGGGCACCTCGTCTTCCAGCCCACCCGTGTGGTGCTGCGCCGGCCCTCCGGCGCGGTCGTCGTGGACCTCGACGAGTTCGCCGCCGCGCGCCCCGACCCGCTGGCCGGGGCCGAGGCCCACCTGCTCACCCACCTCGCGGACGCCCACCCGGAAGCCGTCGAACGGCTCACCCGGCTCGTGGAGCCCGAGAGCCTGCATGCCGCGACCCGCGTCCGGCCCCTGGCCGTGGACCGGCACGGGCTGACCCTGCGCATCGAACGCACCCGTGCCCACGGTGACGTACGGCTGGCCTTCCACGAACCCGCCGGCGACGTCACCCAGCTCACCGAGCGCATGCACGTCCTGCTGACCCGGGCGGTGCCGCCGCCTCCTGCCCGCGCACGCTACAGCGGCAGCGCGCAGACGGCGACGGGTGACGCGAACGGCCGTCCCGTGAGCCGGAGTTCACCGCTGCGGGCGTCCACCGTGAAGACGCTCACGGTGCCGGACCGCTGATTGGCCGCGAACAGCAGCCGGCCGTCCGGCGAGAACGCGATCTGCCGGGGGAAGTCCCCTTCCACCGGCACCGTGTCCAGCAGCCGCAGCCGGGCCCCGGCGGCCTCGACCGCGTACCGCGCCAGCGTGTTGTCGCCCCGGTTGGCCAGGTAGGCGTAGGCGCCGTCGGCGGTGACCAGGATCTGGGCCGGGTAGTTGGTGGTGCCCGCCCTGCTGCCGGTGGACTGGGGAGCGCCGATCTCGAGCCGGCCGGCGGCCTGGTCGTAGCCGCACACCGCGATCGTGTCGTCCACCTCGTTGGCCAGGTACGCGTACCGCCCGCCCGGGTGGAAGGTCAGATGGCGCGGACCGGCCCCCGGCCTGGTGTGTGCCTGGGCGGCCTCGGTGAGCCTGCCCCGGGTGAGGTCCAGACGGTAGCTGTAGACGGTGTCGGTGCCGAGGTCGACGGCGAGGACATGGCCGCCGTCCGGGCTGGTGACGAACTGGTGCGCGTGCGGCCCCTGCTGGCCGGGACCGGGCACCGGGGTCGAGTGTGTGACCAGGTCGGTGCGCTCACCGAGGGCGCCGGAGGCGTCGATCGGATGGACGGCCACACTGCCGGAGGTGTAGTTGGCGCTGAGCAGCCAGCGTCCGCTCGGGTGCACCGAGAGATGACAGGGCCCCGCCCCGCCCGTGCTCCGGCCGCCGAGGACCGTCCGGTCCGCCAGACGTACTGCGGTCACCGCGCCGTCCGTGCGCTCGTTCACCGCGTACAGCGTGCGGCCGTCCGGGTGGACGGCCAGATACGACGGGTCGGCGACGCCGGTGAGCGTGCCGGTGCCGGTGATCCGGCCGGTCTCGGGGCTGTAGGTGGCCAGACCGATGCCGGTCCCGCCGCCGTCCACGGAGGTGTAGGTGCCGAGGTGGAGCGGGCGCGGCCCGGCGGCGGGCGTCGCCGGGGACCCGGCCGCCGGCCGGGGTGCCGGGCCGCCCTCACCGGGCGGGGCCGCCGGTGCCGGGACCGCCGCCACCGCCGCGGCGCCCGCCACCGCACCGACGAACCGGCGCCTGCTCCAGCCGCCGCGCGTCGCTTCCGTACCACTGCCCATGCCCGCACCTCAGGTCGTCGGTCACCTCGGTCGTCACAGCAACCTTGGCGCGGGCGCCGGGTCAAAAGCAAGAAGGGCAACGGTCGTTGCACCGCTTGCAACGGCTGTCACCAGTCGCCGTCCGCCACCGGCTTGCCGGGCGGGTCCTTCAGCGGGACCACCTGCCCGCCGGACGGCTGCTGCCAGGGCTCCAGGTCGTCGCCGAGCCAGTCGCCGACCGGCTTGACCCCCTCCAGGGCGTCCGTGGGGGCGAGATCCTGGCCGTCCTGGTCGTAGTAGTCGTACCAGGGCAGCCCGGCCCGGGTGTACGCGGCCCGGTCCACCGGTGACGGCGGGGGCTCCTCGCCCGTGATGCGACGCCACTGCGGAGGCGTGACCAGGTGCACGAAGACCCGCCCGGCAGGAGTCTCGGCCCAGTCGAGCGGGGGCCGTTCGTCCTCGTAGACCTCCTGGCGCATCGAGCCGCCGACCCCGAGGCCCATCCCGGCCGAGCGGGCGGCCGGGGCGGCCGCGGGCGCGGCCGGCGCGGCCACCGCCAGTGGGCCGCCGAAACCGCCGAGCGCTCCCGGCGCGGGGGTCCGCTCGCGCCGCAGCCGCTCCTGCCGCCGCCACCGGGCGAGCGGCTCCTCCTTGAGCGCGAAGGACTGGAGCTGCACCCCGCCCCACACCTCCTCGCCGGTGACCTGTCCCTCCACCGTGGCGCCGAGACCGAGCGGCACCGCCACGAACTGGCGGACCGTACCCCGGCCGGAATTGATGCCGTCCAGCCAGGGCTGGCGGGGCAGTACCAGGTAGTTCTGCGGATCCCGGGACAGCCGGTCGCTCCACGGCTCGCCGGAGACCGCGCACACCTTGCCGACGCCGACCTGGAGGGCGGCCGGTTCCACCGTGCCCGCGAAACTCAGCCACATCGCCTCGCGCAGGTACACCGGCAGCATCACCCCGCCGCGCGCCCGCCACCCGTCCGGGACCGTGTCCGGACAGTCGCTCACCCGCCGGACCGGGAACTCGCCGAGCCCCGGCGGCAGCGGATGCGTCCCCGTCTCCGGCAGGCGCAGGGTGCGCACGAAACGCACCACCACCCCGCCCGGCAACCGCAGTGTGTTCCCGTCGGTCCGTACCGTCGTGTCCGTCACCGGCGTGCCCCCTTCTCCGTCCTGGACCGAGAACGCTCCGCACCACCCGCCCGGTTCCGCCGCAACCGCTCCGGTACGCCGATCCGCTCCCGCAGCCAGGTCAGCCGGGGCCGCTTGACGCGCTGCTCGGCGGAGACCCGGTCCAGCTCCTCCAGCAGCCGGCGGGTGCGGTGCTCGGTGTTCATCTCGTCGAGGAGCCGGTTGACCTCGGTCAGGACGGCACCCAGCAACTGCCAGTTCCGGTCGTCGCCGCGGACCTCGTCGCGGAGCAGCTCGGCGAGCTTGTCGCGGGTGCCGGCCGCGGTGTGCAGCTCGGCCGAGAGCCGGGCCTCGGCCGACTCGGCGCTCTCGCTGATGCTGGTGGTCACCAGTACCGCGAAGCTCACCACGGCGTCGGCGATCTGGGACAGCAGCTGCTCCACGGCCGCCCCCGTGTCCGGGGCGAACAGCGGCTCGGGTTCGCGGGCCTTGGCCAGGTCGGTGAAGGTCCGGGCCAGCACCCGCAGCACGACCGTGCAGATCTCCAGCGTGTCCAGCCCGGTGCGCAGCACCACCCGGTGCAGCAGCCCCTCCCTGACCCGCGGATTGAGCCGCAGGCTGTCCTCGGCCTGCCGCAGCGCCGCGTCCACGTCGATGATGGCGTGGTCGAGCCGGCGGGCCTCGTGCAGCCGCTCGGCCGCCTGCCGCCACGGCGTCGGCCCCGACGCCTCCTCGCCCATGCGCAGCATCAACTGCCGCAGCCGGCGGGCCAGGCCCTCGATCGACTCCCCGGCCTCGTCCACCCACACCGGGGGAGGGAGCAGCACATTGCAGCCCATCCCGACGACCGCGCCGATCAGCGTCTCCACGATCCGGGCCCAGGCCGTGCTGCTGATGGTGGTCACCCCGAGCACCAGCATGGCGCTGATCGCCACCTCGGGGATGTACTCGTCGACGCGCACCAGGTGCCCCACCCCCAGTGAGGCCACGATCAGCAGGGCCAGGCTCCACCAGGTCAGCCCCACCAGCTGGCTGAAGGCGATGGCGACCAGCACGCCGGCCACCACCGCGTTGACCCGGCGGAAACCGTTGGTGAGGGTGGCGTACAGGGTCACCTGCACGACCAGGAGCGCGGTCAGCGGAGCGGTGAGCGGAGCCGGTTCCGGGCTCAGCCGGAGCGCGACGACGTAGGCGATCGTGGCCGCGGCGGACGACCGCAGCGTCTGGACGACCACCGGGTCCCGATGACGCCGCAGCAGCTGCGTCAGACCCCTGGTCCACTCTTGTACGTCTTGCATCCTTTGGCCTGTTCCCTCTCACCCGTCACGTCGAACGTGTTTTCCGCGGATCACCCGGGCGCCGGTGGCCGGATGACCAGGGTGGACTACGGAGTGTGTCCGACGGCCGGGCCGTGTCGCCCGCAACCGGGCACCAGCCCGACGCGTCTCCCGTGCCCGGGGTGCCGGACGAACCAGCGGGGCGGAAGGGCTGGGCGTCGGACTGCGGTGCGGTGCTGTGCGCGGTGGCGGGCCTCGGGGATGTCAGCCCGTCATGGCGACGAGCATCCCCGAACCGAGGAAGACCGCTCCGCCGAGCACCGGCATGCGCGCGTTGCCGACGACGACTCGCCCCGGTGCGCAGCCGCCCCACCACGGCGCGACGAAACCGCCGGGACCCGGCCGGCCGCGGTCGGATAGGGTCGGCCGGCACCGGACGGGCAGGCGGAGGCCGCAGGGAGGAGCCGATGGAACTCACGAACATCGGGACGGCACGGGCCGCGGCGGCGCTGCGCCATGTGGCCGCGCTGTCCGCGGGACCGGTTCTCGATCCCGGCCTGTCCATCACCCTGAACTTCCACCCCGACCGGCTGTCGGCCGGGCTGCCGATCCTGGAGGCGCTGGCCCGGGACGGCGCCTACCACTCCCAGTTCGTCACCGGCACCAGCAACGGCGGGCTCACCGCGCACCCCGGCGGCGACCGGTGGCGCTGGGAGAGCCGGATCTTCGGCGGGACCTACGACGACGCGGACCCGGCCGAACGGCCGGTGTACGGGGCGCTGAACTTCCGCGGCCAAGTGGTCGGGGCGGCCCCGCGGTTCGGTTCCTCCCACCTGCGGCTGACCGGACCGGCACTGCACCGCGCGACCTTCTGCTACCCCGACAGCGCGGCCGAACCTACGGACTTCGGTGTCGCCGCCGGTACCCACCTGCTGGCCCTGGCCGAGGCGGACGAGCAGGACGCCCTCAACGACTACATCGAGACACAGGTGCACGGCGGGGTACGGCTCGACCGGGACGTGGCCGCCCTGGTGCTGGACGCCTCCTACCGGGGGACCCCCGTGGAATCGGCGGCCCGGCGACTGCCCTTCCCGGTCGAATGGCACCCCGGCTACCGGCTCACCGTGCCCGACCTCCGCCGCCGGGCGGACTACCGGGGCCCGCAGTACGCCGCGCTCGGCGCCCGGATCGCCGAGAAGGGCGTCGTGGACCCCCGGATCATCGGCGACGCGGCCCGCACCGGCCGGTACCCGATCCAGGACCTCAAGATGGTCTGGCACACCCTCGCGCGCTTCGGCGCCCCGGAAGGCGCCGGCACGGCCTGCTCCGCCGGTCCGGGTCGCCGGACGCCGGGGGGCGGCACCCCCAAGGCGTAGGCGCGGGCGACCGGGTTCGGTGCGGTGGACCGCGGAACAGCGGGCTGACAGGCGGCGCAGGTGGTACGTGACGCCGGCCGCGCCTGCCGACCTCCTGACCCCGCTGACACCGCGCCACCACTCGGTCTCCTCGTCCCCGGCCGCCGGCCCCCGCCACGCAGACCTGATGAACTCCCCGCCGGAGGCCCCCGCCGGCTTGGGCAGGGGCGCCTACCGCGGCACCGGATCCGGCCCTCGCGGGGCTCCGCCCCGGCGAACCGCTGTAGGCCCGTGTCCAGCCCTGCCGGGAGGCCTTCCGGATCGACGGCTGCCGACCGGCCGTCGTGATCGCCGCGGGCACGCGCCTGGCACCCCTCCGGGATGCCGTCGCCGACCGGACGGCCGTACTCGCGGCGGGCGCAGAACTCCCGCCCGCGCTCTGCTGCTTCGGCTGCGACGCCGCCGAGGCCGACTTCCCGCGCGCCGAGGGGCTCCGCGGCGCCGAGACCGCCGGAGCCGGATCGCTGCGCCCGGCCTTCAGCACGGCCGGCACGTTCGTCCAGCACCCTGTCGCCACCGGGGGTGCGGGTTGACGTATCCCGGAGGTGTTCCGCGCCCGCGTCCCCGGGGAAAATTCCGTCGATTGGCTGAACTGCCTGGTGGCGGAAGGCCGTTTTGTGGAGGATGTACACGCGTGGAGCTGATCGACGCCGCCGCCCGCGGCGCCCCGTCAGGGACGCGGGGAACTGCGCGAGCCGCCGGGCCGGACCCGTGGCCCGCGCGCGACCCGCACCCCCCACGGTGGGATCCGCCGTCGCCCCCTCCTTAGCTCACAGCGTGAACTAAGGGTTGGGAAAATATCGCTTCCGCCCTCTCGAAGGAGTATGTTGCAGGTCGGGAAGGGTTCGTGAAGGGAGCCACATGGCGGGGCGGAACGGGCGCACGGTACGCGACCTCAGGAGGGCCAACCGCACGGCCGTGCTCCAGCGACTGTATTTCGACGGCCCCCTCAGCCGCTTCGAGCTCGGCCCCGCCACCGGCCTGAGCTCCGGCTCGGTGAGCAACGTGGTGGCCGACCTGGTCGCCGACGGCCTGGTCGAGGAGGCCGGCAGCGTCGACTCCGACGGCGGCCGGCCCCGCACCCTGCTGCGCGTGGCCCCGCACAGCGGCCACATGATCGGCGTCGACGTCGGCGAGACCCGCGTCCGGGTCGAGCTGTTCGACCTCACCCTCACCGAACTCGCCCGCGTCGAGCGCCCGCTGACGCAGCAGGGCTATGACGTCGAGGTGATCGTCGGGCACATCCGGGACGGCATCGCGGAGGTCCTCGCGACCGAGGGCGCGTCGCCCGAGCTGCTGCTCGGTGTCGGTGTCGGCGTCCCCGGCATCGTCGAGCACACCGCGGACCGGGGTGCCCTGGTGCACGGTCAGACCATCGGCTGGGACGCCGTCCCGCTGGAGGAGCTGCTCCGCACCGGCTGTCAACTCCCTGAATCCGTCCGGTACTTCATCGACAACGGCGCCAAGACGCTGGGGCAGGCCGAGATGTGGTTCGGCGCCGGGCGCGGCGCGGACAACGCGGTCGTGGTGCTGTTCGGCTCCGGCGTCGGCGCCTGTCTGGTCACCGCCGAGGTGGAGCACGGCCGGGCCGTCGAGTGGGGCCATCTGACGGTACGGGTGCGGGGGCGGCGCTGCCGCTGTGGCGCACTCGGCTGCCTGGAGGCGTATGCGGGCGCAGAGTCGCTGCTGGCCCGCTGGCGCGAGGAGGGCGGCCGTCCGGCCGAGGGCACCGACGAGGAGACGGCGCTGACCGCGATGCTCGCCGCCGCCTACCCGTCCGAGGACACCGAGCCCGATCCGGTCGCCCTCGCCGTCCTGGAGGAGACCGCGGAGTACCTGGGCGCAGGCCTCTCCGACCTGATCAACCTCTTCCAGCCCGAGCGGATCCTGATCGGCGGCTGGGCCGGGCTCCAGCTGGGCGCCCGCTTCCTGCCCGCCGTACGCCGGTACGCGACCACGTACGCGCTGCGCCACCCCGCCGAGCAGGTCACCATCGACCTCGGCCGGCTCGGGCCGGACGCGGTCACCGTCGGGGCCGCGATCCTGCCCCTCGCCGACTTCTTCAGCCGTGGCGGCCGCCGCGCCGAACCGGCGACCGAGGACCGCCTGCCCGCCTGGCGCATGGCCCTGGAGGAGCGCACTCCGCGCTGAGCACCCCCGGTTTCACGGCTCCCGGGCGAGGTACCCGCGTACCGCCCGCACCGATCCGACCTCGAGGGGCGCAGCCATGAGTGACCAGCAGGGCGGGGGGCCCGTACCCCGCGACATGCCGGACCAGCAGGCCCGGCCCGATGACCGGGACCCGTGGGACGCGGCCGAGGGCAGTCACCCGGACGCCCACGAGGACGCGGGCCTGCCCGAGACCGACGAGGCGGGCACGGGCCTGCGGGGCGCCCCTCGCCCGGGAGTGGTGCAGCCCGACGAGCCGCTGCCGGAGGAACCCTCGGCCTGAGCGCCGGGCGTGCCGGCGGTGTGTCAGGCGAACGCGTTCACGCCCGTCAGTTCCGCCGACAGGTCCCAGAGCCGTGCGGCCTGTACGGGGTCGATCGCCCAGTCCTTGACACCGGTCGACGCGCCCTCCACGGCGGGCTCGGCGATGTCGCAGTCCTCCAGGTACACCCCGCCGAGGTCCGCCAGCTGCGGGGAGGTGGCCGCCCAGGTCTGGGTGGCCGCACCCTGCGGCGGGGTCTTGAAGCCCTGCGGGTTCAGCACGGTGCCCTGCTCGTCGATCCAGCCGCGCTCGACCATCTCCTCGCGCGGGATGTGCCGCTGGAGGGGTGTCATGATGCCGCCCGGGTGCAGGGCGAAGGCCCGTACCCCCGCGTCCCGGCCGAGCCGGTCCAGGTGGACGGCGAACAGCACGTTCGCGGTCTTGGCCTGGCCGTATGCCTGCCACTTGTCGTAGCCGTGCCGCCACTGGACGTCGTCCCAGCGCATCCCGGCGAAGTGGTGGGCCCGCGAGGAGACCGACACCACCCGGGCGCCGCCCGGTTCCAGGGCCGGCCAGAGCCGGTTGACCAGGGCGAAGTGCCCCAGGTGATTGGTGGCGAACTGGGCCTCCCAGCCCGGTCCTACCCGGGTCTCGGGGCAGGCCATGACGCCCGCGTTGTCGATCATGAAGTCGACCGTCCGGCCGGAGGCCAGGAACCGCTCGGCGAAGGCACCCACGCTGTCCAGGTCGCCGAGGTCCAGCTCGTCCACCTCGACGGCGTCCAGGCCGGCGAGCGCCTCCCGGGCCGCCTCGGGGCGCCGCGCGGGGACGACGACGCGGGCGCCCGCCTTGGTCAGCGCCCTGGTGGTCTCCAGCCCGAGCCCGGAGTAGCCGCCGGTGACGATCGCGAGCCGGCCACCGAGGTCGAGGCCCGCCAGGACGTCGTCGGCGGTGCTGTCCGCGCCGAACCCGGAACCGATCTTGTGCTGCTCAGTCGTAGCGCTCATGGCGTGAACGCTACGAATTGGAGTGCGCTCGAAGTCAAGCGGAGGTCCCGGCGCCCGGGAACCGCCTCCCGGGCAGCGGAAAGCCCCGGCCGCGACGGGGGATTCGCGGCCGGGGCGGTCAGGTGGTGGGCACGGACGGCGGTCGCCTCGCGGCGAGGCGCTCCACAGGGCTTCAGCCGAACGATCGTCCCCGTGGGCGGGAGTTGAGGCCCGGGGACACTGTCCCGTCGGCACCCACGGCTGGTTCAACGGACAACCACCCCGGGCTGTTCCGGACCCCGGAGTGACGCGGGTCACCCGGTCCCGGTCCAGGCCAGGAGCCGTTCCACCGGCCAGGTGTTCACCACCCGGTCGGCGGACACCCCGCACTCCTCGGCCCGGGCACAGCCGAGGATCTGCCAGTCCAGCTGGCCGGGCGCGTGGGCGTCGGAGTCGATCGAGAACAGCACTCCCGCCTCGACGGCCCGGCGCAGCAGCCGGCGGGGCGGGTCCAGGCGCTCGGGGCGGCTGTTGATCTCCACGGCCGTGTCCGACGCGGCGCAGGCGGCGAACACCTCGTCCGCGTCGAACTCCGACTCCGGCCGCCCCCGTCCGGTGACGAGACGGCCCGTGCAGTGGCCGAGGACGTCCGCGTGCGGATCGCTCACGGCCCGCACCAGGCGCCGGGTCATCGAGCGGGCGTCCATCCGCAGCTTGGAGTGGACGGAGACGACGACCACGTCGAGCCGCTCCAGCAGCTCCGGTTCCTGGTCCAGCGAACCGTCCTCCAGGATGTCGCACTCGATGCCGGTGAGCAGCCGGAACGGCGCCCAGGAGGCGTTCAGCCCCGCCACCACCGCCAGCTGCTCGCGCAGCCGCTGCGGGGACAGGCCGCGGGCCACCGTGAGCCGGGGCGAGTGGTCGGTGAGCACCGCCCACGCGTGCCCGAGCGTGGCGGCGGTGCGGCCCATCTCCTCGATCGGGCTGCCGCCGTCGGACCAGTCCGAGTGCAGATGACAGTCCCCGCGCAGCAGCTCCCGCAGCCGGGAGCCCCCGTCGGCCGCCGGTTCTCCCGTCTCTTCCTCAAGCGTGCGCAAATATCCGGGCAAATCTCCCGTGAGGGATTCCCGGACCACCTGGGCCGTCTTCGGGCCCACGCCCCGCAGCGACTCCAGGGTGCCGGCCGCGGCCCGCTCGGCGATCTCCCCGGCGGGCAGGGAGGCCAGGACCCGTGCGGCGGTGCGGAAGGCGCGCACCCGGTAGGCCGGTGCCAGGGACCGTTCCAGCAGGAAGGCGATCCGTTCCAGCGCCTCGACGGGTCCCATGGCCACCTCCACCGTCAGGGTGACTCAGGCAAGTCACATCCGCCCGGGGAGATCTACCCTCGATTGCATGACCGAGATAGCGAGCCCGTTCATCTCCCAGCCGCGGATCCTGGTGCTCGGGGTCATGACCGGCAAGCCGGGCAGCCCGCCCTTCCGCATCGTGGAGATCGACGGTGAGGTGGTCGGTGAGGCACGGGACATCACCGAGGTGCTGGCGGTCGCCGCGACCCACGGCATCACGGTCCACGACCTGGACGACCCGGCCGTGGTCTGCTGGGTGGGCGGGGACAAGTTCACCTGGGTGCCCCGCCACTAGGGCCCGTCCGCCGGACGGGCCCTAGTGGCGGGGCGGCGGGCCAGCCTCAGCCGACGGTCCACTTCTGGTTGGCGCCGCCGGAGCAGGTCCAGATCTGCAGCCGGGTGCCGTTGGCCGAGTTGTTGCCGGTGACGTCCAGGCACTTGTCCGCCTGTGGGTTCACGATGTCGTGCGCCGCGGAGACGGCCCACTTCTGGGCGGCGCTGCCGTTGCAGTCGTAGAGCTGGACCGTCGTCCCGTCCGCCGTACCGCCGCTGGTGACGTCCAGGCACTTGCCCAGGGCGCGGATGGTGCCGTCGCTGCCCACGGTCCACTGCTGGGCGGCGGAGCCGTTGCAGTCGTAGAGCTGCACGGGCGTGCCGTTGGCGGAGTTCGCCCCGGCCACGTCCACGCACTTGCCCGCCAGGCCCTTGATCGCGACGCCGGCCGCGGTGTCACTCGTCGTCACCGACACCGAGTCCACGACCAGCTGTGCCGGGAACGCCGTGGAGCTGTTGGGGTCGCCCGGCCAGTAGCCGCCGACGGCCAGGTTGAGGATGAGGAAGAACGGCTTGTTGAACGCCCAGGTGTTGCCGCCCACGTCGGCGGGCGTGCGGGTCTGGTAGGCGACCCCGTCGACCGACCAGGTGATCTTGTTGGGTGCCCAGTCGACGGCGAAGGTGTGGAAGGCGTCCGCGAAGGCCTGGCCGTTCGGGAGCGTGTAGCCGGCGCCTATCCCGGCCGAGCCGGAGTAGCCGGGACCGTGGATGGTGCCGTGCACGGTCGAGGGCTCGAAACCGACGTTCTCCATCACGTCGATCTCACCGGAGTCGGGCCAGCCGACCTGTCCGATGTCGGTGCCCAGCATCCAGAACGCGGGCCACATGCCCTGCCCGCGCGGGATCTTCATCCGGGCCTCGACGTGCCCGTACTGGGCGCTGAACTTGCCCGAGGTGTTCATCCGGGCCGAGGTGTACTGGCAAGTGCCGTACCAGCACTGGTAGTTGGCGGGGTTCTCCTTCTTGGCCGTGATGACCAGGTGACCCTGGCCGTCGAGGGCCGCGTTGTTGGTGCCGGAGGTGTAGTACTCCCGCTCGTGGTTGTTGACGTTGTCGCCGGTCTCCTGGGTCCACTTCGAGGAGTTGACCGCCGAACCGGCGGGACCGTCGAAGGTGTCGGAGAAGGACACGGCGGCCGCACCGGCGTCGGCGGCCTCGGCCCGGTGCGCGGGGCCGACCGCGACGGATCCGACGAGCGCGGCGGACAGGGCGGCGAACAGGCAGCTGCGGAGCAGTCGTGGGGAGGCCACGGCTCTTCCTTCCGTACGGCGGTCGGACGCGGGGTGGCATCCGGCCGAGGTGGGGGGTGAAGGCGTCGCCTGTTGATTTAAGAGTTGAGATAAGTACCCCGTCAATACCTTGGTACGGACCAGTGTCAGGCCCGCTGCTTCTTCGGCTTGCGCGCGTGCACCGCCCGGCCGAGCCGCCGGCCCACCAGCAGCCAGCCGATCAGCGCCCCCGAGGTGTTGAGGATGACGTCGTCCACGTCGAAGGCGCGCCCCTCGACCAGCAGACCCTGCGCCGTCTCGACCATCAGCATCACGAACGCGGTCAGCAGCAGCACCCCGAAGAAGCCCCGGGCGCGTGGCACGAGGACCGGCACGATGATCCCGAACGGCACGCCGAGCAGGATGTTCCCGCCGATCTGCTTGACCGCGTCCCGGAGGGCCGGCTGGTCCAGATAGATCTTGAGGGACTCGCCGGGATGCAGATTGGTGTGCGCGATCGACACGGAGGCCGGGGACGGATCCAGCGTCAGCCGGGCCAGTACGACGGCGAACGCCACCATCGCCGCGAACGCGAACAGCATGGCCAGGATCCGCAACGGCAGCGGGAGCGGATGGCGTCCGGTGCCGGTGGTCCTGGCGGTCCGGCCGGCCTTTCCCGCGCCGTTTGTCCTGCCGGTACGCCCCGCCCTGCCGAGGCGGCCCTTCTTCCCGGCGCCCGCGGTCTTGGCGGTGCCGGTCTTCGCGGGGGCGTCCGGCCCGGCGCGGCGGACGCCGACGGCGCGGGCGGCCTTGGTCAGCACTCCGGGCTGTTTTCCGGTGTTCCTGTCCGTGTTCGTCCTGCCGTTCTTCTCGGCTCTGGTCGTGCGCAGGCGCGAAGCGGCACTGGCCATGAGGTCCTCCACTAGTCAACAGTCCGGCGTGCTGACCCAGTTACCCCGGAACCGCCCGCGGACACCCGCCGCCGTGGCGGCGGCCGGGACGCACCCGAGGTTTCCGCCGGCGCTCGCCGGGCACTCCGGAGCCGTTCCCGCGTGCCGCCCCTCCCCGCGACGGAGGCGGTGCTTGGATGCGAGAGGCGGCGAAACGGGCACAGCGTCGCAAAGTGGCCCAAGGAGGTGGCGTATGACCGGACGTACGGCGTTCGTCGCCACGGCTGAACTGCTCGGCTGGTGGGCCGCGCTGGCCCTGCTCTGGCTGGTGTTCATCGGCACCGTCGACACCCTGGAGCGGATCGTCGGCGCGAGCGCGGCGGCCGTCGGCGCCCTGGCCGCCCGAGCCGGGCGACAGGCGGTGAGCTGGCGGTGAACGGCTGGATCGTGGCCGCGACCGTGCTGCTGGCCGGGGGAGCGGGCAGCGCCCTGTGGGCGGTGGCCACCGGCCCGCTCGGCCGCCGGGTGGCCGCCCAGAACCTCGCCACCTCCGCGGTCTGCCCCAGCCTGTTGCTGCTCGCCCAGGGCTACGGCCGCACGTCCTACGTCGATCTCGCGCTGCTGCTGGCGCTGCTGGGACCGGTCGGCACCCTGGTCTTCGCCCGGCTGCTCGCGGACGACCTGGCGGACGAGCGGCCCGCCGCCTGGAGCCTGACCTGGACGGCGGCCGGGATCGGCGCGCTGGTCGTCCTCGTGCTGTGCGCGGTGACCGGACCGGGGCGGGCGACGGTGAAGCTGCTGGTGACCGGGGCGCTGCTGATCGGCGGCAATGTGGTCGCCTCCCGCGCGCTGTCCGGCGGATTCCGGGGGGTGCGCGGTGGCTGACGCGGTGATCGTCGTCGCGCTGCTGCTGACGGCGGCCTCGGCGACCGTGGCGGTGGCGACCCGGGACCCGGCCCGCCAGGCCCTGGTCCTGTCCCTGCTCGGCCTGATCCTGGGCGCGCTGTTCACCGTCCTCCAGGCCCCGGACGTCGGCCTCTCCCAGCTCGCCGTGGGCTCCGCGCTCACCCCGCTGCTGATCATGCTGTCGGTCCGCAAGGTGAAGCGGCGCGGCAAGGCGGACGACAGGTGACCGGGCGCCTGCGGCTGTGGCTGCTGGCCGTCGGCGGCACGGGTCTCGCCGCCCTGCTGGTGGCGGCCTGTTTCGACCTGCCGTCCTTCGGCGGCCGCAGCCACCCCTACGGCGACCGCGCCGTCCGGGCCTCCCTGGCCCGGCACACCGCCAACGTCATCTCCTCCGTCAACTTCGACCAGCGCGCCTACGACACCCTCGGCGAGATGAGCATCCTCTTCGCGGCCGTCCTCGGCTGCGTGGTCCTGCTGCGCCAGACCCGCGACGAGCACCGGGCCCGTCCGCGGCCCGCCGAAGTCGCCCGCCCCGTCCGCCGGTACGCCCTGCTGGTGCTTCCGGTCGCCCTGGTCACCGGCCTGTACATCATCGCGCACGGCCAGCTCAGCCCCGGCGGCGGCTTCCAGGGCGGGGTCGTCGCCGCGACCGCCCTGCACCTGCTCTATCTCGGCGCCGACTACCACGCCCTGGAGCGCGTCCGCCCGATCGGCGTCCTCGAGGTCGCCGACTCCCTGGCCGCCTGCGCCTACCTGGTGCTGGGCCTGTCCGGGCTGCTGGCCGGCACCGCGTTCCTCGTCAACACGCTGCTGCCGTACGGGACGTTCAACACGCTGTCCTCCGGCGGAATGGTCCCCCTGCTGAACGCGGCCGTCGGCATGGAGGTGGCGAGCGCGGTGGTCGTCCTGCTCGCCGGCTTCCTCGACCAGGCCGTCGAGATCGAGGACGAGAACGGGAGTTGAGCCGCCGGTGATACACGTCTTCCCCTATCTGACAGCCGTCTGGATCTTCCTGGCCGGCTGTTACGGTCTGGCCACCAGCCGGAACCTGATCCACGCGGTCGGGTGTCTGGCCGTCGTCCAGTCCTCGACGTACGTCCTGCTGCTGGCGGTCGGTTACCGCGACGGCGGCACCGCGCCCGTCTTCTCCGATCTCAGGCCCGGCACCCGGCCGCTGGTCGACCCGGTGGTGCAGGCCCTCGCCCTGACCGACGTGGTCGTCGGTGCGACCGTCACCGCGCTGCTGCTCGCGCTGGTCCTGCAGATCGCCAAGCGGCACGGCACGGTCGACCCGGACGAACTGACGGAGCTGCGCGGCTGATGCACCACCTGCTGCCCCTGCTCGTGGCCGTCCCGCTGCTCGGCGCCACCCTGCTGGTGGCCGGCGGCCGCCGGCTGCACCGGGTCCTCGCCGAGAGCTTCGCCTGCGCGGTGTGCGCCGGCACCTGCGCCCTCGCCCTGGTCCTGCTGCTCCACTCCGCGCCCCCGCTGGTCGAGTGGGCCGGCGGATGGCGTCCCGTCGGCGGGGAGAGCGTCGGGATCGTCCTGACCGGAGACGGTCCCGCGCTCGGCATGGCCGCCCTCGCCTCGCTGCTGACCCTGGCCGCACTCGTCTATTCCTGGCGCTACTTCGCGGAGCCGCCCCGCCGGCACGCGGGCTCCTTCCCGGCGCTGATGCTGGTCTTCCAGGCCGGGATGTGCGGCTTCACCCTCGCGGGCGACCTGTTCAACGCGTTCGTCTTCTTCGAGCTGATGAGCGTCGTCGCCTACGCGCTGACCGGCTACCGCATCGACGAGGCGAAGGCCGTGCAGGGGGCGCTGACCTTCGGCGTGGTCAACTCCCTCGGGGCCTACGCCATGCTGACGGGCATCGGCCTGCTGTACGCCCGCACCGGCGAACTGGGCATGGCGAGGATCGGCCACGGCCTGGACGCGCACGGCCGTCCGGACGCGCTGGTCCTGGCCGCCTTCGTGCTGGTGCTCACCGCGCTGCTGGTCAAGTCGGCCGCCGTGCCCTTCCACTTCTGGCTCCCGGACGCGCACGCCGTCGCCCCGACCCCGGTCTGCATGCTCCTGTCCGGAGTGATGGTCGAACTCGGCGCCTACGGCGTGTGGCGGGTGTACGGCACGGTCTTCGCCGGACCCGGCGGCATCCCGGCCGCCGACCTGGAACGGGCGCTGGTCGTCCTCGGCACGCTCACGGCCGTACTGGGCGCGTTCATGTGCTGGCATCAGCGGCACGTCAAACGGCTGCTGGCCAACTCCACCATCGCCCACACCGGACTGTTCCTCGTCGGCCTCGGCGTCCTGACCCCGGCGGGCGACTCCGGGGTCGCCCTCTACCTGGTCGGGCACGCCGGGGTGAAGGCCGCCCTCTTCGCCTGTGCCGGGATCCTCCTGGACCGCTACGGCAACGTCGACGAACGCGCGCTGCACGGCCGGGCCCGGGAACTGCGCACAGTGGGCGTCCTGTTCACCATCGGGGCGCTGGCCCTCGCGGGGCTGCCGCCGTTCGGCACCGCGCTCGGCAAGTCGGTCGCCGAGGAAGCGGTGGGCGCTCCGCTGACCGTGCTCTACGTCGTCGTGTCGGCGGTGACCGCGGGGGCGGTGCTGCGGGTCGCCGCCCGGGTCTTCCTCGGCCTCGGGGACCGGCCGCCCAAGGGCGACGCGTACGAGACCTCCGGAGCCGACGAGGAGCCCGAGACCGAGGGCCGTCTCGGGCGGATCCCGGCCACGATGACCGCGGTCCCCGCCGCGCTGCTGGCCGGCGCCCTCGCGGTGGGGCTCGTCCCCGGCTTCCCGGCGGCGCTGGCCGACACCGTGGACAGGGGCAGGACCCCGGCGGAAGTCCACTGGACGTCCGCCAGGGTCCCGTTTGGCTGCCTCTCCCCGCTCCTTGCCGTTTCTGTTGCCGC